>JAKSBQ010000462.1 GCA_022361075.1 Opitutales bacterium | reverse complement strand
ATCGGTGTTTATGCGAATGATAATTCAATTGTAATTTGTAACGGAATAAGGATTTCCGGTTGTGACAGCCGAGGTATTATAGCTCAAATGTGTTCTACTGTTTGGGCGAACAATGCACATGTAAGTGGTTGTGGTGGCGATGGGGTCCTTAGCACAAGAAATTCCGCAATTTTTTTCCAAAATGGAACAAGTATCAACAATAGTGGAAATGGAATCCGAGCAGAAATTTTGTCTCATGTTGCCGCAAGCAACTCAATAGTGACAGGGAATACTAATGGAGATTTTAGTCCCGCTGCAAATCAGGAAGGAAATACTATGTCAATTATTCAGCGCTGAATTATGAAAATGTAATAGCGGATCGTTGAAATAATTAACTCTAAGACGTTCACGAAATCAGATTGATGGTTGGGAAAAAGGACTACGATAATATTGTTTTGATCGTAGGATCTTCCCGCGGCATCAGTTATGCTTGTTTAAGAAGCTTTTCTTCGCGCGAAAGTGCAGAGATTATCGGGATCTCCAGAAAAAAACCTATTCTCGAGGCAGGCAAAGATGAGATAGGTAAGCATCGGGATTTGAGGATTGATCTTGAGTTTGATGAAGCTGCAGAGGCTTCAAAGACTGAAATTAAGAACAAAAAGGAAAGAAACTGGTCTGTTATTACAGCGATTGGAACCCATCATGGCAGCTGACAGAGGGGTCAAGCCAATAAATTAAAAACTTCCGTTCACCAAATTACTGACTCTGGAAGGGTGTCCCATGTTCAGGTGATCGGCGAGCCATGGGTTACTGGCAGTTGTGCTTCTTCTCATCTCTTTCGCGATCACCACTTTCCAATCCGCGCCCTTTCGATCCCTCAAAATATCATCCTCAGTTTTCGACTGCGTTTCGAGTAACTTCACAAGCGACTCCTCCCACCCAACTGATTTCATCGCTTTTCGACCCTCTGCCTCAATCCTCGGGCTCGGATTTTCACTGCCGTAGGATTTTAAAAGCTCCTCCCTGAATTTCTTGCCCGCCAGAATCCAGCCCCTGCAGTATTTTCTGGCTAATTCGGTCCTTCCACTGACTGATTCCTCGGACACTTTCAGATGCTCAGTATAACGTCTCATTCCATAAAGACTGTCCGGTAAATTCAAAATACTGAGAAACTCTTCTCTGCATAATCCCAGACCGAGGGTCTTTTTAAAAAATTTAGGATAACTAGAGAGTTTATATTTCTTAAGCTCATCGGTACTCACCACTCCGGCACGAACAGGATTGAGATGAATGTAGTTCACTAATCCAAGCAGAGGCCGTTCCGGTTCGATCAATATGGCTTTGTATCTTCCTTGGAAGACATGACCCCGTTCTCCAGTAAATCGATTAAAACGATTGGCAAACGTGCTCTGCAACCACCTCATTCCGTCTACCATATTTGGCTCGGTCAATTCGAGCGCCAGGTGGTAGTGATTGCTCATGATCACATAAGCATGGATTTTCCATCTACAACGTTCAGTCACTTCAAAGAGAGCCTTTTCGAAGGCCTCACCCAACTTGCCTATTGTAAACAGATCTTTCCGGTAATTGCCGCGAGAAATGATGTGATAGATCGCTCCGGGGTATTCAATTCGAGTTTTACGAGGCATTCTTTAACTCTGCAACAGCTTCGAGAAACATTCAATATTTAAATTATTGGTTTGACCCCTTTAGCTCCCCTCCGGCTGCCTTCTTAGCTACTTCAACCCCTTTCTTTATCTTTTGCGTCTGCCCCCCTCGACTCTCTCTTCTCTTGCAGTTTTTTCTTTTTAATTACAACATATTTTAGGATCGAGATTCCACCGTAAAGGATGAACAAACTGGATATATAATATCCCGTAGGTTGATAATAAGATACATTATACAAAGTAATGTTCCCACTGCTCAATGCTTCTACACCAATTGTCAAAGCTAATATTCCAAAGAGTAATCCTGTTATTGGAATGATGTGAAATGGAAATAAGTAAGCATCCACAATCTTTAATATGATGCACAAATATTTTTTTATTATATTCAGTCGCATATACCTAGTCTTTTACATAAATTAGCAGCACCTGATCCTAGGTAACCACCTGGTGTAGATGATGGCGAATCATAAAGGAAGCTTCCTGTAAATTCTTCCAGATTTTTTCCATACCATGCATATCGGCCAATCTTAAGATATGTTCCTGTTGAAACTCTCGTGACTGCGTTCGAAGCTTGTACGTATCGAATTGAAGCATGAAAAACGTGTCCTTCCAAAGTGAGATCAGCTAAACCTGTTGCAGTCATGTATGCTCCTCCAACCTCTGCAAGTGCGGCACCACCCAGGGCCGCACCGGAGAGAACAGCAACTCCTTCATGGATGATATCTGCATCCTCGTGATAGCTGTAAATGTCACTAACAGGTTGTATCGGTTGTGGTCCTCCTGATGGAAGTCCGTTTACAACATTTTGCATTAGCGAATCTGCCGCCATCAGCTGGTTAGTTAAAGAATTAGTCGCCGATCCTCCATTAACAACGAATGGATCAAGATCGATAATCTCACCGCCAAATCCCCATTCGTCACCTGTACCAGGAATATCCAAAGGACCTAAATCTGGATCGGGAACATTTAAATCCACCCTACCATCTCTTGGTTGAATTCCAACATTACCGTCAACACTCAAACCAGTTCCCACATCCGGTGTTGTAAAACTTTCACCAATTCTGGACCCAATTGCGCCTCCAACCATTGTCGCAGCAGCTCCTACAGCACCATCTAGGAAATCCCCACCCATCAGTTCTGCAGTACCACCACCAACAATCATCGTTGTAACTGTATTATTCACTGCATTACTCAAAGTATTGCCTGTCACTGTATCTAATACAGTACTGACAGTATTTGAGACCGATTCAGTCACCTTTGAAATGGCATCTCCGATAGGTGTATGCTGCATTATTCCAACCGTTAATGCGGAAACAGCACCTCCCATCAAGCCAGCTCTTAGAGCATCCCCTAAACTTGCACCATTGGCGAGGGCACCTGCAGTACCTCCTGCAAAGCCACCAATACCAGCAATAAGTGGAGTTAGGGTGCCACCTGTAGCAATTGTCACGGCAGCAGTGACGATGGCAATAACCACCGGTGCAACAATTTTGCTTAAGAAACTAGTTTTCTTTTTAACCCATTTACAATCGTAGGTATACCAAGCTGCTGTCTGACCCGTGAATCCAAGACCACTGCCAGCTTCAACATCTTCGGCATGGTTTCTTGCTTGAGCAACGGTGTAATGGGCCTTTTTACTACATTTCCACTCGTAGTTGTACAAACAAAAGGGGTCAAACCTATATTTTAAGTACAATCTCGGAAACATTCAAATTATTGGTTCGATCCCTTCGGTCACTGCCCTTCAATCACTGCCGAGGTCAAACTGAAAACCGCTCATGCAGAGGAGTTAAAGATCTGGGAACTCGCTGAAAACGGCAGGAGGATTTCAAAAATCCCTGCAACGACAAACAGCGAAAAGTTACCGTTTACCATAGATACCCACAACGGAGCAGCTAAAGGACCCTATTTCGAAATTTCCGTTGAGTAGAAAAGTCTTTTTAGTTATTCATGGATGCCACGCTCCATCATTCTCAACAATAGCAACAACATGAAATCTAAACTACTTTATCCCACATTGTTCGTTCTCATCTCAACTAGCCTTTTACAGGCTGGTCAGGAAGGATGGAAGCCCCTTTGGAATGGAAAAGACTTGTCAGAATTCCACAGATTCAATGGCACAGCCAAATACTGGATCGAAGATGGTGCGATCGTCGGACAAACGCGCGAAGGAAGCCCGAACTCCTTTCTTTGCACACGACAACTCTATGAAGATTTTGAACTCAAATTTGAGGTCCTAGTTCACAATGCACTCAATTCAGGCGTTCAAATCCGTTCGCGCCTCAAACAGGATGTCGGGGATTATGGCCGCGTTTACGGACCGCAAATTGAGATCGAAGGTGGGCCGGGCCAATCCGGTTACATCTATGGTGAAGCGACTGGTCGCGGTTGGTTGTCTGAAAAGCCAAAGGATAAAACCCATGCTCACAACATCTACAAAAATGACGAATGGAACCAATATCATATCATTGCCAAAGGTCCATCCATCAAGGTCTATATTAATGACCAGCTGGTCGAAGACTTAGCAGATCAAGGAATTTACAAAACCCATCCTAGCGGTTTTATCGGACTTCAGGTCCATGGCATCAAACGTGGCAAAGGTCCCTACGAAGTTCGCTGGCGCAATTTGAAAATCAAGGAATTATAAAGTTTAGGGACACGCGAAATTTATCCCGTCAATTTAGTCCAGCATTCCAGCAATCCAGCATTCTGGAGGAAAACAAAAAGGGTCGGTCCAATGTTTCATGTTCTAGAGACTAATAGTGGGGCAATTCACTAAAATTAAGAGCTATCTCGCTGACTGATTTTAAAGCTTTGTATGCTTCATCAGATCAAAATTGACAACTTCTTCAAATTCTGAGTTAGGTAGGAGCTAAACCCACTCATTTTATGAAAAACACAGTTTGCATGACCAGTACCAGACCTTCCGTTAATACGGATCAAGGGAATGTCATGCTCTGGGCAAATAATGCACCCATTTCAAACAATGCAATCGCATTTGGTGACATCGCCGGAAAGCTGTGGATGAAGAGACTACGATAGATAATACCGTTAGTTAATTAGATTTTTCAAGCCCTGCTTTCCACCCGGAAGCAGGGCTTTTTGTTTTTCTAATTTTCAACCCTCCCAAACTAATGAACTCAATCGACAGACATCATATACCTACTCATGGAACACCGCCACGAAACTCGTTCGAGCAAGAAAGTTCCACCCAAGACTATCGCTCCGTTCAAATGTCCTGTGCGACATTTCTACTTGTGTTTGCATATAGTCTTTTTCCCATGCAACTGCTAACGAGAGTTCTTGTTCCGGAGATCCATTTTATCGATGTAGGAATTGGAATTGTGGTAAGCCTAATACTGACGGTGTTCCTGGATCGATTCACCATTAATGAGAAGATCGTAGGAGTTACGTTATTTAGAATCGCTCTTTCAATACTCTCATTCACCTACGGTATTGCACTTATCATAATCTGCTCCCAGGGAATTCTCTCTGAGTCACACAGCTACTTAGTATTAGCAGCGATATCCGCGTTGCTCGGGTCAAAGATCGTGTTCAGCAACCCGTTAGCGTTCTCTGCTTCCGAAATAGGAAAAGGACATAACACCTTGAACTGATCGATACCTGATCGACGAAACCATCAAATGTATCAATTAGCGGCTCTTTCTCATCGAAAGAGTCGTTATAACCTAAAGGATTTATGAAGAAAGTCGGTCCAATGTTTACCGTTTTAAGAAGGAGACTCGAGGAGTAAACAAAAGGGGGCAAACGCAAAAAATTAAGAACGACACATCTGACTGAGCCTAGTCCAGCCCCATGTCATCTTCAAACCTCCTCTAAAGGATAACGCGTCACGAGAGTCAGCATTTTGTGAAGTTGGCTTGATTAAAAATCAAACTTCGCTACTCAAACCTACTACCGTTCGACGCAGATGCCTTCCATTTACCATAAAGTAACCCTTTTTTTTCAACAACTCAGAGATCATCGCCTGTTTCAAAACGGGATGATCGCAGTGATACTTCTGGCAGGAATTACGGTGGGGCTGGAAACTTCTCCATCCATCCTGGAACGGTGGGGACATTTGCTCCACACGATCGACAAGATCATCCTGTGGATCTTTACCCTGGAGGTTTGCATCAGAATTGCAGCTGAAGGCAATCGCCCCTGGAAGTATTTCACGGATCCGTGGAATCTCTTTGATTTTGCAATTGTAGTAATCCTCTTCCTGCCCCTTCAGGATACCCAGTTCTTTGCGGTTCTGCGTATCGTTCGGGTATTGCGTGTGTTTCGACTCATCACGGCGCTGCCTCGTTTGCGATTCCTGGTAGGCGTCTTGATGAAAAGTCTGCCGAGTCTCGGATACGTCGGTCTCCTGCTGGGTTTGCTTTTCTATGTCTTTGCAGTTGTTGGCGTTTTCAAGTTTTCAGGTAATGATCCGGTTCATTTCGGCGATTTGCCCACTGCCCTGCTTACCCTTTTCCGCGTTGCAACTCTGGAGGACTGGACGGACGTCATGTACATCCAAATTTTTGGCAGTGACGTTTACAGTGTAGGGATGGAACATGCCAGTCTAGCTCCAAATCCGCAGGGGTTCGGATTCTGGGCAGCCCTGTATTTCATAGCCTTTGTGATTTGTGGCTCCCTGATCATCCTCAATCTTTTTATCGGCGTGATCGTCAATAGCATTGATGAAATGCACCAGGATGAGGACCAACGCAAAATAGATGATGAAAAGAAAGCTTCCTCCGACCAGTTTTCGGTCTCCGAATCCATCCAACGACTCGAAAAGGAGCTGGCCGAGTTGAAGAGGCATTTGTAGGAAGCGGTCCCCGGTTATTTATTTATGATTTTTGATCGCCAGCCCGTTTTACGCAGGGAATGTGTAGCTTGCTTGTAATCCGAGGGGGATTCCGAGTACCCAGAACAGCACAAGATAGAGAGTCCAGAGAACAAGAAATGCGACCGAATAGGGAATCATGAGCGATACCAATGTTCCAATGCCTGACTTCTTGTAGTATTGCTGACAAAATACGACCACGAGTGGGAAATAAGGCATCAATGGTGTGATAATGTTCGTCGATGAATCTCCGACACGATAGGCGGCTTGAGTGAGTTCCGGCGAATACCCAAGTTGCATCAACATCGGAACAAATATGGGTGCAAGCAGAGCCCATTTTGCAGATGCCGATCCAACGAACAAATTGACGATACCCGTAAGCAGGATGATTCCAGCGATGGTAATCCCACCCGGCAAATTGAGCCCTTCCAGAAAGAGCGCTCCTTTAATGGCAAGTAATGCTCCGAGATTGGAACGTCCAAATGCATCGATAAACATCGCACAGAAAAATGCCATCACGATGTAGTAAGCCATTCCCCGCATGGATTCCGTCATCTGGTCGATTACATCCTTACCAGCCTTGTATTTCCCAACCACAAATCCGTAGATCACTCCTGGTAGAAGGAAAAATAGAAAAATGAGCGGAACAATCGATTTCATGATGGGTGCAGCAAAGGAGGTCAATGAACCATTCGCATCTCTGAATGGGGATTCTGGAGCTCCAATCGCGAACCCAATCGCAGTGGCAATAATGAGTGTCACGGCAGATGCGATGATGAAACCCTTGAGCTCCTTTTTCGCAATCGTGCTCATGTCACTTTCGACTTTGACTTCTGCATCCACGGGCGTGTGTTTCCTCAACCTTGGTTCAATAATCCGATCTGTGATGAACCATCCAATAAAGGTAATGACGAAACCTGAGGACGCCGCGAAATAGTAGTTACACAGTGGATTCACTTCCACGTCAGCAGCAATGATCTGAGCAGCGGGCTGAGTGAACCCCTGCAGAAGAGGATCCAGCGCAGAAGGTAATGGGTTGGCCGCAAATCCTCCCGAAACGCCGGCAAATGCCGCCACGATCCCAGCCAGTGGGTGTCGCCCGGCAGCGTGAAAGATGATTCCACCCAACGGGATTACCAATACGTATCCCGCATCGACAGCAGAGTGTGAAATGATTCCCACCATGATCACCGTAGGGGTGAGAAGGAACTTCGGCGTTTTGGCCAACATCATTTTGATACCCGTATTGATGTATCCTGATCCATCAGCAACTCCGACACCGAGCATCGCCACCAAAACAACGCCCAACGGAGCAAATCCGGTAAAAGTCGTTACCAAATTGCTCAGAAACGATGTCATTGCAGTTCCTGACAATAAATTGACCACCTCAATCGGCTCCCCATCCCTTGGGTTGATTTCCGTAAACTCAACCGGTGCCAATACAGCGGAAAGAAGCCACACGATGAACAATGCGATCAAAAACAAAATGGCTGGATCGGGTAACTTGTTTCCAGTTCGCTCAATCCAACCAAGCAGCCCACCGCTCGAAGTCTCTTCTTTCGCTTTTGCCATACCCTTGAGATAATGGGAAGACATACAACTACACAATATCTCGGTTGGACTTTTTACACGAAGTGCCGATTTCTCTACGAATCTGACACGCTCAAGAAGCTATCGTACAGGCACTAAGTATTGTCTGAAGAACTACAAAATAGCAGCAATGAGATCATACTACCCGAAATGGCAATATCAATCCCCACCACTGAAGCTTCGCCTCAAAAAAGCAAATTTCTATAAATTCACACGGAGCGTTTCAATTAAGGATTGAAGAAAAAATCATTCTGCTCAGGACGTCTTACCGTAACCCGAACAAAACGTTTTTCAGGCATCCCCTGAATACTGCCAGACTGACGGACATGAATCTATTGTTTGGGTAAAAAAACAATCAGATCATCCATGCTCCTATTCTGACCGACTCATTCGCACACTCCGTAATTCGCCTGCGACGGCATCACCTGCAGACATTGGCTGGCCTGAATTCCCTTAGCGGCAATTAACTGTCAATTTAGATTTTACGCCTTTCCTTCCTGACAATGATCCGTTTACCTCGGTCTTCTAACTTTTTTCATCACCAATGATTGGAAAACAAGATCTCAAAGCGGTTTTACCAATGTGTACCTCGGCTTTTTTTCTTCTGGCGGGTTACGCATTTTTCAGACCTGCCATCAATTCGTTGTACAAGGATGTTTATGGCTCCGGGGCGTTACCCATGGCAATGGGCTTTGGGGTTCTGGCAGTATTGGCTGCGGTTTGGGTGTATGTGAGAATACTAACCAAAGTCGGACCCCGTCGAACACTGGCGATTTCATGCATCGCTTCTGCCGTTTTGATTTTGCTCCACTACGCAGGTTTGATTCTGCAACTCAATTGGCTGACGTTTACCGGCTATTTGTTGAAAGAGGCCTATATTGTCCTGATCATTGAGCAGTATTGGTCGTTTCTCAATTCAAGGATATCCTCTTCCAATGCTAAAAAACTCTTTGGTGCAGTGCTTGGAATCTCCTCGATTGGAAGTATTTTGGGCAGTCGTATTTCGGCTGCGATTGTGCTCGATCTGGGATCCGAGACCATGTTGCCAATTGCAGCAGGGCTGACGCTCATTGCTGTTGTATTTTCAGACTTCGGATTTCGCTGGGTGGGTGAACCTGATTACAAAACTGATATTCAAAAAAAGCGGAAACAAATAAGCACAGCACCCATGGCTCTGAGTCTTTTTAGGAGCAATCCTGTTTTGAAGTATATCTTTCTGGTGGTGGTTCTGACCCAAATACTCTCTGCTGTCACCGAACTTCGATTCAACGGGCTGCTCGAACATAACTTCGAAACAGCAGAACTACAAAACCAATACGAAAACCGCTTTTGGTCTTGGGTAGAAACCACCGGACTCCTGCTCAATTTTGTTATTTCTCCCTTATTGTTAAGCATGGTATCCCTGCGCGTGCTTCATTTCATCTTTCCCCTACTGCATCTTGGTTCAGTATCAGCCTTATTGATCCACCCTTCTATCGAAACGGCTACATTAAGTTTTTTAATGTTCAAATGCACAGACTACTCGATCTTCCGTGCCGCCAAAGAGATGCTCTACATCCCCTTCTCTTTTGATGCCCGCTACCGGGCAAAAGAAGTCATTGACGTCTTTGGTTACCGCGCTGGCAAAGGAGTCGTTTCTTTTGGCATCTCCGGACTTCAGGCTATCATGGGAAACGCCCTTACTTCCATCTACACCTGGATCGCTCTCGCCGCCGCGGGACTGTGGTTCGTTGCTGTGCCAGCTTTAACACAGCGAGTTGAGAAATAATCCCCAAAAACGACCTGTTTTTGACAAAAAATGGCCATTTAGTTCCTCGACGCAAATTGAATCAGGAATTGTAAATGAGGCGAAAACCAACGCTATTAATCATTGAACTCCAAAGACACAACATCACATTGAGTCAACCACTCAATAGCATTTTCGATATCGCTAAAAACCTGTAGAGTCGATTGAACATTGTTCTTACTATAGAGCAAACTCAGTGCCACACTCCTGT
>JAKSBQ010000160.1 GCA_022361075.1 Opitutales bacterium | reverse complement strand
TCGCTCTCGCCGCCGCGGGACTGTGGTTCGTTGCTGTGCCAGCTTTAACACAGCGAGTTGAGAAATAATCCCCAAAAACGACCTGTTTTTGACAAAAAATTGCCATCTAATTCCTCGATACACATTAAACCAGGAATTGTTATTGGGGCGAAAATTGTGGTCAGTTATGGAACAGCAGCCGTCGCAGTTACGGGTTTGGTTCAACAATCAACCTCCTTAAAAAAACAGATCACTGGACTCGGGCAGCACACCTTCAAATACCCGATTTGATAGAAAATTTATTAGGATCAACCGTTCAGAGATTCATAGAATCACTCGCACTCTTAAATGCGATCGATCGGAAACAAAAAACCGAAACTACCGAACAATTGCAGAAAAAATACTATTCTGATGACTACAAGGACTTGGTAGCAGATCTGAAGTCACTTAAACTGATGCTCAGAAAACTGGTTTAGCGCCACTACCAAGGAGTGGTTCCATTTAAACTATTTTTCGAAAATACGGTGATATTATTCGGCGGCTATTTCTGTTTGTTTGTTTTTAACAAATTTCTCCAACCACGTGTCTTGTTCCCATAATAAATGCAGGATGCTTTCTTTCGCTCTGTATCCGTGACTTTCTTTTGGAAGCATCACCAAACGAACAGGGCCGCCTAAGCCTTTTATGGCGTTAAAGTAGCGTTCGCTTTGCATGGGGTAAGTACCTGAGTTATTGTCTGCCTCACCATGAATCAAGAGAAGTGGGGTTTTCATTTTATCCGCATGCATGAAGGGAGACATCGTATAATACACCTCTGGTGCATCCCAATAAGTACGCTCTTCTGACTGAAATCCGAATGGAGTCAGAGTGCGGTTGTAGGCTCCACTGCGTGCAATCCCAGCAGCAAAAAGATCTGAGTGAGACAACAAATTGGCAACCATGAATGCTCCATAACTGTGGCCTCCAACTGCTACTCGATCACGGTCAACATAACCTAAAGCATCCACCGCATCGATCGCTGCTTTTGCATTCGCAACGAGTTGCGTGCGGAAGGTGTCATTGGGTTCGTCCTCTCCTTCACCAACAATCGGAAAAGTAGCATCGTCCAAGACCACATAACCACGGGTCACCCAATAGATCGGTGATCCGTAATAAGGGTAAGTAAACTCATTTGGATTCTGAGTTTTTTGGCCCGCACTTGAACGATCTTTGAATTCCCGAGGATAAGCCCAAAGTATCATGGGGAGCTTCTCTTTTTTATCAAAGTCATAGTCTGCTGGAAGATAGAGGGTCCCTGTTAAATCGAGTCCATCGTCACGCTGGTAGCTGATGACTTCTTTGTGGATATCACGAATGCTTGCAAATGGGTTTTCGAAGGAAGTGATTGAGCTGAGTTTCTGCTCCTCCAAATCTCTAAAAAAGTAGTTTGGATAATCGGTAGGAGATTCAATACGGACTAGAAGTCGATTACCTTTCAAATCGAAATCATTAACATCTTCGATGCGGTCCGTGTATTCTGAGCGATACAGACGGGTGGTCTCTTTCGTTTTCAAATCCAATTGATCAAGAAACGGGAACTGCCCTTCCGGAGTAAAACCATCACCTATAAGGAAGACCGAATCATCTTTAAACAACAATACATTGCTCCCAAATTCATTTTCTTTGGTAACAAAACCTCCGGGATCATTGTAGCGATCCTGATAATCGCAATCATAAAGAATTTGAGGTTCAATAGAGGCATCGCTCGGGTCAAATAAATAGGTTTTCAAGTTACGCGTATTCCACCAATAATCGTATGCAATCGCCTGTTGTTGAGTACCCCACAGAATGCGACTATAGCGATTGATCAGTTTCAAAATTGAATTCCCTTCTCCCCTAAATGGCTGGCTCAATTCAAATACTTCATCACGGAAATCAACCTCAACTTTGGGATCTCCTTCATCAAGAGCTTCAACCCAAATCAAAGTCGACGCTTTGTCTGCTCTCCAACTGATAGAACGCCTTCCTTTCCTCACTGCCATGAAGCCTTTGGGGAGATCTTCGATAAGCGGAACTTTAACGATTTCTTCTACCTTCTTTCCTGTTTTGTCGAAAACAACGCTTGTGGATGGAAATCGCCTGTACGGAACCAGATAGGAAAACGGTTTTTCAATCGTTCGCACGAGAACATACTCTCCGTCCGGAGAGAACGCCATTCGGTCATACATGGCTGACTTCAACCATAATTTGGATTTTCCATTCAGAAACACTTGATGAAGTTCAGAGGAAACCAGCTGCTCAAAATTAAATTCATCATTTTTGTTTTTGAGCAAATCCTGATAAGTCCTGTTCTGTGCCTTTTTTCCATCACTTACAGAAATGGTAGGGCCTGTCGGGATCGCTTTCGAAGTATCGATCAAGTCCTTCTTTTCAGGAGACAACATTTTGACCAACAACGATTCTCCGTCTTCAAACCAAGTGAACACGGTTCCCAAATTGGCATTTAGCTTCGCTTCAGTCAGACGTTGTGCCTGTGCGGTGGAAATATCCAATACCCACAACTCCACCCCGTTCTTGGTGGTGTTGGAAAATGCCAATTTCGTTTCATCTGGAGACCACACGAATTGACTGAGTTGTGGTTTTTCAGGTAACCCCACTACCGGTCTTGGTTCAGTCTCACCCTTAGAAAGATGTTGAACTTTGAGATCGTTATAAAATCGAGTGCGACTGCCAATATTTGTCACCGGATCAATTCTCAATCCACCCAATCGAAGCTCTTCTTTCGACAGTTCTTCTATCGATTTGTACGCATCTCGAAATACGAAAACGATGTTTTCTTTATCTTCATCAAACAATGTGTATGGAGCAGGTTGAAAATCAGCTAGCTCCAGAATCTCATCACATGGGATCTGGTAATCTAATTTTTCCTGTGCATAGACACCTGTTCCACTGGATAACAAACAAGTTAGTAGGAGGAAGTTAGGCTTCATCATAAAAAAAATCTAGTCATGTTTTTCAAAAAAAGCACCTAAATATCCATTTCTTCTAAAAAGAGAAGAATAGTCCTACCAGCGGTTCAAAATCAATTTCGATAGAGTCAAAATCATGAGCAGCGATCGTCATTCCGTTTGCTCAGATGATCACATGTTTTCGGTCGATTGAAACATTCCAACCGGCCGATACACCCTGACATCATCGCGACATTATACCAAGGGTAGCCCGTTGGTGCCCTCGGGCCTCCGGGAGCCGGTTTCGATTGTTCGAGTAAGCAATGAACACTCGGAGCATCCCGCACTTTCGTTGGTTAAAAATTCCATTCAAATAAGAAAACTCCATGTCATCTTTACTGCCTCTTCAAAATGAATCGATCATAGAGTTTCAAACAAGGACCATCCCAAACAATGAATGTCTGTTATCTGATACGATAAAGCTTCAGGTTTTTGATTAAACGCTATTAATCATTGAACTCCAAAGACACAACATCACATTGAGTCAACCACTCAATAGCATTTTCGATATCGCTAAAAACCTGTAGAGTCGATTGAACATTGTTCTTACTATAGAGCAAACTCAGTGCCACACTCCTGT
>JAKSBQ010000162.1 GCA_022361075.1 Opitutales bacterium | reverse complement strand
TAGTCGCGACATGTCCGAGCGAAAATCCGAAATCGAGAAGATTCTGAGTGGATTGAGCGATCATGTTTCCTCGATCAAGGAGGTAATGCTCGCTAATGCGGTGATGATCGGGGAGATCCCCGCTCCAACTTTCAAAGAGGAGAGGCGCATCGCTTTCCTTCGAGACCGTTTTACTGAAGCGGGTCTTGAAAAAATCTCGATCGACGAGATGGAGAATGCGGTTGCGGTGATCCCCGGGAAGACCGGTAAAAAGAAGATTCTGGTCTCCGCAAATGCCGATTCTTACATCTCTGAGAAAGTGGATCATGCCATGACCGTCACGAGTGACGAGATCACCGGTCCGGGAATCTGTGACAATACCCTGGGGCTTGCGGCGATAGCGACTTTACCAGTTTTGCTGGACAAGTTGGACATCCAGTTCAACGACGATTTGATTCTCATGGCTGAGACGAGAAGTCTCGGTAAGGGAAACTTGGATGGACTTAAATTTTTCCTGGATAACTCTCCGCTTCCCGTTCGTACAGGCGTGGTGGTTCGTGGCGTGCATCTGGGTCGGTTGAGTTATTCCTCGTTAGGGATGTTTCGGGGGGAAATTACAGTGACTTCACCTGAGCGAAAAGACTGGAAGAATTACAGCACGGGCGGCGCAATCGCGATCCTGAATCGCATCATTTCCCGAATCGGTGAGATTCCTCTACCCAGCCAACCTAAGACCACTGTTATCCTCGGTTCTATTCACGGAGGAAACGCCTTTAACACCGAGGCGACGCGAGCGACGCTGGGTTTTGAGGTGCGCAGTGAAGAGACCGGAAGGATCACGTGGATTACTCAGGTTATTCAGGATATTGTGGATGAAATTGATTTTGAAACAGATTCCACGATTGAACTCAAGATGGTGGCCCGGCGTAAGATGGGTGGTATTCCCTACAGCCACGCATTGGTGAAAACCGTCAAGGAGATCGTTGAGCAGCTCGGAGTGAAGCCGAAAATTGCTCCTTCCACGGGACAACTGAGCGCTTTTGTGGATAAAGGAATCCCGGCACTAACGATTGGCCTCACTAATGGGTTTAATGTTCACGAGGATGCCGAGAGTGCCGCGATTGATCCGATGTTTCAGGGATTGACTCAACTTGTGGCGCTGCTGATTGCGATTGATAAGGGAATTTGTGATGAAGATTGATAGTTGGCTGAAGAATAACACTTTCCATCACGGCGAGTTTTGGGATCTTAAAGAGCTGATCAAAGAGAAGGAGAAGAAGGGGCTGAAAGTTTCGGTCTGCATTCCCACTTTGAACGAAGAAAAAACGATCGGGAAGGAGATCGTCATTCTCCGATCCGAACTGATGGATCGTTACCCACTCATCGATGAGTTGGCGGTGATCGATTCCGGCTCCACGGACGACACGCTGAAAGTTGCTGGTTCGTTTGGAGCAGATACCTACCTTTCGAGTGAGATTCTGCCTAAAACCGGATTCAAAAAAGGAAAAGGTGAAAACCTTTGGAAGGCAGTTCACCAGCTTGACGGAGACATCATTTGTTACGTGGACGCGGATATCAAAAACATCCACCCGCGCTTCGTTTACGGTTTGGTCGCACCGCTCATTCATCGCGATGAGGTTCATTACGTGAAGGCTTTTTACGATCGACCGTTGGCATTTTCATCAGGAATTCGACCCAGTGGTGGAGGACGTGTGACCGAGATCCTGGTCCGGCCGCTTTTCAGTTTGTTTTTTCCTGAGTTGACCGCGCTCATTCAGCCGCTGTCTGGAGAGTATGCGGTGAGGCGAACCGTTCTTGAAAAAATCCCATTCCCGATCGGATATGGAGTGGAGACATCGCACATTTTAGATGTTTACAAAGATTGGGGTCTTGACGCATTTGCTCAAACGGATCTGGACCAGCGGGTGCATCGGAATCAGACAACCTTGGCTCTCGGAAAAATGTCTTTTGGCATTCTGCAGAGTTTTCTGAACAGAGTGGAAGCATACGGAATGATCGATAAGATGCCCGAACTTGCCACTATTTACCGTCAGTTTCAGGCTCAGGAAAATCGATACGAGCAGGTGACTTTCGAGATTCTTGAGGAGGAGCGTCCGCCGATGATTGAAAACGAAGATTACCGCAAGAAATTTGGCATTAAGTGATGCGCGTCGCATTTGTTCACTATCACGTAAAAGCGGGTGGAGTGACCCGCGTCATGGAAAACGCGTTGCTTGGGCTCGGTAAGACTGGTTCCGATTTCGAGGTTGTGGTTTTGTCGGGTCATGAACCTCCTGAGAACTGTGTGTTGCCAGTCAAGGTTGTGGACGGATTGGGATATGTGGACGCAGCGAGTGGGGTGGATTCGGTGCTTTTGGCGGATCGCATGGAAGAGGCAGTGAAGTCGCAACTCGGTGCTCTACCGGATGTGTGGCACATCCATAACTCGACGCTTGGTAAAAACCCATCGACTGCGGACGCAATCGCGGAGCTCGCGAAAAGAGGTTATCATTTAGTCTTACAGATTCACGATTTTGCGGAGGACGGTCGCCCGGCAAATTATCGTTTGAGGCAAGGCGCTCTTCAATCTCCCAGTGCGTATCCTACTGGTGACCGAATTCACTATGTAGTGCTCAATCGCAGGGATTATAAAGTTCTCAAACTGGCCGGGATTTCAGAAAACCATCTGCATTGGCTCCCCAATCCCGTCGCGATGCCAGAGTTTGACGACGATCCCGTAGTGAACACGACTACCGGCCCCGAAGAGTTAGTAGTCTATCCTGTACGTGCGGTGCGCCGAAAGAATTTTGGAGAGTTATTATTGCACGCGGCTTTAGGTCACAAACGCCGGAGTTATGTCACGACGCTCGGAACGACAAGTGGAGATTTTGTGGACGAATACCAACAGTGGCAGGAGTTCTCCAGAGAGTTAGGCTTGATGGTCGATTTTGGGGTGTGTGAGCGTTTTGAGTTTTCGTTTCCCACTTTGATTGACCGCGCTTACTGCATCATTACGACTAGTGTTGCGGAGGGATTTGGTCTGGGATTCTTGGAACCCTGGATGTTTGGCAAAACACTTGTGGGTCGTGACCTACCCGAGATCAGTGAGGATTTCAAATCTTTTGGAGTCCAACTGGATCAGTTGTATTCTGGAATCGATATTCCGATCGATACGTTTCGGTTTGATGAATTTCGTTCGCGATTGGCCCGAATGATGGAGCAGTTTCAGGCGAGTTACGGATTGGTTTACGATGCTTCAGGGGCAGATCTTTGGGTGGAGCATGCCGTATCGGACTTCAAAATTGATTTTGCCAAATTAGACGAGATCGCCCAGCGAGAGATCATTGAGAAAGTTCAGGCCTCGCCAGATCTTCAAAAGAGTGTTGGATCCCAGGTAAATTTTGAGATTGAACCAGCCGAGCATGTGGACGCCAACGCGACGATTATTCAGAACGAACTGAGTATCCCAAAATACGGAGATCGCCTTCAACAAATCTACGAAACGAATCTTTCTGGCGGGAGCGACAATCAGCAGATCGAATTCGCGGATAGTGACATGATTTTGGAAGCGTTCATCGGCTACGAACGCTTCCTGCCACTACGCTCCTAGTCCTTAGAACAACGTGTAGATAAACGGTGCGGCTGCAGATCCGCCGAGTAAGATGAGCGCTCCCATCAGAATGAGTACGATCACAATCGGGATCATCCACCACTTTTTGTTGTCCATGAGCATCTTCCAAAGACCGATGAGCGGGTTGGAAGATTTGGACTCTTGGCCGATTTGTTCGAATTCGTTGGGGTCAGTCATGGTATCAATGAGTTTGGTAGTAACTCTTCGCAGGTCGATCGGTTTTGCTCGTGATCCAATTGGATGCGTCTTTTTTCCACTTCCGGTTTAGTGGGTCATGGCCAAAAAGCCTGAGTAACAGTCCTATCGGGAAAAAGATTAGGTAAAATATGATGAGCAGCAGTACGTTGCTGACTACCCAACCAATCGGGAAAGCCAAAAAAGTAAGTGCGAGGAAAAGCCATTTCAGGATCTTTGGTAATAAGAGGGCACCGATTAGCGAATAAGCTGCGATGGTTCCAAACAGAATTGGAAGCCAGGAGAGATGACTTCGAGTCGCCGTCCAGTAGGTCCAGAACCCAAAGAATACGAATGCGATCCAGCCGAAGCCTCGAAGCTTCTTTTTGTCAGGGTTAGTATCGATCTCAATCATGGCTAAATCTTTTAATCCAATGCGAAGTTTTCGAGGTATTCGTCGTTTGACTGAAGATTCTCTTCGGGTTGATCTTCTTTGCAGAGCACGAATGAACCGACGGAAAGAACGTCCATTTGAGTACCCATGAAACAACGGTAGGCGTCGTGTGGGGTGCAAACGATGGGTTCGCCACGAATGTTGAAACTGGTGTTGATGACTAATGGGCAACCCGTGAGCTTTTGGAACTGACTGATTAGTGAGTGATAGAAAGGATTTCGCTCTGGATCAACGGTCTGAACACGAGCAGAGTAGTCGACATGTGTGATCGCCGGAACGGTGGAGAGAGGAATCTTTAGTTTTTCAAGACCCTGTTTTCGTTCCAGAGCCTCAGATTGGTTGATTCGGTGTGGGTCCTGAACCGGACCCACAAAAAGCATGTAGGGACTCTCGTCGATCATGCCCACATCAAAATATTCCTTTGCTTCGGTTTGCAGGATGCTGGGAGCGAACGGTCTGAAAGATTCCCTGAACTTAATCTTAAGGTTCATCACCCGCTGCATCTTTTCGGACCGTGGGTCTCCGAGAATGCTACGTCCTCCAAGGGCGCGTGGACCGAATTCCATCTTTCCGTGATGCAGGCCGACCACGTTGCCATCAGCAATTTTTTTGGCCAAAAACTCCACCTGGCTGGCTTCGGAATCGAAGTTTTTAAAAACAGCACCAGCCTCGTTAAGAACCTGTTCGGCTTCTTTGTTGGAATACTCCGGACCCAGAAGTGATCCGGACTGGAAGTCACTTTTTTCGACTTTTCGCGGTTTGTTGAGAAGTTGATGCCAGGTGAAGACGGCTGCACCAAGACTTCCGCCTGCATCCCC
>JAKSBQ010000460.1 GCA_022361075.1 Opitutales bacterium | reverse complement strand
TGAGGTACCCATTTAGCCAAGAGTTCTCTAGGATATTCTTGTATGATGGGAGAGCATCAAGAGCAGAAGAATTTGTTTAGCTATGCAGTGGATCTGGATAAGCGAATCCGCAATGATCACCCTTTGCGGTTGATCAAAGAACGGGTAGACTTTGATTGGGTTCGGGAAGAGGTCCGTGAATTGTATGGAAAAAACGGCAATGTATCAGTTGATCCAGTAATCATCGTGAAGTTGCTGTTTTTGTTGTATTACGACAACATACGCAGTGAACGTGAGTTGATGAAAATCATCCCTGAACGCTTGGATTACCTCTGGTTTTTGGGACTAAATCTGGATGACGAAATTGCCGACCACAGTGTGCTAAGTAAAGCTCGGTCCAGATGGGGCAAAAGACTCTTCGAAAAACTGTTTGTGCGAACCATCGAGCTGTGCATGCAAGCGGGACTGGTGCGTGCAGAAACGATCCACGTAGATGGAAGTCTGGTAGTTGCAGATGCCGCGCGTGATAGTTTTCTCAAAGCTGATAAGCAATGGATCAATTGCTTAAAATCGGAGTTTGAGGTTCAGGAAAAGAAACTGAGCAAACCTTTGGGAAATAAGCACTACCAATCAAAAAACCAAGAGCTGATCAATCTGACCGACCCAGATGCTCCTTGTGTAAGCCGCAATAAGCCCGGAGCCAAAGGTGAACCACGTGCTTACTACAAAGTTCATCGAGTCGTCGACAATCAATGTGGGGTCATAACCGCAACTGAAACAACTCCCGGAGATGTAGAAGAAAACCGCAAACTTGAAGCCTTAATAGAGCAACATGAACGCAATACAACATCTGAACTCAATACGGTTGTGGCAGATAAGCAGTATGGAACTGTCGATAACTTCCGTAAACTTCAGAGTCGGGGAATCGAAACCCACATGGGAATCCTTCATGAACATACTCGCAAAGATCATCAGGAAATCTTCGGAAAGAGTCGTTTCCAATATGACCGACAAGAAGATGTTTATCGATGTCCTGCCGGACAAAAACTATACCATCGGCGCTATGATCCAAAACGTCAGGCCAGCGAGTATCATACTCGAAAGGGTACCTGTGAACAGTGTCCGGCTAAAGAGCAATGCACTCGAGCTAAAACAGGCAGAACCATCATGCGCCATCTCGGACAAGAACTGATCGATCAAGGACATGCTCAATCCAAAAGCAAACAAGGTAGAAGAAACATGATCAGAAGAAAATGGCTGGTTGAAGGTAGTTTTGGTCAAGCAACTCGTCATCACTTCAAACGATCAAGATATCGACGCCTCTGGCGTCAACAAATCCAGGATTGGCTGATTGCTTCGGTGCAGAATATCAAGAAATACATCCAAACAGAATATCGCCAGTATCCAGTAGCCCATACTGCGTGTGTTTTAACACCAATTAGTCGAGAAAACAGAATGTTTAGGAAATTAGTTGCTCAATTTGGAACTCAAGATACATCAACTGTGTTTTGGAGCTGAACAATTACCAATCCCTACCGAACTACTCCCGCAAAATGCCTTTGGGCAACAGCTTCTATTGGTTTGACCTCTTCAGGCTGACCCGTGGATGTCAGATTGTTCGGAGAGGTC
>JAKSBQ010000092.1 GCA_022361075.1 Opitutales bacterium | reverse complement strand
ACCAGCGATTACCGGCACATTACCACCGACATATTCCACAGTTCGTTCCACCACCTCGAGGTGCTCTTTGGTAGAAAGCGTGGGCGATTCACCCGTCGTTCCGACAGAAACAATTCCGTCAATTCCATCATCCAACTGTCGCTGTACCAGTTTCTGGAGCACCTCGAAATCAACCTCCCCATTAGTGAAAGGAGTGATCAAAGCTGTGTGAACACCGTAGAATTGTTTTGAATCCATGCCAGAACCTAATTGATTATTAAGACGTAAACCCTGCTAGGCTAAAGCTATTGGTTATGACGTCCATTGAAAAATTCAACTCCCTCCTGAAACTTGCGGTTCAACACGGTGCCAGTGACATTCACCTCAAAACCAAGAAGAATCCGGTATTCCGCATCGACGGAAAATTGAGGGACGTGGATACTTCCCCTTTTTCGATGTCTGATCTGCTGGAGATTCTGGATCAGATCGTTCCTCTTCAGTTCAAACAAAAATGGGAACGTGATTTTCAAATCGACTTCTCCCACATGGTTTCTGGGGCTGGCCGCTTCCGGGTAAACGCCTTTTACCAACGAGCGACTCCTGGCGTGGTTCTGCGGCATGTGAAGGATAAGATCCCTCACTTTGACGAAATCAATCTCGATCCCGCTCCTTACGAGAAAATCTGTTCCTGCAAAAACGGAATCGCACTAATCTGCGGGGCGACTGGTTCTGGTAAAAGCACTACCCTCGCGGCGATGATCAATCACATCAACCAAAACCTCGATCGCCACATCGTCACACTCGAAGATCCAATCGAGTACTCCTACACTGATCAAAAATCGATCATTAATCAGAGAGAAATCGGTATCGACACGCCCTCTTTCGACCTTGGTATCACTGCTGCAATGCGACAGGACCCCGATGTCATCCTTGTAGGTGAGATGAGAGATGCCGATACTTTTACTACTGCTATTCGCGCTGCAGAAACCGGTCACTTAGTTTTCGGAACTCTGCACGCCTCATCCTCCCAGCAAGCAATCCAGCGACTCTTCGAGTTTTTCCCAACCGACATGCAAGAGACCATGCGTCCCCAAGTCGCGGGGAGTATTCGTGCCACAGTTACACAAAAGCTAATTCCAGCGGTCGAAGGAGGTCGCGTACCGGTAAACGAGATTTTCTGGGTGGATGCTCTTGGAAGACAAGTGATTGAAGACGGTGAATTTGAAAAGGTCGCTCGAATCGTAGAATCCCAGGACAATGATAACTGCAGATCCTTCAATGCCGACCTTCTTCGTCTCGTAAACGAGGGACGAATCAGTAAATCGGAAGCACTAAACGCTTCACCGCATCCACAAAAATTGGAAATGAACTTGAAGGGGATCTTCCTAAGTGGTGGTGGAATTGTAGAATAAGAAAATCTCCGCTGTAGTGACCTAAGAGCGATTTTTAGAGCTTCCGAAAAATTCTTTGGGTGCTTTACCTTAGAACTTATTCTAATTCGTGTTTGCAAACATACTTATATCCTACGTATGGATACAGCTAAGCATTCCATTACCCCGTAGCATTTATTTACAAAAGCGAACTATTTTCAGCTTTTTGATTATAAAATGTTACAGAAAAATACCAACACACTGAGTATTCTGCTATCGACAGTATTACTAATGACACATTTAAGCAGCGCCGCACCAACAAATCCCTTTTTTCAATCTTGGGATACACCTTTTGGAGTTCCTCCCTTCGATCAAATCAATATCGAGCATTTCTTACCCGCCGTTGAAAAGGCTATTGAGCAGCATCGAGTAGAAATCAACCACATCGCTACCGAAAAGAATCCCGCGACATTTCAAAATACATTGGTGGCCTACGATTCAAGTGGAGGCTTGTTGAAAAAAGTGACCCAAGTTTTCATGAACCAATCTAGTGTGGACAGCAATGACCAGATGCAGTCTCTGGACAGGGAGCTCACACCACTTCTATCTGCCCACCAATCTTCGATCCTTCTTGATGAAAACCTCTTCGATCGCATCCAAACGGTTTATGAACAAAAAGACTCACTCAATCTGAACACCTACGAAAGAAAACTTCTCGAAGATACCTACAAAGACTTTGTGAGAGGCGGAGCGCTTCTCAGCCAAACCGGAAAAAAACGGGTAAAGGAGATCAAAACTGAACTCTCGTCTCTGACCTTAAAATTTGGCCAAAACGTCCTCAACGACACTAATTCCTTCGAAATCCTCATCGATGACCGTTCCGAGCTAGAAGGTCTGTCCGGAACAATGATCGAAAAAGCGGCCGCCGATGCAGAAGCGAAAGGGTTATCTGGCAAATTCCTATTCATCGCCAATCGTGCGACGGTCGAGCCCGTAACGACCAACGCTCACAACCGCTCTCTCCGCGAAAAACTTTTCAAAGCCTACATTCAATGCGCAGATCGTGAGAACGAGTTCAACAACAACGCGGTCATCAAAAAGATTCTGGAACTCCGAATCGAACTTGCAAACCTACTTGGATATCCCAACTGGTCGGCTTACGCGCTCGACAAAACGATGGCTGGCGAAACCGAGAAGGTTCTCGACCTCTCTCTCAAAGTTTGGGAGCCCGCTCTAGAAAAAGCCAGGCAAGATGTCGGCGAAATGCAGGTTTTGATCGACCGAGAAGGTGGCAGTTTTAAACTGGAACCTTGGGACTACCGCTACTACGCAGAAAAGATCCGAAAAGAGCGCTACAATCTCAGTGCGCAGGAGATCAAACCTTACTTCCTCATGGAAAACGTAAGAAAGGGTGTATTCGCGCTAGCCGAAAAACTCTACGGAGTGAAAATCGAAAAACGCGAGAACATCTCCGTCTATCACCCAGATGTCGACGCATGGGAAGTCATGGAAACAGACGGCACCCACATCGGTATTTTTCTCACCGACTACTACGCTCGTCCCACTAAACAAGCCGGAGCCTGGATGAGCGCTTATCGTAGCCAATGGATGAACGGGGACGAAAATGTCCCACCAATTGTCGTTAACGTCTGCAACTTCACAAAACCTACTGGAGGCGAGCCTTGCCTTCTTTCACTCCAAGAGGTCGATACGATGTTCCACGAATTTGGACATGCCACTCATGGGCTTTTCAGTAAATGCCAGTTCTACGAACAAGCAGGAACCTCAGTTCCCACGGATTTTGTCGAACTTCCTTCCATGCTCATGGAAAATTGGGCGTTGGAACCCGAGTTACTTAAGCTTTACGCGACTCATTTCGAAACCGGTGAGGTCATTCCGGATGAGCTTCTTCAAAAAATTCAAGCCGCCAGAACATTCAACGAAGGTTTCGCCACAGTGGAATACGTGGCAGCTGTTCTCCTAGACATGGAATATCATTCCCTGGATGAGGTCTTCGTCGAGCCCGTGTCCGAATTTGAAAACACCGCCCTTTATGAAAAATACGGGCTAATACCTGAAATTGTTTCTCGCTACCGCTCTACCTTTTTTCAACACATCTTTGCGGGCGGCTATTCTTCCAAATATTACGCCTATCTATGGTCCGAAGTTCTGGATGCGGACGCCTTTTCAAAATTCAAGGAAGACGGACTTTTTAATCGCGAAACTGCCGCCTCTTTTCGTAAAAATGTGCTGTCAAAGGGTGGATCAGACGATCCGATGAAGATGTATCTCGAGTTCAGAGGGCATCTCCCTCAAACGGATGCTCTACTGAAGCGCAAAGGCTTTCTGTAATCCCACATCCTAAGCTCTTGTAGGTATCAAAATGGAAAAAGAGGAAACGACCCCAACAACCGAAAAGTGTAATAAATTTCCGGCCGGCATCCCGTTCATCGTCGGTAATGAAGCTGCAGAACGTTTCAGCTACTACGGAATGCGACAGATTCTATACATCTATCTGGTTGCACTGTTTATAGGCTTTTTTGCGGAGGACGCTGTCTCACCTGACGCTCTGGCTGATGCCAAAGTAAAGGCCACCCAGTGGACACACTTATTTATGGCTGGGGTCTACCTCTTTCCTCTTGTTGGAGCGATCCTGGCAGACCGTTTTCTGGGGAAATTTCGAGTAATCCTATGGGTTTCTCTCATCTACGTCGCCGGCCATGGCGTGCTAGCAGTCGGTGGGAGATTTGCGGCAATCGGTAACCTCGGAGGAGCTGAGTGGGCCATGATCGCGGGGTTGGTCTTGATCGCCATCGGTTCCGGGGGAATCAAACCGTGTGTATCCGCCAATGTGGGCGACCAGTTTACTTCCAAAAACAGTCACCTCGTCACGAAAGTTTTCCAAATTTTCTACTTCAGCATCAACTTCGGTTCATTTTTCGCAAGTCTGCTGACACCCTGGCTCTACAAAAAATACGGAGCCGAAATCGCTTTTGGAGTTCCTGGCGTGCTGATGGCAATCGCGACCATCGTCTTTTGGTTAGGCAAAAACAAATTCGTGAAGGTCCCACCAAACCCTGGAGGGAAACTGGGCGCGATCGATTTCTCCGCATCCACCCTGCTCATCGTCCCACTTCTTCTCGCGATCTACCTTGCTCTTGAGGAATCCGAAGCCATCGTGCACGCCTTTACAAGTGATGGAATGACGGCAGTGCTTAACGAATTTGCCAACATCGCTTATCATTACTGGTGGGTGGCCGCAGTTGGCGCTGTCTCGCTTTTGATCGGACTGACCGTGGCTCATTTTCGTCAGAAAATTAAAGAAGACACTGGTTTCCTCGCAGCATTTATCTACGCGTTTAAGAACCGATCCAAAGGTAAAGGCTTCTGGGAGCCCGTTCGTGAAAAATACGGTGATGAAGTCGCTGAAGGGCCACAGGCGGTGATTCGAATCATGATCGTTTTCTCGATGGTGAGTGTGTTTTGGGCATTGTTCGACCAGCATTCATCCACCTGGATCGAGCAAGCGAAGGCCATGGACCTCACGTTAGTCGTTCCAAGTGCAATCTGGAGTGGAGTTCTCCTTTCTACCGTTTTAGGCGCGCTTCTCGGAGCAATCCTTCTCTTCATGTGGATTTCAAATGTGAAGATTAGTCGAAAAATGATCTGGGGAACCGGAATTCTGATGGGAGTCATTCTCGCGGGGTCCGCGATCGCACAACTCTTGATCTCCTCTGGATCCGAACTGCCCATGCAACCGCTCGCAGTAAAACTATTTGGTGAGTCTATGCGCACGATCGAGATGCTTCCCGCGCAAATCGCGGCTCTCAACCCACTCCTGGTGATGATCATCATCCCACTGCTTAGTGTATTGGTTTATCAACCACTCGAAAACGCGGGCAAACCACTTAAGCCACTGGCAAGAATGAGCATCGGCATGTTCATGTCAGCTTTGGCGTTCGTCGCCGTCGCATTGATCCAAATCCGCATCGACTCAGTCGGGGCAGGTCATCTCCATGTGCTCTGGCAGTTGATTCCTTACATCATCATCACAACCGCTGAAGTTCTGGTATCGATCACCGGGCTCGAATTTGCCTACACCCAGGCTCCACGGGCGATGAAGTCCACGATCATGGGGTTTTGGTTGTTGTGTGTAACCTTCGGCAACGTGTTGGTCGCTTTTCTTGCACCTTTGCAAACCCTTTCTCTGGCCACTTTCTTCTGGACCTTTGCCGGATTAATGACAGCGGCTGCGATCATTTTTACGATCCTCGCCAGCTTCTACAAAGGCAAAACCTACATGCAAAGTTAGAAAGCCGCTTGGTTTTCGAAACGGTTTGTCCCCAAGAACCACCGCTTTAGCCACTCAAACATCACTACTGCCTTGACAAGCAGCACTGGCGATTGTGCCTTTTAATCTTTGCGTACAAACTTCGCGTCGAGATGAATATTGGAGTATTATTTTCAGGGCAGGGAGCCCAAACAGTGGGAATGGGTAAATCGCTTTTTGACGGTTTTTACACGGCAAAGCGTCTTTACGAACAAGCGGATAAAATCCTGGGATGGAAGCTCACCGAGGCTTCATTTGATGGACCCGACACTCTCCTGACCGAAACTCGTGTCTGTCAACCCGCGCTTTATGTGCACGGCTTCGCAGTTTACCAAGTCATATCCGAGAAGGGGCTGATTCAGAATCCTGTCGCTGCTGCGGGTCTCAGTTTGGGTGAACTCACAGCCCTCGCCAGTGCAGAAGTTTTTGATTTTGAAACCGGACTTCGCCTCGTGGCCGAACGTGGTGAACTTATGCAAAAAGCCTGCGACGCCACTCAGGGATCCATGGCGAGTCTCATCGGAGGTAGCTACGAGCTGGCAAAGCAAGTTTGCGACGACTGTGATGTCGATATGGCGAATCTCAACTGCCCCGGTCAGATCGTGGTTTCCGGCGAAGCCGAAAAGATCAAAAAAGTAGTCGAAACCGCAAAGCCATTAGGCTTCAAGCTTGTGAAGGAGCTCAACGTTGCCGGAGCCTACCACAGCCGTTTGATGCAATCCGCAGCGGACTCCTACGAAAGTTTCCTAAAAGATTTCGAATTCTCCACACCTAAATTCCCCGTTTACAGCAACACCACCGCACAAACGGTCTCGGAGCCTGAAGAAATTAAAACAGCTCTGGTGAAGCAGATCGTATCTTCCGTTCGTTTTGAAGAGTGCATGCGCAACGCGCAGAGCGAGCAATCCGTGGATCATTTCGTAGAATGCGGAGTTGGAAAAGTCATCGGCGGATTGATCAAACGAACGGACCGCAGTTGGGCCTCAACTTCTGTTCAGGAGGCAGAAGAGATTCCCGAAAGTCTTTGATGGATAGCATCAAAAACATTCGAAATTTTTCGATCATTGCCCACGTTGACCACGGCAAGACGACTCTGTCTGACCGCTTGCTGGAGTTGACACGCACCGTTGACCAGCGGCAGATGAAGGATCAGCTGCTGGATTCGATGGACCTTGAGCGCGAACGCGGCATCACGATCAAAAGTCACCCGGTCTCGATGCTTTACAAGGATGATGACGGGCAGGACTACCTTTTTAATCTGATCGACACACCGGGCCACGTCGACTTTGCCTATGAAGTATCCCGGAGTTTGTCGGCATGTGAGGGTGCACTCCTGCTCATCGATGCCGCTCAGGGTGTGGAAGCACAAACCGTGGCAAATGCTCAACTCGCGACTTCCCAGGGACTGGAGATCATTCCAGTGATCAACAAAATTGATCTTCCTAGCGCGGAACCCGATCGAGTGCTTCAGCAACTGGAAGACATCCTGGCCATTCCCCGAGAAGAAGCTGTCCTTGCGAGCGGAAAGACAGGCGTGGGTACGGAAGACATCATCAAAGCGGTGGTTTCACGTGTGCCAAAGCCGAGATGGGCTGATATCACCGAAACCAAAGTGCTGATTTTTGACTCCGTTTATGATCCGTTCAAGGGCGTGATCTGCTACGTTCGGGTTTACTCCGGCAAGATCAAGGCGGGCGATCATGTTCAGCTCATGAGTGACGGCACAAAGGTGCAGGTAAAGGAAGTCGGAAGATTTTCTCCCAAGATGAAGCCCGAGCCCGTGCTTTCAGAAGGCAACGTGGGCTACATCGTCACGAATATCAAGAGCGTTTCGGAAGTTCAGATTGGAGACACGATCACTTCCAACCAGAATCCTGCGAAAGAGATGCTTCCAGGTTTCCAGGAGGTAAGACCGATGGTTTTTTCAGGGATTTACCCGATCGACACTTCGGACTATACAAAACTGCAAAGCAGCATGGGCAAACTACAGCTCAACGACGCCGCACTCTCGTTCCAAACCGAAAGCTCGGCGGCCCTGGGATTTGGTTTTCGCTGTGGGTTCCTCGGTCTGCTTCACATGGAGATCGTTCAGGAACGACTTCGCCGGGAATATGACCTAGACATCATCTCGACCTACCCAAGCGTCATCTACAAAGTCACGACGACCGACGGTAAAGTTCTCGAGATCGATAACCCTTTGATGTTCCCAGACCCGTCCGAGATCGAAAAAATCGAGGAACCGGTCATCAAGGCAAACGTCCACACACCAAACGAAAGCATTGGTGACATGTTAGCACTCATCGCTGAAAAACGCGGTTATTGCGACCACACCGAGACTCTCGATTCCAACCGCATCATGATTGTGGCGATTTTACCGCTCAACGAGATTCTGATCGATTTCAATGATCGCCTAAAAAGCATCACGCGCGGTTACGGCAGTATGGATTACGAAATGAATGGTCATGAGGTGGCGAAGCTCGTCCGCATGGACATCCTCGTAAACGCGGAGGTGATCGATGCATTTTCACTGATCGTCCACAAGGACAAAGCCGAAAGTCGCGGCCGTTCGCTCTGTGAAAAGCTAAAAGAAATCCTCCCTCGTCAGATGTTTAAAATTGCGATTCAAGCTGCGATCGGAGGAAAAGTTGTCGCAAGAGAAACAATCAGCGCCTATCGTAAAGACGTTACTGCAAAATGTTATGGCGGAGACATCTCTCGTAAACGCAAACTTCTCGAAAAACAAAAAGAAGGAAAAAAACGAATGAAACAGGTCGGTTCCGTTTCAATTCCTCAGGACGCGTTCGTCAACGTATTGAAAAACACCTGATCATCGTTTCCATTTAACACATTTCTACTCATGGCCAGTGAACTCAAAAAGATCCGTAAACGTGCGGTCGACCTCATCCGCATGGGCGACAAGGTTTATCATTATCGCAAAGACCTGCTCACGGCTGAGCAGATTCAGGATCTTCGGGATCGCACCACCGATTTAGAAAAAGATTACAAAGACAAATCGACTTCCGCCGAGACTCTAAACCAGCGCAACGAAGATTTGCATGAAGTCCTCGCTGCGACCGGTGGAAAAATCTACAGCAACCGATCACTACATGAAAATCTGGAAACCATCCTTGTGGTTGCGATCGTGATCGTTGCTTTCCGTATCTTCTTCTTTCAACCCTTCGTGATCCCGACAAGCTCGATGTATCCGACGTATTCGGGTATGCAATCCAAGACCTACGAAGTTGGAGAACCTGCTCCGAACGTCGCGCAACGTGTTCTTCAGAAGATTTTCAGAGGAGGGACTCACTACCAGCTCACTGCCCAGAAAGACGGTGAAATCAAGCTCCCCTTCAGGGCCGACAGCGGCAGGTTGGATTTCAAATCTGTCAGAGGACGCAAGTGGCTCATTCTTCCTGCAATCAAAACCCAATTTTCGGTTTACATCGATAACGTGCAACACACGATTCAGGTTCCTGCAGAGTTCAGACTGGATGAGGTGATTATCGAAACCTACAAACTCAATAGCACAAGAAACAAGACCTTCGATCGCGCAGGGAACACGATCCTAATGAACACAGGGATCAAAGTAAAAAAAGGTGATCCTATCCTCCAATTCGACATCCTCATGGGTGACGCGTTGTTCGTGAATCGCTTCTGGTATCACTTTGTTCAACCGAAATCCGGCGACGCCATCGTCTTCCGCACCGAAAGCTTCATGGATCGAAAAAACGATCCGGCAACCGGCCTTCCCTTTCCGGATACGGTTGGAGAAGACAAATTTTACATCAAACGCCTGGTTGGCGAACCCGGGATGACTCTGAAGGTCGAGGGAACTCGCCTTCTGCAAGACGGAAAACCTGCAACAGGAGCAGCAGCCTTCGAGAAAAACGCAAACCTTGAGGGAGAATATCCCGGCTACACCTATTCGGGTCTGCTTCTTGAAGGAAAAAGCTACACGGTTCCGGAAGATCACTACTTCGGCATGGGAGATAACTCCCCCGCGAGTAAGGACTGTCGCTCGTTTGGTCCCGTGCCCAAAAAGAAGATCATTGGAAGCGCAAATTTCATCTACTACCCGTTCACCAAACGCTGGGGAGTAGCGAAGTAGTTGGTATAGAGAATGGGGAAAAACAAAGGATCATCCACATTTGTCATAGGCATCATCAGTTTGCTGCTCTTCTATCTCGCGGCAAAAACACGCCATCCCGTCCTCATTATCACGTCCATCGCCGGAATCGCATACACCTATTTCCGATTCAGGACGAATTATCTCATCCACCGCGCGCAACGTCGCCAGTTGAGCCGCAAGGAAGGTTCCATCGAGGTGGAAACCACTGAGATCAAAGAAAAGGATTCGCACGATGTATGACGTCAGACAAGATCCCCAACTCGTCGAGCGAGCACTCTTGGTCGCTGTCGAACATGCGGGTCGCCCAACCAATGAAACTGAATCGCTACTGGAAGAACTGGAAGAGCTCGTTGCCAACATTGGTGTGGGCGTGGTAGACGCGGTTGCGATCAAAGCCCGTAAACCCAACCCGAAGTATTTGATTGGAGTCGGACAAGCCGCCGATGTCATGAAGCTCGCTCGAGCACACAACTGCGATGTGATCATCTTCGATGAAGAACTGACTCCTGCTCAGCAACGAAACTGGGAAGCCGAAGCTAAAATGCTGGTGATCGATCGCCAGGAGGTGATCATCGACATCTTTGCTTCACGAGCGCAAACCAAGGAGGCGAAACTTCAGGTCGACCTCGCGCGAATGGAGTATTCGTTGCCCAGACTCAGAAGAGCGTGGACTCACCTCAGTCGCCAAAGGGGTGGTGCCGCTACCCAACGGGGTGAGGGTGAAACCCAACTTGAAATCGACCAACGCTTGGTCCGAACACGCATTGCCCGCCTCAAGCGGGAACTCGAGCAGGTCATCCAGCACCGGAAAGTGCAGCGTGCCAAGCGAAGCAAAATCCCTATGCCATCGGCTGCCCTCATCGGCTATACAAACGCCGGCAAGTCGTCGTTGCTCAATCACATGACCGAATCGGATGTGCTTGAGGAGGACAAAGTCTTTGCGACACTCGATCCGACCTCTAAACGACTGGAACTTCCCTCCGGTCAAACCTCAATTCTCACCGACACGGTGGGTTTTGTGAGAAAACTGCCCCACCGTCTCGTCGATGCGTTCAAAGCAACTCTCGAAGAAGCGGTAATAGCAGACATGTTGATTCACGTCATCGATGTCTCCCAACCAGACCTGAACCCATTCATTAATACTACACTCAATGTTCTCAAGGAGCTGAACGCTGACGAAAACCCAAGACTACTGGTTTTCAACAAAACAGATCTGCTGGAAGACAGAGAGCGTATCCAGTTTCTACAGGGGCAATACCCTGAAGCAATTTTCACAAGTACCAAGACAGGCGAAGGTCTTGAGAAGTTGAAGGAGAAGCTTGATGAAATTTTCTCTGAATCCTATCGATCAGTCGAACTTGTCATCCCTCACTCCCGCTACGATCTGCTCACCCAACTTCATGAGACAGGCGGAATCACTTTCAAACAGGCCATCGGAGAGGGAACTTATGTTACCGGGTGTATCCCTCAAAGACTTGAAGCAACGGTGCTTCCTTTTAAGCTTGGAGAAAATGCGAACGATATCCGCGCGCAACTGAAAAACTTCGCTTAACCCATGAAACTCAACCACTGGATTCAGGCAGCACGACCCAAAACCCTCCCTGCAGCCATAGCTCCAGTCATTGCTGCTTCAGGACTCGCCTGGCATAACGATACCTTTAACTGGATACCTGCCGCGCTTTGCATGTCGTTTGCCTTGCTCATCCAAATCGCCACCAATTTTGCGAACGATTATTTCGATTTTAAAAAAGGCACCGATAACGAGAATCGCATCGGACCCAAGCGAGCGGTTGCCCAAGGCTGGATCTCCCCCGGAACCATGTGGATTGCCACCCTTGTCACATTAGCTCTCGCACTCGCCGTAGGACTTCAATTGCTCTGGTTTGGAGGTTACCCACTGCTAATCGTTGGAGTTTTGAGTATCGTCTGCGCGATTCTCTACACCGGCGGCCCATTTCCTCTGGCTTATGTGGGACTCGGAGACCTATTCGTACTCATCTTTTTCGGCTGGATCGCAGTGATGTTTACCTACTTTGTCCAAGCAGGTCACCATTCATGGGATGCTTTTATTGTCGGAACAGCGATTGGACTACTCAGTGTCAACCTACTCCTGATTAACAACTACCGCGACGTCGACAATGACAAGGCCAGTGAAAAGAAGACAACCGTCGTTCGCTTCGGTCGCGGATACGGTCGCATGCAGTATCTTGTGAGTGTAATTGTGGCGCTGGTCTGCACGTTCCTACTCGCTTTTCAACTGGACAACTGGTGGCTGTTGCTCGCAATGATTCCCCTCCTTCGAGGGCTGAACATCGCAGCAGTTTTAAAACACACCTCAGAAGCGGCAGCTTTTGCCCGCTTACTCAAAAGCACCGCAGGGGTATTGATGGCATATGCCATTTTGCTCTCGGTTCTGTTAATTTTCTCGTAAAAACTATCTTTTTCACCTCCTTAGCAGTGCTTTCGCAACAGATCGGCCTGGGATGTGCTTTCATCACGTTACCAAATTATGAAGGTCATTTTAAGAATAGCACTTTCGGCGACTCTGCTCGGAGCAATACTGCTCTCTACCGGATGCCAGACGAGTAAGGGAGTTCTCTCAAATCTAGATAATCCTTTTTCAGACCCCACTCTAAACCCTAGCAACTTCTACGTGGACGCAGAAAAGATCGACGCTGTTCGACGCGTAGTCATGATGCCGGTACACGCACCCAACGTAGGCCTCACCTCCGAACACGACATCGACGATCAATTCCTTTCGAAACTCACCGCTACCCAACTCTTTGAAGTGGTTTTCTTACCGAGAGAGGATCTGACCCGTCGCTTCGGCAAACGTTCCTTCAGCTCGGCAGAACCGATCTCAGACAGCGTGTTTCAATACGTCAAAGAAACAGCGAACGCAGATGCGATTGCGTTTTTCGACATCACCGCCTACCAACCATTCCAGCCCATCAAAGTCGGGGTCCGCGGAAAGCTCATACTGATTCCCGAGCAGGAAGTGATCTGGGCAGTGGACGAAATTTTTGACGCACATTCCAAATCCATTAGCAAGGCTGCGATGCGCTACGAGAAAAAACATCTCACCCGATTTGCAACCAGCCAACAAAACGACACTATTTTGATGAGCCCTATCCGATTTACCGGATATGCAGCCGAAAGAAGCATTCTCTCGCTGCCGGAAAACTCGCTTTCGCGCAATTTTTAAAAATTTGTTAAAAAATACTTAAGTTTTAGACCCCTTTGACCGATAATCCACGTGTAAGCAAAATACACCCTCACAACAACCACCACTTTTACAGAACAAAATATGAACATTGATGGAATAGACGCCTCTCAAGTTGAAGGTCTCAAGACACCATTTCTTGAGAGCTCATCACAAGCACCTATCCAGGAACAACCTCCTGAAGAAAAACAGGCTGAAACTGCGAAAATCGAGCAGCTCGCTCAACAGGCACAAGAGCTCCCTGACAACCGTCCGGATGTTGTGGCTCGTGGCCGTGAGCTCCTAGCAGATCCAAATTATCCATCTCCACAAGTTGAAGATCAAGTGGCGAAGATTCTTCTCGGTGTCGAAGAAGAAGCATTCTAAGTCTTTATCATATCCGCACATTTTAAAGCCGGACCTTCCGCAGGTTCGGCTTTTTCGTGTACAAATCACGGAACATTAATGACCTTCGGCTTTGGATTGCAATCTTGACAGTCCGAAACCGGACGCTTAGCTTCTAGCCTTTAAAAAAGATCTTTCTTAAACAGGAAGTGGGTTAAAGCCCGCTTTTTTTGTTTCCCAACATATCATGAGTAGCGAAATTTTATCAGTTCTGGAATACATGGAAAAGGAGAAGGGGATTGACCGTGAGGACATGATCTCCGCGATCTCCGCAGCAATCAAAAATGCCGCTCAGAAAGGTGTTCACGCTGGTCAGGAACTGAAGGTCGAGGTTAGTCCCAAAACGGGTTCTCTACATGCTTGGTCTTTACTTAATGTGGTAGACTCCGTCAGCGACCAGGAAACTGAGATTCACATCAGTAAAGCCCGCGAAATCAACGAAGACGCGCAGGTTGGTGACATCATCGAAAAGGAACTCGACCCTGCATACCTCGGTCGTATTGCAGCCCAAACGGCTCGCCAGGCGATCGTTCAGAGAATCCGCCAATTCGAGAAGGAAAAGATTTTTGACGACTACAAAGACCAGGTTGGTGGTATCGTAACGGGTATTGTTCGCCGCAAAGATCGTGACAATCTCATCATCGATTTGGGCAAAGCTGAAGCCCTCATGCCCTACCGCGAGCGCATTCCTGGTGAAGACTACGCTCCCGGCGAACGCATTCGCTGCTTGTTGCTTCGTATTGAAAATACAAACCGCGGTCCTGAGCTGATCCTGAGTCGTTCGTCTATTAAATTTGTCCGTTGTTTGCTCGATCTTGAAGTGACTGAAATCGCAGACGGAACAGTGAGCATTGAAGGTATTGCCCGCGAACCAGGTTACCGCACCAAAATCACAGTGGACAGCTCTGACGCGAAGGTCGATCCAGTCGGCGCGTGTGTGGGAGCTCGCGGTGCACGGGTTAAGAGTATCGTTCGTGAACTCAACGGTGAAAAGATCGACATCATTCGCTACCATGCGGACACCAACAAGATGCTCGAAGAAGCGCTCAAACCTGCCATCCCTCGTAACATCAAGATCAACGAAGAAAAACGCAGAGTTTATTTTGAAGTGAACGAAAGTGATCTCTCCGTCACCATCGGCCGCAAAGGTTTGAATGCAAAACTCACTTCAAAACTGATTGGCTGGAAACTCGACATCGGCAAGGAAGAAAAGAAAAACCTTGGATTCGAGGAGCTTAAGCAAAAGGCAATCACGGGTATTAATCAGATTCCTGGAATCGAAGACGAGCTTGCGTCCCGTTTGGTCAACATCGGTATCAACAGCCCTGCGGCCTTTGAAGGTGTCACTGCCGGGGATCTGGTGGATTCCGGCTTTACCGAAGAGGAAGCAACATTTATTCTTAACAAAGTAAGCGAATTTTCAGCCTCCGAAGCGGGTTGATCTTTTTCAACACAATAGAATTCAACAACAAATTTTCACTCAACCACTCGATCCAATAATCATATGAGTATTCGTGTCCACGAATTGGCCAAAAAAATCGGTAGAGATAACAAAGAGACCATTGATATCCTGAAGAAGTATAATCTGGATGTTAAGAGCGTCTCCAGTACCGTAGACAACATTACTGCTGAGGCTATCGTTGAAGAATACTCGAAACCAGAGCCCGTTGAAGAAGTTAAGCAAGAGGAAGTGGCACCCAAAGCGTCTCCCGCACCCGGCTTACCTCCAGGAGTTTTTGTAAAATCAGCGGAACAGGTCAAAAAGGAACAAGAAGAAAAGGAAGCAGCAAAGAAGGCTGCTGCGCCTAAACCTTCCCCTCGCAAGGTCGTTCCCGCTCCCGCAGCTCCGCCTAAACCCACCGCTCGCACTGCTCCACCGGCGACTCCGAAGGCTGCTGCTCCAAAGGCTCCCGTGCCAGCACCCAAAACTGCACCAGCCAAAAAAGCACCTTCACCCAGCCCGGCACCTGCACCGACTCCCAAACCCGTTCCGACTCCTGCTCCGACGGCCCCGAGTCCTGCGCCAGCGCCAAGTCCGGGAGCTCCAAAAATTCCACCTGTCCAGAAACCAGCAGGCGCGCCTCCGGCTGCAGCTAGCGCACCCGCTGAGTCCGCAGACGAAGAAACCACTGCACCGGGTGAGAAGAAAAAACTTCAGATTAAACCACCAATCGTGGTTAAAGACTTTGCGGTCCGCCTTGGGATGAAGCCTTTCAGGCTCATTTCAGAGCTGATGGAACAAGGCATCTTCTCCTCGATGAATCAAACCATCGAAGAAGAAGTAGCCGCAAAAATCGCGGACCGACACGGCTTCATTTTGGACATCCGCCACCGAGGTGAAGGCACCGTCACTAAAGAAAGCCAAGCTGCTGAAAAGAAACCGAAGAAGCAGGTAGATGATCCTGGATCGTTGGTGGAACGCCCACCGATCGTTTGTATCATGGGTCACGTGGACCACGGGAAAACGACTCTCCTGGATTCGATCAGAAACGCTAAGGTTGTAGAAGGCGAGCACGGTGGTATCACTCAACACGTCGGTGCCTACCAGGTTGAACACTCTGGCAAAAAGATCACTTTCCTGGACACTCCCGGACACGCAGCTTTCCACAAGATTCGTGAGCGTGGGGCAAGTGTCACCGATATCGTCATCATTGTGGTAGCAGCCGACGATGGTTTCATGCCACAAACCGACGAAGCTCTGAAATTCGCAAAACGGTCACAGTCCGCCATCATGGTCGCGATCAACAAGACCGACGTTAAAGGCGCGAATGTAGATCGGGTTAAGCAACAAATGCAGGAACGCGGTATCGCTCCTGAAGATTGGGGTGGAGAAACTATTTGCGTTGAAGTTTCCGCTTTGAAGGGCGAAAACATCGATCAACTTCTTGAGATGATTCTACTCCAAGCGGAGGTCGAAGAACTACGGGCAAACCCAAAAGGCAACGCCCAGGGAGTCATCATCGAAGCTCAAATGGAGCAAGGACGAGGACCCACAGCAACGGTCATCGTTGAACGAGGAACTCTGAAGGCTGGTGATGCACTCGTATGCGGAACCGTTTCCTGTAAAGCCCGGGCATTGCTGGACGATCACGGCAAACAGATCAAAAATGCTCCTCCCGCGACACCCGTCAAGATCATGGGCTGGACCGGAATCCCTTCCTGTGGAGCTCAGTTCGAGAAAGTTAAGAACGATCGCGAAGCTAAGAAGATTACAGACGAGCGAATCATCGAGGAGAAGAAACTCGAAGCTGCCGAATCTACTGAAGAAGAAGGAGGAGAACCCAAGAGTGGTATCGACGCATTGTTCGCAGCAATTTCAGCAACCCAAAAGAAAACTCTCACCTGCATTCTGAAAGCAGATGTGGGAGGGTCGGTTGAAGCCATTCGCAGCAGTTTGGAAGAAATCGAAAGCGATAAGGTTTCTCTGAAAATCATTTCTGCCGATATCGGACCAGTGACCAAAAACGATGTCACTCGTGCAACGACTTCAGGTGCCACGATCGTCGCATTCAATGTGGGTCTTGAGAATGGCGTTCGCAGCCACGCGAAACATGAGGGGATCGAGATCTACAACAGCAACATCATTTACGAGGTGATTGATCTCGTGAAAGATCTCATGGCGGATCAGCTCGATCCCGAAATCAAGGAAAACCACCTCGGAACCGCGGAAGTCCGCGCAGTATTTACAGTCGGCAAGGGTACCGTCGCGGGCTGTATGATTACGGACGGTAAGATGCTAAGAGATCGACCCGCACGCTTGATCCGTGACGGAGAAGTGATTGCAGATGCTAAAATTGATACACTTAAGCGCTTCAAAGACGATGTCACCGAAGTTCGCACAGGATTTGAGTGTGGTATCCGCATTGCCGACACAAAGGATTATCAGGAAGGAGACACCATCGAGTGTTACGAGATCGAGAAGATCAAACCTAGTCTCTAGGGCTGTTAGATCTTTTCCCTGAATTTTCAAAACTAAGAGCTTCTCCCATGTCCAATCGAATGGTTCGAGTCAACTCGCTGGTAATGCGAGAGATCAGTCAGATTATCCATACGGAGTATCAGGTGGAGGCTGTGACCATTACCATTACTGAAGTAGACATCATGCCCGATTTAAGAAGTGGAAAGGTGTTTTATTCGGTGATTGGTGGCGAGGATCAGATCGCTGAAGCACGTAAATTTTTCAAACGTCACAAAGGTCGCATCAAATTTATCCTGGGGAACAACGTCATTTTAAAATACACCCCAGACCTCACCTATCACTATGATGCCTTTATGGAACGGGGAGCAAATCTCCTCGATTACATGGATGAGGTTGAAGCTGAGGATTCCGAAAATGAATGAGCTTTATTTTCCAGAGTTTTCCAATGCATTTGAACCCATTCTCCAGGACTGTAGAGGAAAAAAAACAATCGTTCTCGGCCACGTCCGTCCAGACGGTGATTGTATAGGTTCGCAAGTTGCACTGACGCGAATACTGCGGAAAGCAGGCATCAATGCAATCGCATGCAACGGACACCGAATTCCGAAGCCCATTCGCGGTTTTGTGGGTGATACTCCTTTTCAGGAAGAAGCAGACTTATCCAAGCACGATTTTGAGAAGGTCATCACGGTCGATTGTTCTGCGATTGATCGAATCGGACTGGATTACAGCGCGATTTTTAAGTCTGTCGACCTCTGCATCGATCACCACGTTTCCAATAACGGATTTGCAAAAGTAAACTGGATCGATTCCAGCACTGCGGCTACGGCCGAAATCCTCGCCGGAGTCGCACATGATCTAAATCTAGACATCGACCCAGTAACTGCTCAGGCACTCTACATTGGGCTTGCGACCGATACCGGTCAATTTCGCTACGAAGCGACATCAGTTAGGGTTTTTGAATTGAGTGCTTGGTTGTTGAAAAAAGGAGCCAGTGCGCACGAGGCCGCGTATGAGCTTTACGAACGCGAATCTGCTAACCGGATCAAACTCCTGCAATCCTATCTCGCCACTCTTGAGCAACATCTGGATGGAAAACTCGCCATCGGACACATAACCCAACAGCTGTTCGCGGAGACACAAACAAGTCGAGAAGACACTGAAGGTTTCATCGACTACGCCCGCAGTATCGAAGAAGTCGATGTCGCCGTCTTGCTTGAAGAACAACCCAATGGTGCGGTGAAAGGCAGCCTGCGTGCGAATTTTCCGAAATTTCGAGTGGATCAACTCGCAGGTACTTTTGGAGGTGGTGGTCACGCTTGTGCAGCGGGTTTTCACAGCGAGGAGTCGTTGAAAGATTTTGTTCCTCAACTCATTAAAACCGTTTCCGAGCACTTAAAAAAAGTTTCCTGAAGCATGCAACAACCTAGCGACCACGAATACAACGGCGTTCTGCTGATCGACAAACCGTCTGGAATCACTTCTCATGATGTGGTCGACCGTGTCCGGAAATGCCTGAAAATGAGAAAAGTTGGCCATGCAGGGACTCTTGATCCTAACGCAACCGGGTTGATGCTTATTCTTGTAGGAAAGGGAACCAAGATTTCTCAGTTCCTGATGAGTAAGGACAAAACCTATACGGGGGTGATCCAACTCGGATTGGAGACTGACTCCTACGACATCGATGGTGAGGTCCTGGTGCAGAATCATCCTGCTCCCATCGACTCCGGGGTGATCGAAAAAGCGATGGCGAAATTTATTGGAGATCAGTATCAAAAACCGCCGATGTTCTCTGCTAAAAAGATCAAAGGTGTTCCACTCTACAAACATGCCCGAAAGGGAAAGGAAGTAGAACGTGAAGAGCGATTGATCCGCATTCACAGCTTTTCGTTGACCCAAAATGATTTTCCAGATCTCCATTTCGAAATCTCCGTAAGCAAAGGAACCTACATTCGATCGGTCGCCCACGATTTAGGGCAAGCTCTCGGCACAGGCGCCTGCCTAACAGTACTGAGGCGAACAAAAATCAGTGATTTTTCGATTGAAAAGGCGATCAAATTGGATGATCTCCCTTCAATGGCTTCGAACATGATCAAGAGTCGATTGATCCCGATCTATCAAGCCGTCCCATCACACGTTTTGTCTTAAACACCTAATAAAGAACCACAATCATGGCTCTCATCGTCCAGAAATACGGAGGCACCTCGGTCGCCAATGTTGAATGCATCAAGAACGTCGCCCAGCGGGTAAAACAAACCTGGGATATGGGCACGAAAGTGATTGTTGTGGTCTCAGCGCGTTCAGGTGTAACGAATGAATTGATTGGTCGTGCCAAAGAATTAAATCCTCGGCCCGACTCCCGTGAGATGGACCTTCTGATGTCGGTGGGTGAACAGGAAACGATCGCTTTGCTGTCGATGGCCCTGCATGCGCTAGGAGTTCCGGCAACCTCCAGAACTGGAGCACAGGCCGGTATCCTGACCGACGACACGCACATGCGTGCCCGCATCCACTCCATCAGTGGTGGAGACATTGTCGATCAGCTTGACGAGGGCAAGGTCGTCATCGTGGCAGGATTTCAGGGGGTGAGCATCAACGGGCAAGTGACTACTTTCGGACGCGGTGGTTCGGACCTCACTGCAATCGCACTTGCAGGAGCACTCAAGGCGGACTCGTGTCAGATCCTGACCGATGTTGATGGTGTTTACACAGCGGATCCGCGCATCGTGTCCGACGCTAAGAAAATCGAAGAAATCAACTACGAAGAAATGCTCGAACTCGCGAGTAGTGGTTTCAAGGTAATGCAGTCCCGCGCAGTTGAATTTGCTCAAAAATACAGTATCCCATTTGAAGTTAGATCCAGTTTTAATCAAAAACCAGGTACGATTGTGAAAGAAGAAACACCCATGTTGGAAGGCATCATGGTCACTGGCGTAGCCCTTGACCGAAATCAAACGCGTTTGACGGTCACTGAACTACCCGACAAACCCGGAACTGCTGCTGAGATCTTCAACATTTTAGCGGAAAACGACATCATCGTGGACATGATCGTCCAGAACATCGGACGTGGCGGTGTCGCGAACATCTCTTTCACCGTTTCACGCGATGACGCCGACCGTGCCGAGCTTGGTATACGCAAGCATTTCTCTGACCGCACGGGCGATGATTTTGTCTCTCAAACCGAGATCGCGAAGCTCTCCGTAGTCGGTGTAGGGATGCGTTCTCAGCCCGGTGCAGCTGCAAAGATGTTTGATTCTCTTGCACAAGCGAACGTCAACATCCTCATGATCAGCACTTCTGAAATTAAAATTTCAGCCGCGATTGAACCCGGCCAGGCAGACGATGCCGTTCGTGCACTTCACGACGAATTCAATCTGAACCAGTAACTCAACGACCTTCGCGGTCATTCCAGTCCATGCAATTCGTCAGTACCAGAGGCGGAGGTGAGCCCATTTCGTTTTCCCAAGCGGTGAAAACCGGCTTGGCTCCGGATGGCGGACTTTACCTCCCACAAAATCTTCCAAACCTCGCTGGATTTGTGGAGGAGTGGAAAGATCTCTCCTACCCAGATCTGTGTTTCGAGTTCATGAAGTGCTTTGCGACGGACATCGATGATGAGGTGTTGAAAGGCTGCATTGATCGGGCTTACTCAACTTTTTCACACCAAGAAATTGCTCCGGTCAAAGAGCTGACATCCAACCGCTACGTCTGTGAGCTTTTTCATGGACCTACTCTGGCGTTCAAGGACTTTGCCCTGCAGCTGCTCGGCCAACTTTACGCCCTGCAGATAAAGGAGACAGGTGAATCGCTTAACATTTTGGGAGCCACTTCGGGCGATACAGGCTCTGCAGCTATTCACGGATTGATGAATCTACCGGGAATCAAGATTTTCATCCTCTATCCAAGGGATGGAGTTGCGCCTCTTCAGGAGCGTCAGATGACTTGCACGGGCTCCGATACCGTATTTCCCATCGCGATTGAGGGATCATTCGACGACGCCCAACGCTGGGTCAAACAGCTATTTGCAGATCAGGATCTCAAGAAGACCTACCGACTTTCTGCGATCAATTCGATCAATCTCGCTCGAGTCTTAGCTCAATGCGTTTATTACCTCTACGCTTGGTTAAGATTGCCGGAAGAAGCACGTAAGGATCTGGAAGTCGTTGTACCGACTGGTAATTTTGGAAATGTGCTCGCGGGCTGGATGCTCTCCCAAATGGGCGTTCACATTCCAAAGTTCAAGATCGCCACCAATCAAAACGACATTCTCTATCGACTGTTCGAAAAGGGAGAGTATCGCGTAACGGATGTTCAACCTAGCTTGGCGCCCTCGATGGACATTCAGGTGGCTTCTAATTTTGAGAGATTTCTCTACTACCTGCTAGATCAAAACCCCGAGAAGGTTAGAAACATCATGAAAACCTTTCTTGAAACAGGCTCTTACTCGTTCGAACACTTCGACAGAGGTATTTTCTCGGCAACACGATCGGACGACGAAAGCATTCTTAAAAATACTCAGATGATCTTCGAACAGTGCAATTACGTCGTAGATCCTCACACAGCCTGCACTTTGGAAGACTTTGAATCGCACGAGGGCACTCAGCTTCTCATGTCCACCGCCCACCCAGCGAAATTTCCTGAAGCCCTGAACAGGTCCATCGGGAAGTCGGTCACACACCCGACACTTGAGGCTCTCAAATCGAAAGAACAAAATCGCTACGAGTTACCTTCAGATCCCGAAGCGATCCGGAAGTTCATCATCAGTAAGAATAAATCCTGACAACCGGCGATCTTGACGTGGTCAACCTTCCTTCTGTAAACATGGGGAGAATGACGACTATCCTGGGTATCTCAGCCTTTTACCACGACTCCGCAGCATGCCTGGTCAAGGACGGCAAAATCGTCGCAGCCGCTCAGGAAGAACGTTTCACCCGTAAAAAGCACGACGAAAATTTCCCCGCAAACGCGATCCAATACTGCCTCAATGAAGCAGGTGTTTCCGGAAAAGAGGTCGACTACGTCGTCTTCTACGAAAAGCCACTTTTGAAGTTTGATCGTCTGCTTGAGACTTATCTTGCGTTCGCACCGCGGGGACTCGTCAGTTTTCGCAAAGCCATTCCGCTTTGGATTAAGAAAAAGCTCTTCTTCGAGCGGGAACTTCGCAGCGGACCGCTCGCAAACTATCAAGGCCCCATCGTTTACCCGGAGCATCACGAGTCGCACGCAGCCAGTGCCTTCTTCCCATCCCCTTTTGAATCCGCCGCAGTCATTACCATCGACGGCGTTGGAGAATGGGCAACGACCACCATCGGAAAAGGTGAAGGAAACAAAATCTCTCTACTCAAACAGATCAATTTTCCCCATTCTTTGGGCCTGCTCTACTCGGCTTTTACCTACTACACAGGTTTCCGGGTGAACAGTGGCGAATACAAACTCATGGGTCTCGCACCCTACGGCCAGCCCAAATATGTCGATCTGATCAAAAAGGAATTGATCAAAATCAACGACGACGGTTCGTTCCGCCTGAATTTGAAGTATTTCAACTACTGCGTGGGTCTCACGATGACCAACGCCAAGTTTGACAAGCTCTTCGGCCGCTCTCGTCGGGCTCCCGAGTCTCCCATCGAAACCCTCGACATGGACCTTGCCGCGAGTATCCAAAAGGTCGTGGAGGAGGTTGTGTTGAAAATGGCCGAACATGCTCACGAACTCACCGGCTGCGAAAACCTCTGCCTCGCAGGTGGGGTGGCTCTTAATTGCGTGAGCAACGGCAGAATTTCAAGGGAAGGTCCTTTTAAAAACATCTGGGTTCAACCCGCAGCCGGGGATGCAGGCGGAAGTCTTGGTGCAGCCGTCTTCACCTGGCATCAACTTCTCAACAAACCGCGAAAAGTCGAAAAAAGTGACTTCCAGTCCGGATCACTTCTGGGTCCGGAGTATTCCAACAAAGAAGCCGAACAGGTT
>JAKSBQ010000452.1 GCA_022361075.1 Opitutales bacterium | reverse complement strand
CTGCCGCGAATATTATAAAATTTGAGTCCATCAGAAGGAGTTTAACAAATTTTTAAAAAATGAATTACCTATTTTGCTGCTCGATTCAAGCTTTAGATCCGGAATCACCTCTCGAAAGTTAATCTTCTTTTTAGTTAAATTTCTTTGGGCAATGCTATAAATAGGAGTTTTTTATAGATTTCAGTACTCCTATCGATTCCTTACCGTGCAAAACAAACGAGCCCTATGGGGATAGAGTGCCTGACTTCATAGCAATTGTCAGTCTCTCAGCATAGGAAGAATCGGACAATACGAAGTTTTATTCCTTTCGAAACCGAAGCTGCAAAACTTGGCACCGGATTAAGTACGCCCATATGTTTGCGCATTCGGCTACATCATTTATTTTTAGATGCAAACCCAATAGACTTGGGAAAAACACTGTTGTTGTATGTATCATCGCAAGTTTCTTAAGCGAGCACCTGGTTACCACCAAAATCGGAGTTCCAAGAAAGTTACCCGAAGGAAGAAAGAAGCCTAGCCATGTAATGGCACAATATGTAGCCACAACAACCAATGCTCATCACAAAGAAAAACAGCATCAGCAACAACAACACTGAACGAAGAGCCACATAATTTCGAGAAGACATTTCTTTGAAGGTTTTAGGCAATTAGTATTAAAGTTGGTCAAATAGCCCTCTTGCTAATTTGCATGCATGTATAGCGCCTTCGCTAATTTATATGCATATGCGATCGATAATTCAGTGTCATTTTGGGTTACAAGATAGTCCCGCAACTCCTCGGCTGAAGTAAACTGAAGAAAACAGGCCGACTCGATATTATCATCAATAAATCTATTCGATACACAGCCATCCACTTCCATCTCTTCGGTTTTTTCTCGAAGAACAATTAAGGTGACCTCTGCCAATTCCTTAAAATCAGATCCACTTACTCTTTTCTTATTCATTGTAATGACAAAATATTTACATTGTCATTACATATGTCAACACATATTTTCTTGAAAATTACCAAACCATTTACATTCTTATCCCTCTGATGATAGATGATTTGGAAAAAATTCCCCAACAAATCCAATTAAGGATTTCCAAAACTGAACACCTCCGGCTAATAAAGGCGCTGGAAAAAATAAGAGTAGACAAGTCAACCGCGCTTAAAGAGCTCAGTCTTTCTCTCTGCGAATATTTAGAATCTAACGGATCAAAACCATTTCGGTTTCCACCTAAACTTACCATCTCAGCCGATGAAATCGAAAAAAATCAGGAAACCTACAATAAAGATGCAGCATTACTCAAAGCCGCCGAACTTATTGCCGAACGAACAGTTGAACGAATGCTTAAAAACAGAGAAACTAAAAACAAATCAGAAAATCATCTCGATTAATTTTTCTTCTATTCGGATTTGTGATATCAGGAGTATACGCATTAACTCAAGGTCCTCACTCATCAAGACGTATTGGATTTTCTCATCACAATCCATATTGACCCATTCGTCCGCAAAGCTTGTAAGCACATCATAATTTGGATTACTATTTTCAATCATCTAAGGAAAAGGTTGGTATATTAGACAAAATTCTTTTAAGTTTATTAGAAAATCGTACTACCTTAATTAGTGTAAATTATTAAATAGTAAGATTTATACACCTCGAAACACCACCTATCCTCTAAACACTTCAGAAAATTGACAAGAAAAACTGCCTCACTGAATAAGAACCATTCGGCGTTAACTCATCAAATTTAGTCGCCTGCATAGGATTCACTGGGGCCAAATAGTTATTCCTCAACATCATTTCTTCAGTCTCCATCTCATAAAGCCAGCTGAGCATCCTCAAGATCCTTGTTCCTAAGCACCATAAAAACCGAGTGCTCTTTTATTTGACTAAATTCCCGCTTATCTTCATCTAGGGTACCTTCTTCATAAATGAATGTCCCTTTCCAAATTCCCTTTAGAATAAAGCCCTCATACGACTTCGTTACATTTCATAACCCTAACATCTTTCATCCAAAATAACCAAAGCCATTATAAACCGTGTCGGGACGTAGATCAGTCTGGTAGATCGCTACGTTCGGGACGTAGAAGTCGCTGGTTCGAATCCAGTCGTCCCGACCAATTTTCAAAAACCATAAGCCCCTGTTGAAAATCAATCTTTTTATTCTCGATTCTGAATTCTAATTTCTAAATTCTTTAAAAACCATGCCAGGAGTAGGAAAACTATTAAAACAAGCGCAAAAAATGCAGAAGAAGATGGAAGCTCTGCAGGAAGAACTTGCGGAGAAGGAAATTGAAGTCACCAGCGGTGGCGGAGCCATCAAAATCGTCATCACCGCGCAAAGTGAATTTAGAAAGCTCGAACTTGATCCGGAATTTTTAGAAGAAGACGCTGAATTCGTTCAAGAAACATTGCTTTCCGCCATACAAGAAGCTTCTCAAAAAGCCAAAGCCGAGTATGAAGAAAAAATGGGATCCCTATCTGACGGCATGTCCCT
>JAKSBQ010000444.1 GCA_022361075.1 Opitutales bacterium | reverse complement strand
ATCCGCTACTTCCTTCAGCTTCTTTTCCGACGAAAGGATTTTGAAAATAATCTCGACGAGGAAATCGAATTGCATCTGGAGGAAATGATACAGGACCACATGGCCGACGGCATGAGCCGCAAGGAAGCCAGGAGAGCAGCACTCAAACATTTTGGTGGAGTGGAACAAATTAAGGAAAACTGCCGTGACTCCTGGGGAATGAGACTATTTCGCGATCTCATCAGAGACGCCAATTATGCGCTTAGGCTGATAAAAAAGGACAAAGGACACGCGATCCTTTTAGTCATGCTTTTCGCCCTGTGTATTGGCCCTAGTACGATTCTATTCAACATCTTAAATTCGCTCTACTTCAACCCCGATCGCTATCCAGACGAAGATCGTATTTACTGCATCTACGATGAGGTGAGTAACATCGAAAAACTCGCGGAGGATCGGAGAGGAACAAGCACACTGCTATACCTCGAACGCAAACAACAGTCTAACTACATTGAAAGCATTGGTGTCCAGGTGGTAGGAGCTCAAAACGTCCAAAGCCATCCCAACACTTCAGCGGAATTCCGGGAAATCTACGCAATTACTCCTTCAATCTTTGACGTGTTAGGCGTGCAACCATTCCTCGGACGGCGGTTTTATGACGACAACACAAATCAGCCAGGACCTGTCAAAAACGTTGTCGTGCTCATGTTTGATCGTTGGCAGTCAACGCACAATGCAGATCCCGACATCATTGGAAAATCGATCATCATTAACGGAGTTCCCAAGGAAGTAATTGGCGTGATGCCAGAAAGCTTCTCGATACCCCCGGATGCCGGTGAAAAATCGGTTAGGGAGATTGGGCACATCATTCCGCTACCCCTTGAGGAACGCGAATTCAGGGCTGAGGACCGTCACAAAATATGGCGAGGCTGTTACGCTAGGGTGAAACCTAACGTGACTAAGAAAATGCTCGAACGTGAGCTTGCAGCTATCACGGACGCCAATTCCAAAAATTATGAAGCTTTTAAAGAATACATCATCACACCCCGCACGTTAACGCTCGGAGAATACCACATTGCTGACATTCGAGGCACCTTACTCCTTTCCTTAGCAATGGCGATTTTCGTGCTACTGACCGGATCTCTGAGTTTAGCAAACTACGTGTTGGCCAAGAACAGTTCACGGCTCCAGGAGATTTCTGCAAAAATTTCACTCGGTGCAACCCAAATGCGGCTCATTCGTCAATTCCTTGCTGAAAGTTCAATAATTGCAATAGCCGGAACGCTACTCACTGTCGGAGTCAGCCAGTTGACACTTATCGGATTGGATCGCTCGGGATTTTTTTCGTTCTTTCCCATGGCTCCCCGCACAAGCGTAGATGCTGAAACGATTCTCGCTCTCATTCTACTTGCAACCTTCATTACCCTTGTCCTCTCACTCGCATCAATCACTCCACTGCTTTCCCGAGCCCGGTCAAAAGAAGGATTACACTCCGGGGACCGTACCGGCAGTAGCAGCTCAACATTAAAGAGATATCGAGGAGCCCTTGTCTTAGTGCAATCAGCTATCGCGGTAATTCTCCTGGTTGTAGGTGGTCTTTTATTCCGCAGTTTTCTTGAGATCCTGGACATCGATCCGGGCTATGATGCCGAAAACGTTCTCGTTACGACGATTCGCCCACCTGAGGACAGGTATTCGAGGGAAGAGCGCTACCAACGCATGATCGACCTTGAAACCGAAATCAGAAGTCTCCCGGGTGTCAGAGCTGTTGGAACCACAAAATGGCCGCCAATGCGTCTGCACAATATTCAGCGGGAAAGAGTCATCTCATTTCAGAATCCCAACTGGAAAGAAGCTCCCATTGCTTCGCGAGATACAGTCAGCCCGGGCTACTTTGAAGCTCTCGGAATCAGCCCCTTACAAGGTCGACTCCTGATGGATACAGACATAGGAGATCGATCATCAGCGGTCGTGATCGACAGCACTCTCGCCAAGAACGTTTTTGGTTCAGAAGATCCTATCGGGAAACAGATCGCTATCTACTGGTCGAGAGGCACCCTTCCCCCGAACAATCCCCCACAGTGGAGAACCGTCGTCGGGGTTATTAATCCCGTAAGGATACACGACTTATACACTCCCTCAACAGGCGTCATTTACCAGGCCATCGCGCTGAGGTATATCTACTGGTTTGGCTACGTCATCAAAACTGATGTCGGTTCTGAAAACATCATTCCATTGCTTGAGCAACTGCTACTCAAATCGGAATCAGATGTGGCGGTCGGGATGCCTCGAACATTAAAAAACGCCATCGCAGAACGTTACGCAGAACGAAAAAACCTGCTCTATTTCTGCCTTTCCCTGACAGTGGTCGGTCTAACCGTCGCCATACTCGGAACCGCAGGAGTCATATCCTGCACCATCGCCACACAGAGGAAGGAAATCGGAATTCGAATGGCCCTCGGAGAGCACAAAACACGAATCATCTACGGTACCACCCGCAACTGGCTCAAATTAGCCCTTTCGGGCATACTACTCGGCATAATCGCAACCTACACATTTTCAAACGAAACACAGAACCTCCTTTACGAAACCAACGCTCGAGATCCTCTCATCTATTTCATGTCGACGGTGACATTCATGATACTCATCAGCATTGCTGCTTTCTCCGCAGCGATCAAATGCACCTCAATCAAACCCATAGAAGCCATGTACACCTGACCTGGTCGTTCCACACAAACTTCAAAAAACTAACATTATTCAGAAGTATCCCTTTCGCGTATCACACGTTTCGAATCATATGGTAAATTTCGCAACAATCTGATTAAGCCTGGATGCCATAGTAGCCAGATTCTCAGAGTTTTGGTTAGTTTCCTCGGCACCTGATGTCACGTGTTCTGCCGAATCACTGATGAGTTGAATATTACTGGAAACTTCATTCGCACCCTGAGCGGATTGACTCACTTGCTTAGCGACCTCACCCGTGGAAGTTGAGACCTGAGCAATAGTCTTTGAAATTTCTTCTGTAGTTGCAGATTGTTCCTCGATCGAAGTTGCTATCGTTGCGGATATCTGACCCAACTCTTCGATGATATTTGCCACTTGTTTAATCGCAACCTCACTTTCTTTTGTGTTACTTTGAATGCTTGTGATCTGGTTGGAAATCTGATCGGTAGCTTCTGCTGTTTGTCTTGCAAGCTCCTTAACTTCACTTGCGACAACTGCAAATCCCTTACCAGCTTCTCCAGCGCTTGCAGCTTCGATAGTCGCATTTAGGGCGAGTAGATTCGTTTGCGATGCGATACTCGAAATCAATTCAACTACTTTTCCAATTTCTACGGCTGCAACCCCAAGCTTGCCCATTACGTCCTCCGCTTTCCTGGATTCAACATTTGCATTTCTCGCTATTTCAGTTTCGCGAACACAATTTTGAGTAATCTCTGAAATTGTGGCGGTCATCTCCTCGACTGAACTTGCCACAGTACTTGCGGACTGAGAAAGCTCTTCAGTGGCGCTTGCGATGGTAGACATACTTCCGGAAAGCTGCTCACCAGCACTCATGACAGTGGTTGATTTATTAGACATCTCATTCGAACTGGATGCGAGTTGAGATGAGGTGGCAGAAAGTTCAGTGGAAGTCTCTTCCAGGCTTTTAGCATTATCCGTGATTTGCTCAACCATTTCTTTGAGACTATCAGTCATATTGTCTACATTCCGCGCCAACTGACCGATTTCATCATTTTGCGAAATACCGGCCTTGTTCGAAAGATTCCCGGAAGCTACGGTCTTGATATGTTCGACTATCTTCTTCAGAGGAATAGTGATGCCCCGAACGATTACAGTGCCAATTGCTACTGAAACAACTACGACAATAATAGAAGTGATGATCAGAAGTGTTATGGATCGTTTAAGTTCTTGAGCTGAAGTTTGAGCGATATTATTCGTTCCATCGATTGCAGCTAACGCGGTATTCTGAATGATACTCAACGCACTATTTGCTACAGTCAGCCTCCGTTCAGACAAATTTTTAAGGTTTTTCCATTCAGAAGAGTAAGTATTGACGGCGGACCTGTAATCTTGAGTGGCCTTTACGATATCATCAATCATCTGAATATCTTCCTTTCGACGTGTGATGGGTCTCAGCTGTTCGACCGTTCCGGGAATCATTTCTAATGTAGCCAATGCTTCTTCAAAAAGTGCGTCATCCCTCAAGAGCTGAGCTTTGAAATTGCCTACGCGTGCGCCGGTACCCAGATTCACAATGTTGATGGCAAGTTCAATCTTTATTGCTCGTTCCTGGATATCAACAGCTAGTTTTTCCTGTTGTCCGTCAAAAAACACCTTGGTCGTATTCACAAACACACCGGCGGCTGCATCCATTTCTGCAAGTGTACTCGCCTTTTGGGCGTCTGTTGCCGCGAGAGCAAATTCTTCTATCGTACGTGAATAGGATGAAATCGCATCCTTTATCGTCGCGATACTTCTTTTATCTTCTTCAAGCCTGACGTATTCCAAAATGTCTTCTGCGTATTGGTTTGCTTTTTGCAATGACTGAGTCGCATCGCTGAAGAAGCTTTTGTTGTTTGTCGATTGTGCTTTAAAATTAAGGATTCGCGCAGCATTTCCATGCTCTATTATTGCACTTATCAAGCCAATTTTTGCCTGCCTCTCAGTCAGGTCCTGTTGCATGGCAAGCCGTTGCCCTTCCAGAAAGGAGTTACTGTTTGAAACATAGATCGCCGCTGCCGAATCCATCATACGTCTTGCTTCTTGCAGGCGTTTAATCAGTTCTGAAGTTTCCTTGATGAGCTCATTGTAGCGGTCGCTTCCCTCCTGAGCAGACTGCAATGTTTCTCTGAGTTTGATCAAATAGTCCTGATCTCTAGCAAGTTTCGCCAGATCACTGAGCCCGGCCATCACAAGCCCCAATGACTCTTGGCCCTCATTAAAATAAGTATCATCCTCAGAGTATATATACCCACGGTTAGCAGACATGGCTAAGAGGAAATTTCTCTCAACAGAATTTGCGATCTCCACCTCAGGCACATAACCTTTTTCAAGTTTTTGAGACAGTGCATCAAGTGAGTTCATCTTGAATCCGACGACCGAAAAGGCGACGACTACAATACAGATGACTATCCCAAACGCTACTGATAATTTGGTGCTGATCCTGAGATTACTAAAATACTGTTTTAATTTGTTCATAGATGATACCCTTTCGGATATGGATATAATTTTTTAGATTAACGGAATGAAAAGCCTGCTGTCGGTGAAGACATTTAGTGACAGGCTGCATCAGCATTCTGACATAACCACTCTCTGATTTAACAATCTACCTGAATTACGGTAATTAAGTCGTGCACTTAAACTGATTTTGGATATTAATTTAAAAAATCTGCATTATTAAAGATGCTTACATACTTCAGACCATCCATGATAGTTTAACTTATTCATATTAAATAAGTTATGTTTTAATAATGTATAGATTCAAAAAGCGCTTTTATCCCTAAATCGTGGCAAATTAACTGTGCAAAATCTAACTAGAGTGATAGGCCACCTGTCTTCAGATTGAATCCTTTAGACATGGATTCCCAAGTAGCGAATTTGCTTAGCTAGATGTTTCGAGGCAAAATCTAAGCATTCACTGACTGAAGGAAATGGTAGAAAGAATTCTCGATAGATTTGACTTCGTTTAACCTTAATCCATCTTCAGGTTAGCTTTGAGGGAGCATCCTGTCCGCGGGAAGGGTTCAACCCACCCTCTTCTAAAAACCAAACAGTTCATAAAACGTTTCTTCCCGAAGCAGCGGACAACGGGAAATCAAAGAAAGGTTTTATCATGTCTAACGAACGCAAGCGGCTACCCGTTAAACCCTCAGCCGAACACCTCCGCAAGGAAGCTAAAAAACTGCGGAAACAATTCCCGGAAAAAAAACTCGCCTCAATCCAGCACGAATTAGCCAAACAATACGGCTGCAATAATTGGGCCGAACTCATGCACATGGTCGAGACCATGTTGAGGGGATCCGATCAGCTGGCAAACGTGAAGGCCCAACGGGAGCCTCTCCCTCAAGCCGCCCGTGAAAAAGACCTGGAAGAAATCGAAAAAATCCTACTCAGCGGTCATTTTACACAACACGACCTTGATCTCGCCCTGGCCCAACTCCACTTCCCTGGAGGAGAAGAAATCGCAGAACTCCTCCTTGAAAACGGAGCCGATGTAAACGGACAGTATGGCAGCGGCTATGGGCCGATCATTCTGGGATGGGGTGAAAGTCTCGAGCCCGAGGGGTTCCAGTTCATGATTGATCACGGTTGCGATGTCACATTTAAACCCATTGACACAAAATATGGCTTCAACAGCCCCTTGATCAGTGTGCTTAGCACCTACGTTCGTTTTCCACAGGTACGTGAAAAGAAACACAAATGCATCAAAATCCTGCAGAAACACGGTGCCTATCATCCCGCAGAAGTCACACCACCTATGATGGCAATTCATCAAGGCGATGCAGCTGAACTTACTCGTTTCATTAAATCCGATCCTTCTTTGATTCATCAGACATTTCCCACAATGCCCTATGGGAACGTTCACCTCAAAGGTGCTACTCTACTCCACATGGCGACCGAATTTTCAGAAATCGAGTGCATGGAAATTTTGTTGAAAGCAGGCGCGGACGTAAACGCCAAGTCAGACATTATTGAAGGTTTTGGAGGGCAGACTCCCCTATTCCACGCTGCCTGCAACTACAGTCACTTTCGAGCCGAAGCATTGTCCTTTCTAGTCGATCGTTTCGGGAGGGAGCTCGACTTAACTGTCTCAGCCAAAATCAAAGTCTTCTTTGAAGAAAAAGGGCCAGGAACAGTGTTAGAGATCTTCAACGATCAACCATCAGTCACGTCCATGCTGGAAAAGCTGATCGATCTGAAAGGTAACAACTAACCGTCAGCTGTGATCACCTCTGAATCGGGTCTACAAAGACACGCAAGTGGATTATTTTTAGGGGGTTTGCCCAGATGACAACTGGAGGAGGAGTATTAGAACGCTCCTCCTCATTAGTGTGAATTGATTTCCAAATTAAAAATGGAGGAGATTTCTAAAAATCATGGTATTAAGGGGAAATCATCCCCATGAAAAATATTATCTCACTCACTACCCTGCTGCTATTCACAATCAACGCTCATGCCCTTGAAGGCTGGGTTCTATTGGATCACTACCCTTCAATTTATTCAGAGGATGGAAAGTGGTATCAATCCCAGTTACAGGAAGACCTTGTTCTTTTAGATGAAAATGGCATTCAAGACCAATTGAGTTCAGGTGCAACCACGGGTAATCAAAATGGTCAGCCTGTAGATTTGGCACCAGATGTATTTAACTCATCAAGGATGACCATCCAACAGACGGGAGGAGGAACTGGAATCATCGATTTTCTCGACGGCGAGGTCTGTGGTTTTGGACCCAACCGGGAGGTCCTCGCAAACTCGACCTATGTTTACACCAAAAACAATGCAAACAGTTCTAATTTTCTCATACAAACACCTCAAGCACCCATCACTTTGACCCTTGTCTTTCAGACTGAGGCAACGGGAACCTACCAGTTGAACTATGCTGGACAGAATTCTTCCGGAGCTTTCACAATCTCTAATCTATTTAAGGCTAAAGATCAGTCTTGGTTTCTGCCTGTAAGTAAAACCTGTCTTGCAGCCGGATCAGTCATTCTCAAGGTGGATGGCAACCCCTATTTTGCGGAGATGATCGATGACGGTCGCGGAGGACTCTGGTTCAAACTACCGCAGGCAGTTGTCGAGAACTCTAATCTCATCGAGGTAGATTATCTACGTCAGGCGACAGAATCACTGCTACCATTCAGAAACTATCAAGATGCCCATTCTCAGCTTCTGGCAAATTCTGAGTTCATCGATTCCACCAATGAATCCATCGTCGCTAAAGCTCAGGAGCTGTACAATGCCGAACTATCTGTTGCAGATAATGCAAAAGCGATTCAGTCATTCGTCATTTCACACGTTGAACTCAGGGTCGAGACGCCCGCTTCTTTTTTGCTGAAGGCTTCAGAAACTTTGTCAATGGGCTACGGAACCTGCATGAACTTCTCCCGACTCTACGTCGCGCTTTGCAGGGCAGCTGGTATCCCATCCCGTACAGTTTGGGGCATCGTACATGGACTTTACGGTGAACAAATCTATGATTTTCACCACCAATGGGCTGAGATCCTGGATGAACAGGGAACCTGGCATGCAATGGACTTTGGTTATTCGACCGATTTTGATTTAAACGACATCCGCTACCTGGATTTAATCTACGCACCTGAGGAAAATCCACTAATCAAGATCACTCATTGGAACTGCGTAAAAATAGGGGATAATATCGAGTTCATTCATGATTACCCGTCGCCGCTAACCGGAAGAATCGGATTCTCAGTGGTCAATGACAACAGGCCTCAAAACATCACACTTCGATACACCGCCAAAAATACACCTTTAGCTCAATCATCACCGTAATGAGGTGAAGCATTAAGCCTTCCGATATTCTGCGACAGATCAAATCAACCGTCGTTGAGATCGAAGGCCATCATTTTACCCTCCAAGTCTCCGACGTAAAGCCACCCATTGGCGACCGCAGGAGAAGCCACAACACCGTAGTTCGTATATTCAGTTGCCTCCACTGGCTTTTCGTAATCGTTTTTCCAGACAAACTCGCCGGAACGGCGATCCAGACATACCAGCGAACCCTCATGTTCGAACGAATAGTGGGTTGCACCTGCAACTCCTATCCAAAGTCGGTCTTTCCACAAAACAGGTGTGGACCAGGGCGAACCGCCCACAAACCGTTTCCACAACAAATTACCGTCACGAGGGTCTAAACAATAAACTTCGCCAATATCGGACGAGCCTACATACAAACTGCCTTCATATTCGACTACGCTTGATTCCACCCAGGAGGTCCATAAAAAACGCTGCCAGATCACTTCCCCATTCTGTAAAGAAAGCGCCCAGATATCTGCATTGCGACTCCCGAGATAAACCACGCCATCGTAGATTAGCGGCGAACAAGGTGTATCTGCGTGAATGCTCCGTTCCCATAGGAAATCTCCATTTTCAGTAGCATATGCTTTGACCATTCCTTCTTTAGTCGCAACCACCACTATCCCATTGGATATGGCCGGAGTCCCTAAGATCACACCACCTGTGTCCACTTCCCACACTATCGTCTTGCTTCTCAAATCCAACGACCTCAACTTTCCGT
>JAKSBQ010000059.1 GCA_022361075.1 Opitutales bacterium | reverse complement strand
CACCGAAAGCCTTCTTGCGGCCCGTCCCGCCAACATCAATGCTTTCTGATCTCGGCGCTATGGCGCCCAAGTCGTTTTCGGAGGGGCAAGAACGCATGGCAATGGGCTCGCGATCAAGATAGAGCACAGGTAGAGCGCTGTCAACGAGGTTAGCACACTGGCGCAAGCGCAAGCGACGTACTGTCCTGCTTTGTATGTGAAAAGTACGTGTACCCATTGCTGCACAGGGAGAGGCACTTGTGACACTGCGACGGAGGGTGCATTGGCCCTGTGTGGCAGTTTTGCGTATAGAGCTCCATCAGGCTGAATTGCCAACGTGAACTTGCCTCCCTGTAGCGCCGCACACGGTAAGCACACGGCTTCACGCGAGACTGAGATGTGACGTGCCTGGCGAATGAGTATCCTGCTGGCGCGATGATTGCGAGCTGCCAAACACACCCACGCGGCAAAGGTAAAGCCGCCTTTGACCGTGTTTGTAGAGTTCTTCATGCGCACGACATCGTTCGAATTCATAAACCAAGCTGCGCTTTGTGCTCTCAGTGGCTCTCGATCTGGCCCATGTTCATCAGTCTGCGCGAGAATCAAAACGCTAGCTGCTGCGTACTGTCTTTGGCGAACGTGGTGGCAACTGTGAGATCATTGGAGTCCTTGGGAGGGTGTGTGAGCTTGTAGTAGTGGCCTTCTTGCACAAACATGGGATAGCCATCACGCTCGAGGCCAAGCTGACCACAGAGCACCGTGAGCACAAGCACCACTGAGCCAGGTGTCACGCACTTGCGGAAGATGATAGTACTCAGCTTGTTGTGCAACGTAGGCTGACTGGTTGACTATAGGCGTCTCGTCACTGTAAACTTGCTTTACCTTGAACGACTGAAAGCTGTTTAACACTCTTCGCATAAACGACGCCGATGCGTACAAATTGCGTGGGTAAATCGCTCAAAAAGCGGAGGTGGTTGATGTTCGCCAGACCCGGAATGGAGAGGGCGGCGGCCGTGAGCACTGCAGTGATACCTTAGACAGGCATCCAAGTGCTGCGCGCACCGTCGGATGCATTTCCAGCTCTGGTGAGGCGGAGTGAGACCGTCTCTCCCTCTGAGGTATCAATGATGAGATCTGCCATGCCTGTGCTACGATTGAGAGCCACCAGTGCGCTAT
>JAKSBQ010000409.1 GCA_022361075.1 Opitutales bacterium | reverse complement strand
TCGGTAGACAATCTGTGGGACGACGACTTTGAAGATATTCCCGCCGTTCCCGCCAGTCCAAGACAAATTGCGTTTATGACGACCTATCGTTGGTAAGAGAATTTAACCCCTGGAACTTCTTTTTTAGTTCTAACACAGTCATTAAAGTCTCTGTTTTCCAGTCGAAGCGGAGACTTTTTCGTTCCGCAACTTGACATATGTAAGTAATCACTTACTTATCAGAAATATCAATGATACCTTTTAATCCAGCATGTGGCACACGCATGACAGGCGATGAACGCAAAATGTCTATCATCTCCTGCTGCATTCCCCTGTTTGCAAAAAAGGGATTTGAAGGTACCACCACTAAAGATATTGCCGAAGCTTCACAGGTATCTGAAGCATTGCTTTACCGTCACTTTAAAAGCAAAGACGACATCTATGAGGCGATACGAGAGAACATATGCAAATCCAAAGACGGTGTGATCAAACATTTTGAAACCCTGCCGCTCACAACTGAAAGCCTTGTATTTATCCTGTATTTCATTCTGCTGGTCATTAACCATAATCACAGAGATCCCGTAAGAGCAGCGATACCTCGCCTGTTTTTAATGAGTAGTCTGGAAGACGGGAAGTTTGTGAGAGAGTTCAATGAAATTAAGTTTGGACCAGTGCTCCCAATTATCGAAAAACTTTACGAGCACGGGAAGAAGAAGGGAGAAATCTCTAACGCAGCCAGTCTGAATCCCAAACAGGTGATGTGGTTTGCCTATCATGTTGCAACAGGACTTAAAACTGGATCACTTCCTGGAAAAATATACGACTATGGTGTCGATCAGCAGACTCTTATTCAAGACGCACTTCGTTTTGTGCTACGAGGGATCGGTGTAAAAGAAGAGATCATCCATTCATTAAATCTCCCGGAAATCCAGAGGAGTATGGAAGAAATATTTCCCGAGTAAAAAATTTTTATTTTATTTGTTAGTAAACACTTACACACAAATTTATAAGTAAATACTCACTATCATGGCAGCAGTAACTCAAAACATTAAAAATCCCATCGTTCGATGGACCCAGCGACTTCTGGAAAAGAAGTGGCTCACCCTCCTAATCTCCTTCGGTCTAGTCATGGCCGCCGGCTACGGAGGATCCAAAATCTACTTCCAAAACGACTACCGGATCTTCTTCAGTGAGGACAATCCACAGCTTAAGTCGTTTGAAGCGATTCAGGCCATCTACACCAAGGACGACAACGTATTGATCGTCCTTCACAACCCGGATCTTCCCGTATTTTCGAAGGAATTCCTCGAAGTAGTTCACTACACAACCGAAGCAGCATGGAAACTGCCATTCTCCACTCGCGTAGATTCGCTAACCAATTTTCAGAATACGGAAGCTTTTGAAGATGACCTCATCGTAGAAGATCTGGTTCCTGACCCGGGTGTCCTGACAGAGGCGGATCTTGAAAAAGTCGAGAACATCGCGAAGACCGAACCTCTCCTTTGGAACAGAGTCATCAGCGATGATCCAAACACTACTGCAGTTTCGGTCACTCTCATGCTCCCGGAGAAGGATATGAATGAGTCCGTCATCGTGGCCAACACCGCCCGCGCTCTAAGAGACGATATCCAGCAACGCTTCCCGGGAACCGTTGTTAAACTCACTGGCACTAGCATGCTCAACACAGCATTCAGTGAGTCCGCCATGGGCGATATGATGACACTCATGCCTCTGATGTATCTTGCGATCATCGTCATCATGACCTATCTGCTTCGGTCCATCTTTGGGACAATCAGCACACTCATGGTTGTTTTTGCATCCACCTTCACCGCTCTCGGTGTGATGGGTTGGCTTGGATGGCCGATGAATGGTCCAATGACGGCTGCACCGACCATGATCATGACGCTCGCCGTCGCCGATAGCATTCATTACCTGATCACGTTCTTCCAATATTTTCGATCAGGCCATGGGAAAAGAGAATCTGTGATCGAGGCAATGCGCATCAATTTCCAGCCCATTACCATCACGAGCCTGACCACGGCGATCGGATTTCTGAGTCTCAACTTCAGCGACTCTCCTCCCTATCGTACATTGGGAAACATCGTAGCACTGGGTGTGGTCGCAGCGTGGATCTACTCAATAGTACTACTTCCGATTTTGGTCATGCTCTTCCCGATCCGTACTCGGGCAAAAACCAAAACTGCCCTCAAGGAAACAACACCTATGGCAGAATGGGTTATCCGATGGAAGACACCGATTCTAGTCACAACCACGTTATTTACGACTGTGGCTGCGTTCCTTGTCACGAGAAACGAGCTCAATGATCAGTTCGTCAACTATTTCGACAAACGTGTGGAATTCCGTAACGACACTGACTTCGTCATGGATCATCTCACTGGTTTTTACACCCTGGAGTACGATTTGAAGTCAGGCGAGTCCGGTGGAATCAGTAACCCAGCGTATCTCAAGAAACTTGATGAATTTGCCGCTTGGTTCAGATCCCAACCTGAGACGGTTCAAGTCGTTTCACTTTCTGACACCATGAAGCGGCTCAATAAGAACATGCATGGTGATGACGAGGGATACTACAAAATCCCTGAAAACCGTGAGCTCTCCGCGCAATATTTGTTGCTCTACGAGATGTCGCTTCCCTACGGACTGGATTTGAACAACCAGATCAACGTAGACAAGTCCGCAACGCGCATGACGGTAGTCGTTGGGAACCTGACCACCAAAAATATTCGGGAAATCATCGACCGCGCAGACAATTGGCTGGCTCAAAACGCACCAGAGGAATTCCGCACGGTGCCTGCGAGTCCGATCGTGATGTTTGCCTACATCTCAAAACGTAACGTGGAAAGCATGGTCTGGGGAACGTTTTATGCCGTTTTGATCATCTCAGTGATCCTTGGAATCGTTTTACGTAGTTTCAAATTCGGGCTCATCAGCCTCATTCCAAACCTGACTCCTGCCATCCTTGGGTTCGGAATCTGGGGTCTCTGGGAAGCACAAATCGGGATGTCTCTTGCACCCGTGCTGGGCATGACCTTGGGGATCGTGGTGGACGACACCGTTCACTTCCTGTCCAAATACCTAAGAGCCCGTCGGGAAAAAGGCTACGATGCTCCGAACGCGGTGCGTTACGCGTTCTCAACTGTAGGCAGAGCAATGATCGTCACGACTGTGATTCTATCGGTCGGATTCGTCCTTCTGGGAACCTCAAGCTTCCAGCTAAACTCCTGGATGGGACAACTGACCGCAATCGTAATCATCTCAGCGCTCATTTTTGACTTCCTTTTTCTACCCGCATTTCAACTCGTGGTAGATGGAAAACCCAAAACCGCAACTAACTTTAAAAGACGTTTTATGAAACCTGGGCTAGCGGGCGCCACCGCCATTGCAATCGCCGCGACTGTTTTCTTTAGCACCAATCAAGCCGACGCAGCAGAACTCACTCCCGAAGAAAAGGGGCTGGAAATCGCTGTCGAAGCAGACGTGCGCGACACTGGTTACGGAGACTGGTCAGCCGATCTCTTTATGGTGCTGACCAATCGTCACGGCCAATCATCCACTCGGGAGATGCGCTTCATGGCTTTGGAAACTGAAGACGAAGGAGACAAGCGTCTCTCCATTTTCGACAGTCCGAAGGATGTCGATGGAACCTCGTTTTTGTCCTTCACCTATAAACACAAAGACGACGATCAGTGGCTCTACCTTCCCGCCCTCAAAAGGGTAAAACGCATTGCATCCAACAATCAGTCGGGGCCGTTCGTGGGCAGCGAGTTCGCTTACGAAGATCTCGCTTCTCAGGAAGTGGAAAAATACACCTACCGTTACACTGATGAGGAGACCGTCAACGGAACAGACTACTTCATCATCGAACGCTATCCAGTAGACACAAACAGCGGCTATACCAAACAAGTCGTCTGGATCGACAAGGAAGAATACCGAACCTTCCGCGTCGACTACTACGATCGCAAGTCTGAACTGCTCAAGACGCTAACCATGTCTGGTTACAATCAATACGCCGACAAGTTCTGGAGAGCCAATTTGTTCGAAATGGTGAATCACCAGACCGGAAAATCGACAAAGCTCGAGTTTCAAAACTACCAGTTTAGCGCTGGCCTGGAAGATCGAATGTTCCATAAGAACGCACTCAGTCGGATCCGATGAAATCGATTTCATTACTAGCACACAAACAGATCACAACAAGGAAAAGAGGGGCTCTCGTAGCCCTTCTTTTATTTTCCCTTGCGGCGCGTTCTTCCGCAGAAGGGATTCTTGGAGGTGAACTCAACTTCGAAATCGGAGGCGAAAGTCGATGGTTTACAGATTCTCCAGCCTTCGCCGATCAGTTTGATGGCTTTCAGAATTCATTTCTTATTGAAGCCGAATGGTATCGAAGTTTTGGAGGAGGGGACTGGGAAATTACTGCAAAGCCATTCTATCGTCAGGATTTCCAAGATGCAGATCGTACTCACTTTGACCTTCGTGAACTACATCTTCG
>JAKSBQ010000006.1 GCA_022361075.1 Opitutales bacterium | reverse complement strand
CTTTAGTGGTGGTACCTTCAAATCCCTTTTTTGCAAACAGGGGAATGCAGCAGGAGATGATAGACATTTTGCGTTCATCGCCTGTCATGCGTGTGCCACATGCTGGATTAAAAGGTATCATTGATATTTCTAATAAGTAAGTGATTACTTACATATGTCAAGTTGCGGAACGAAAAAGTCTCCGCTTCGACTGGGAAACAGAGATCTCAATGACTGTGTTGGAACTAAAAAAAGAAGTTCCAGGGATTAAATTCTCTTACCAACGATAGGTCGTCATAAACGCAATTTGTCTTGGACTGGCGGGAACGGCGGGAATATCTTCAAAGTCGTCGTCCCACAGATTGTCTACCGAGAAAATCACCTCCCAATCGATGTCTCTGATGGGTTGGTAAACCAACGAAAGATAGCTGAGAGTAGCCTCTTTGTCTGAGTTCCGTAGCGGATTTTCTTCTTGGATGCGGTATTCATTGTCCCAAAGAATTTTGAGATGATCGTTGAACTTGTGCTTCAGAGAGAGTGTCACCCGATGGTTTGCGTAATTCAGAGCGTAGAAACTAGCGTCGACATCGGCGATGTCATAATCTTCATCTTTCTCCAAAAGGGTGTATCCTAGAACGACCTCACTCTTCTCATTTGCGAAATTGAGTTGTGCAATGAGGCCGTAGGTGTCGATGTCCACCGGATTCGCTGTGCGAGCTGACGTTCGACTGAACGAGTAGGTCCAATCGACTAGATCCCGATCAGTACGAAAGAACCCCGCTAATTTTCCGCCGAACTTTTCACCTTTCGTTTCATAACCGACTTCGTAGTTCGTCGATCGAGAGACACCAAGATTGGGATTACCAGCGAAAAGTCCTGAAGTGGATGAGCCAACGGCTGTGTAACCTGAAACTTCTGATCCTCTGGACGCCTCAGCGTAGAGCAGCGATTGAGCGGACGAATCGTCGAGATGATAGACTACGCGAACACTTGGATTTACTACCGCTGCATCTCGATTGGTGTCATTTAATGCGAGATTGATCGCTAGGTCCATGTTTTCAGCGAGACTTTTTTTCAGATAACCAACCTGAAGTTTTCCGTAGGTGCGTGATTGAAAAGCATTCGTGAGATTGCTCGATTCGATTGAGTCGGCGAAGAATTCGGTGGAGAGTGACAGGTTGGAACCATCGGAGAAGTCCTGAGTAAATTCTGCTTTAAATGCACTGACTTTGGTCTTGTGTTGAAACGGGTTGAAGATCCCCGGACGATCACGATCGAACTCGTAGTCGTCGCTGTTTTCTCGGTAGTAACCGGTGAGAGTCAGAGTGCGGTGGTGACCCAATTTCTGAGAAAACTGACTGTAGACCAGCGTGGTCTGGATGTCTTCGGTTTCCTGAACCCCAAATGGAGTATACATGTTGGGCCATCCGAAGAATTTATCCTGATATCCAAAAGCTGTGATCCACTCTGAGCGATCGTTGTGAACGTAATAACGGGCTGAGACACGTTTGAATTCGTGATCACCGAACTCGACTGCGCCGTCGCTTTCGGATCGGGAAAGTCCGATGTCCACCCCACTGTTCTCCCCGAGTGCCTTCGCAAAATACAAAGATTGAGTTTGCAGCTGGTTTTCACCGAACGAGAGACTGATTGAGCCTTGATCCACGGAGATTGGTTTCCAGTCGTATTGGATCGATCCGACGGTAGCGTTGAATGAGGACTGTTGGCTGAGAAAACCGGTTCGAATTGAAGGAGTGTAGAGCATTTGAGGATCGATTGGGAGCTCAGCGAGATAGTGCCCCGTTTGTGGGTCGAAAATCGCAACCCCACCTAAAGAGAGTCCTGTGTTTTCAAAAGTTCCCCCACGGATGCTGATATCACCTTGAGCTTCAGCGAAATTTCGGCTCTGAACGTCGACTGAAGCATCGAAAGTGAGCAGTGAAATAGGATTAGCGTAAGTGGGAAGTGGTGTTTCGTTGGCGACGGTGTTCCCGTAAACCCAGTAGGGATCGAGTTCCTGAATAGGTTCTTCCTGTGCGGTCAAACAGATAGCGATTAGCCAAAATAGAGTCGTGGGTGCCCAATAGTTTTTCATATTAAGAAGCTCGTTTGAATGATTGGGAGATGAAGTGTTGTCAATTGTTAAATTATCAGATCATTAAAATTAACAATAAAGGTTTTGGAAAAACCTTGGCTATTTAGCTTGTGCAAGATCGGGTAACGAGATTGGCTGATTTTTTGTGATGACCGGCTGGTATCAGGAATTCAAAAAAATAGCCTCACTTGCCTTCCCCATGGTGCTTAGCCAAGTGAGTCAACATCTTGTACAGGTCATTGATTCGGCGATGATCGGGCGTGTGGGGGTGGTGCCGCTGGCGGCTTCTGCTTTTGCCTCAGGAGTTTTCGTCATCCCATTGGTATTCTGTTTTGGAATCACCGTCACGACCTCGATTCTGACCTCTCATGCCTTCGGAAATAATGACGAAAAAGGTGCCCATCATGTGCTCAGAGTGAGCTTATTGCTAGCGGTTACGGTGGGAATCTTGTTTGCGACGACTCTCACTTTTGCGCAAGGAGGATTGAAGTTTTTTGGACAGTCCGAGGAGGTAGTGACCGCGTCAAAAACCTATTTCATCATGCTCGTGTGGTCCTTGGTTCCCGTATTGATTTTCTCGTCGGTGAAACAGTACGCCGAAGCGATCAATCGTCCGTGGAATCCCTTGCTCATCATCCTCATGATGTTGATCGGAAATACGGCGCTGAACTACATTTTCATCTTCGGCAAATTAGGGATTCCGGCCATGGGACTGGAAGGAGCTGGACTGGCGACCCTGCTAGCGCGGATTTTCACAGCGGTCGCTGCAATTTACATGGTAAGTTCAGGTAAGTCGTGGAATTTTATTTTGCTCTCGAAGGACTGGTTGAAAATACGTTGGAGAGAGATTAATGAATTTCTTTCGTTGGGGATTCCTAGTGCTTTTCAAATTGTCTTCGAAGTCAGCGCGTTTGTGTTTGCGGCGATCATGATGGGTTGGATCAGTGAGGAGACTTTGGCATCGCATCAGATTTCGATTAGTGTGGCTGGGATGACCTTCATGGTGACTTTGGGATTCTCCTTTGCTGCGACAGTGAGAATTGGACAATACCTTGGGAGACAAGACCTCGTGGGCGTGAGGTGTGTCGGAAGGATAACCTGGTGCCTCAGCACCGCATTCATGACGTGTTCGATGATCGGAATTTTCCTGCTTCGCGAGCAGATTCCTGCCTGGTTTGTCGATAAACCCGAAGTGATCAAGCTCACCGCTCAGCTACTTGTGGTGGCTGCGCTCTTCCAGATTTTTGATGGAATTCAGATCACGATGATTGCTGCACTTCGGGGAATCAAGGATGTGCGAATCCCGATGTTTATCGTGATGTTTGTTTACTACGGTTTTTGTCTTCCGCTAGCCTACATTTTGGGCTTTGTGGTGGAATGGAAAGGTGTCGGGATCTGGGTCGCTCTATTAGTGGGATTGTTGCTATCGTCGATTGTGTTGAGTCATCGCTTTTTTAGCAGAACTAAAAAGATGCTACTCGAAAATGAGGGTAGGCCTGAGGTTTCCCCTACAGGTTGACCTTATGCTTCTCTGAAAGATAGATACTCGAAATAATCCGGTAGTCGTGCTCGCGAGTCGAAGTTGGCAGGATGTAATGAAACTCATCGGCCACCTCCATTTCGATTTTTGCCGAAAGCAGTCGTCGTTCGATTTCCTCGTTGGAGTCGGACTCCCGGTCTAGCAACCTCCCACGGATGACGTCCAAAGATTCAGGCTGGATGAAAACGGTGATTAAGCGATCTGCCAGAAACTCGTCGGCTTGGGCCTTTTTTCTGAAACTTGCGGCGCCCTGAACATCAATATTCAGGATCACATCGTAGCCGCTTTCAAGCTGACGGTGTACCTCTGATTTCAGAGTACCGTAATGACGACCGTGGACTCTCGCACATTCGTAAAAGGCGTCTTCCTCCATTTTTTTGAGAAACTCGGACTCTTTGAGAAAATAATAATCAGTTCCATGGGTCTCACTCTTGCGAGGTTTACGTGTGGTGGCGGTGACAATCCTCCGGATCTCGTCAAACTCTTCGATCAGCTTTTCGCACAAGGTGGTTTTGCCGCTTCCGGCTGGACCGGATATCAGGAGGATAATACCTTTTCTAGGAATCTCTGTCGCCATCGCTTAACTACACACTTGGATAGCTGAAACTGACTCCGACGAGGAAAAGTCCATAACCGAGGAGAATAATCGCCAACAATCTCTGTCTCCACGAAGCTTTGAATAGCCAATCAAAGAAATCCCTGAGACGGTATGGAAGTGAGCCAAGATACATGCTGATCACGATGACGAGGTAGGTGAAACCCACCAAAAACAAACGGGAGACGGGTGGTTCCATGTAAGCTGCGTCGAGCACGGCGTCTGAAGACAAGAGGAGAAGCGCGGCTAGGCCGCGAACCGAAAGGAAGTCTGGAACATAAAAGTAGGAGAGAAAAGAAACGATGATGAAGCCCCAGAAGAGCTTGTTCTTGTGATTGCCGAAATCAGGTTCTCCAAGCTGTGAGATTTCGATACAAAACCACGCTGTTGCCAGACCTAGTAGAATCACTGCTGCGGCTTTGGAGCGAAGCATTCCTTTGCATGCATTTTCAAAAGGTGTTGCCAGCAGAAGTGGAACGATTCCGATTAGGACCAAGAGTAGTCCGACAATAAATGTTGCCCAGAAAAGAGTCATGGTGGTTTTTGGTTGAAACGATTTAGCTTATTTAAACCGACCTTCAGGAAAATGCTTCATTATGAATGGATGATTGATTTGTCCAACCCCAAATTTGTAGCTGTGTCGAAAGTCATCCTGACTCGAAGGCGAGAGGCCTATAAGTATCCGTACTCTCCTTAAAAATACTTATTAGATACTCTTTCTTTTCATTTGCTTCACCGCATCCAGACTGACATGGTTTGGTACTTGTTATGGGGAGAAACACGCTGGTGATCAATTGTGGGAGTTCGTCCCTCAAGTTTGCTGTATATAACGAGGAGGAATCCTGTTTCGTCAAAGGGGTGGTCGAGCGCTTAGGCGCAGAAGATCCGGTTCTGAAATGGGAAAAAGAAGGAGAAAAGCAAACCTGTGAGCTTACCTCCGGAGCGGACCACGAGATTGCTTTGAGAAAAGTTTCGGAAATTGCGCTATCAGGTGAACAGATCCACGCCGTCGGTCATCGGGTTGTGCACGGAGCTGAGAGATTCAAGAGTACCGCGGTCATCACCGACGAGATGTTGCAACAAGTGGAAGCGTGCAACCACTTGGCGCCTCTACACAATCCAGCAAACCTGATTGGCATTCGAGTGGCGAAACAGGTTTTTGGAGATTTGCCACAGGTTGGTGTGTTTGATACTGCTTTCCACCAAACTCTGGCGAAAGAAGTTTTCCTCTATCCGATTCCTTACGAGTTGTACGAGGAGTTGGGTGTACGTCGCTACGGATTTCACGGAACCAGTCACCACTACATCTACCAAGAGCTCGCTAATAAACTGAGCAAACCTCTTGAGCAGACGTCCATGATTTGTGCTCACCTGGGAAATGGGTGCAGTGCTGCGGCCGCCGAACAAGGAGAGAGCCGTGATACCACCATGGGTCTTACTCCGTTGGAAGGTTTGGTCATGGGAACGCGATGCGGGGATATCGACCCAAGTTTACACGGGTTTTTGTGCCGTGAGAAAGGATGGACGATCGAAGAAGTTGAAGTGGTGCTTAACAAAAAGAGCGGGCTTCAGGGAATTTCAGGTGTATCCAATGACATGAGGGAACTCGTGCAAGCGTCAAATGAAGGAAATGATCGCGCGAAGTTGGCGCTGGATATTTTTACCTTCAGATTGGCCAAGTCGATTTCTGCGTTACGGGTTTCGATCACGAACTGTGATGCGATTGTTTTCACCGGAGGTATTGGCGAGCATAACCCCTGGTTGCGAAAGAAGGTAATTGATCGTTTGGGATACCTGGGCTGCAAAATCGATGGGGCTGCGAATGATTCCAACGGTAAAAATACCAATGGCAGAATAAGCGATGACCATTCGACGGTGAGCGTGTGGGTGATCCCAACTGATGAGGAACTCATGATCGCGCGCCAGACGATGCAAACTATTTCAGATTCCTGATTTTTGATCGATAAATAACATAATATGAAACATGTCCTTCTCACGATCCCCACTGGTCCTAAAGTGGGTTTGTCCACGATTTCAATAGGCTTATTTAGAGCGCTTGACCGACAGGGTGTGAGAGTCGGATTTTACAAACCCATCGCGCAGCCTGTGGGAGGAGATGAGTCTGGAGACCGTTCCAACGCGTTTATTGAGTCGCAATCAGGAGTGAAGCCTCCTCGATCACTAAGTGCTGACGAAGTGCGGGAAGCAATTGGGCATAACGAAGTGGAGAATCACATGGAGTCCATTGTGCAATCGTTGGGATCGATTTCGGAGAATTACGATGCGGTAGTTGTGGAAGGATTGCTTCAGTCAGACGAGTTTCCCTATGCATCGATGCTCAACAAGCGCATCGCACAAACTCTTTCAGCTGAGATCATATTGGTGTCTCACTTCCATAACTTGAGTTGCGAGGAGTTGAATCAACAGGTCGAAATAGGTTCGCAGGAATTT
>JAKSBQ010000199.1 GCA_022361075.1 Opitutales bacterium | reverse complement strand
TTTACGTCGAAACCGTAGTCCTTCTCGATATCTGCCAGCAACGAAGGATCAGTCCACAATGGCTGTCCGTCCTTACGCCAATAACAGGAAAATGCCCAACGCGGTAAGGACTCTCCAGGATACCATTTGCCCTGCCCGTAGTGGAGAAATCCACCTCTGCCAAACCGCAGCCAAAGCCTACGCAAAAGGTCTTCAGAGAGTTTGCGCTTCGCCGGACCGACTGCGGCTGTGTTCCACTCCGCACCTTCCATATCGTCAATCGAAACAAAAGTGGGCTCTCCACCCATCGTCAGGCGAATGTCGTTCTGTTCGATTTTCTTATCGATCTCCTGGCCAACGTCGTAAAGCCGGTGCCACGAAGCATCCGAGTAGGGCTTGGAAATGCGAGGAACCCCCATGACGCGATCGACGTGCATATCGAACTCAAACTCAGTCTTCACGTCCTCAAGCGAACCTGAAATCGGTGAAGCAAACTGCGGATCTGGCGCACAGGCCAGAGGAATGTGGCCTTCACCAGCAAGAAGTCCAGAGGTAGGGTCGAGTCCGATCCAACCCGCACCAGGGAGAAAAACCTCCACCCACGCATGAAGATCGGTGAAGTCTTCGTCTGTTCCCGAGGGTCCATCCAGGGACTTCTCATCCGGAGTGAGCTGAATCAGATAACCTGATGCAAACCTAGCCGCGAACCCAAACGAACGTAGCAGATGGATCAGCAACCACGCTGAATCCCGGCAGGAACCGGTGCGTTTTTTCAAAGTTTCCTCCGGAGTCTGAATTCCCGGCTCCATACGGATCGTATAACCAATGTCTTGCTGGAGCTTCGCGTTGAGGTTGACGAGGAAATCCACTGTACGCTGGTCCGATGCGTCAACACCCTCACTATATTCCTTAAAAATACGACTGTCAGTGGGTTTCGCCAAATAGGTCACCAATTGCTCCCCGAGATTCCCTTCAAACTTACGCTTTCCAAATTCCTCGTAGGTCGGTTCCAAAAAGAAGTCGAAAGGGTTGTAGACCGACAGCTCCGCTACCAGATTCACCTCTACCCGAAACTCAGGAATCGGGTCTTCAAACAAAACACGTGCGAGGTAATTTGCATACGGGTCCTGTTGCCAGTTAATGAAGTGATCCTTGGGCGTAATGGTTAACGAATAGCTAAGCACGTTTGTCTTGCAATGCGGTGCAGGCCGCAAGCGAATCGTCTGCGCAGAAAGCTGGGCAGGACGCTCGTATTTGTAGTGCGTGACGTGAGTAAGGGCAGCGTGAATGGCCATTTTATAAAGTAGATGTATTTAAGACTGGGACTGATCCATTTCGACCGTCCCCAATGCCTCTTCGTCCTTTTCGTCAGCAGGATCAACAATCGGAAAAAACATGTAGCAGTCGTTTAAATCGATAGCGATTTGATCCAAACTATCGTGGATGTCCTCCACAAAATCCTGAATTCCCTTTTTGAGAATTTCCTCAATTTTACAGTAATTCAATCTCGAGATCAGCATCCCACAATGCCGTTCCGCTTCGTTCGAATAGTGGGTAATCGGACAATCCGAAATCGCGTGAATGTGCTTTTGAAGATTGTTCAGGCAAAATAGAATCGACCTCGGAAATTCCCTTGAAAGCAGCAAAAAACCGATGACATCCTTCACGTTGAGATCGTGTCGGAAGGTTCTTTGGTAGGCCTGCTCCGCGCTGCAAGCTCTAAGCACAGAAACCCACTGTGCGGCTTCAAGAGGATTGGAGTCTCCGAGCTTTTTCCAGTACTCGTCCATGAGCAGTTTTGCCTTCAAAATGCGTCCCGTTTTGTCCGCACGCTCAATAAATTTACCAGTCATGATAAACTCATAACCAATTTGATAAGGATAAGTGGAATCCGTCACTCCCTGAAACAAACTCGAATACTCGCGAATCTCTTTATAAAAATCATAGGGACCCGATTTCCAGATTTTCCTCGGATCTGTTTTTTTAAGCATGAGGTAGAGGCGATTGATGATCTCCCACATCTCTTCCGAAATTTGATCCCGAATCATTCGCGCATTTTCCCTAGCAGCGGCAATGCAATTAATCACTGAGCTCGGATTGTCTCGAGAGAAAGTGAGAAACTCCATGACCGCTTTACTCTCAAAGGTTTCGCTCTCCTTCTGGAACAATGTGACGTCTCCCGTGCTTTGGATGATTGGCTGCCAAAACGCACCTATCGTCTCCTGGTTTGCTCCATCGGTCTCGAGCAATATTTGTAGGTTTACATCAACTAAACGAACGGTATTTTCCGCACGTTCGATGTAACGGCTCATCCAAAAAAGTGAATCTGCAACTCGGCAAAGCATGATAAAAAAATTGATTAAACGTCGTTGTAGAGCACCCAGGTGTCTTTGCTGCCACCACCCTGTGAGGAATTCACCACCAACGATCCTTTTTTAAGTGCGACTCGAGTGAGTCCCCCAGGAGTCACCGTGACTTTGTCCCCATAAAGAATGTAGGGGCGAAGGTCGACGTGACGCCCTTCGAAACGATCTTTGCACCAGGTGGGGTGACGGGAGAGCGAAATCGGTGTCTGGGCTATAAAATTTCGCGGGTTCTCCTTAACCAAATCCCTGAACTTCGCCACTTCCTTGCGATTCGCGTGAGGGCCGATCAGCATACCGTAACCACCTGACTCATTTGCCGCCTTCACTACCAGAGAAGCCATATTATCCAAAACAAAATCAAGATTATTACCCTCGGAAGGTATCCAAGTCTCGACGTTCTTGAGCAAAGGTTCCTGGTCCAGGTAGTATTTGATGATCTGTGGAACAAAGGCATAGATCACCTTGTCGTCGGCGACACCAGTTCCAATGGAGTTGGCAAGCCCCAGATTGCCTCGTCGATAAGCTTCCACCAATCCCGGGACACCAAGCACCGAGTCTTTACGGAACACTTTGGGGTCAAGGAAATCGTCATCAATTCGTCGATAGAGCACATCGACTCTTTTGAGACCAAAGGTGGTCCGCATGTAGACCTGATGGCTCTCCACGACAAGATCTCTACCCTCGACAATCTCGATTCCCATCTGACGAGCGAGAAAGCAATGCTCAAAGTATGCACTATTGTACACGCCAGGGGTCAAAAGTGCCACTACGGGCTGTGCAGGCGCTGACTCAGGTGCAATGAACTGTAAAACGTTCAAAAGGTGCTGCGGATAATCGAGAACCGATCGCACCCCAGCACGAGGGAAAAAATTTGGAAAAGCTCGCTTCAGAGCCTGCCTGTTTTCAAGCATGTAGGACGCTCCGGATGGAGATCTAGCATTGTCCTCAAGCACAAGATATTCGCCTTTGTCATCGCGAATGAGATCCGTCCCACAGATATGGATGTAAATGTCTTCCGGCACCTTCACACCCACAAATTCGGGACGATAGTGCACAGCGGTCTTGATGAAATGCTCGGGGATGATTCCGTCTTTGATAATCCGCTGCTCATTGTAAATGTCCTTCAGGAAAAGATTTAAGGCGACGATTCGCTGCTCCAACCCTTTGGATACCTGCTGCCACTCCGAATTCGGGATGATCCGAGGAACAAGATCGAAGGGAAAAATCTTTTCGGTGCCTTCATCCTCTCCGTAAACCGTAAACGTAATTCCCTGTTTCAAAAAGGAAAGGTCTACCGCTTCGCTTTTTTGATGGAATTCTTCAGGTGACAATTCACTGAAACGCTCAACGAGGTTCTGATAATGAGGCCTTACATTTTGATCCGATTCAAACAGCTCATCAAAAAAGTCCTCGGTCTTGTAGTCAGTAAAGTTCATGTGGTCAGTCAGCAGCGAACTCCACGGATGCAATTCTCATGCCGACTGACGAAGAAGGATGGAGATTGATCCAATTTGAGTGAAGGTGGCGTGAAAGGAATCAATTTTGAGCCGATTCCGAGTCCAAATGGTCACGTATCCTCCGAAAATCGGCTTTTCCCAATATTTAACTTCGAAAAAAACTTTACCGGAACGTCACCTGACCGACATCGACAAACCTTTAAGCATCAGCATCTCCTTTAGGAGGTGGAGACCATCCCCTCACGGAAGCATCATGTTTTTCGGTAGCACGGTCGAACTTCATGATTTCGTTGAGTTCGTCGTTGCGCACGCGAGCAGCGTTGAGGAAGTTTTTGCCAACACCTTCGTTCTCCCAGAGTTCTCTCAAATCGGCGATGCCTTCGCGGTCGTGATTTCTGAAAATGCGTGATTGCAATTCCGCACGAAACGGATGGGTGCCAAGTTCAATCAGAGCCTTTT
>JAKSBQ010000037.1 GCA_022361075.1 Opitutales bacterium | reverse complement strand
CTGGTCGAGTGCATCCACAAGTTCATTCCTGATCAAATCCAGTTCACCCTGAAAAAGAAAATGGTTTCCGAAAATGGTAGAACCAGCCTCAGAACCATCAAACGCAGCGGTCCCGGAGGAAGTGAATCTTTAGAAACCTCAGCGCAAGCCTACCTCGATCAATTGGATAAACTCGTCCAATCCCTCAATAAATCGGATTTAGGAAGCAAAGAATTCGAAACAATCCTGCATCAACTCAAAGGTCACAGTAATTTAATCCACCACCGAACTTCATCTCAGTACTGGCAACACATCTCCGAAGCAAGTAAGACAGGAGAACGTATGAAGGCCCTGGAAGAACTCGATTCGCTGCAAGAGATCGTAGAAGCAATAAAAAAACAGATCGAGTCGCTTCTCCTTCTTGAGGCCGATTTTGAATCGCAGTCACAAAAACGAGAAAGCTTTAACTACGGATCTCTGAGTTATACTAAAGAGTCTATTAAATACTGAATAAGAATTTACCACGGAGCTCACAAAGTTCACAGAGGAGATAAATTGTAATTTGTTGATTTATAAATTCTTAAGAATCTCTAACACCTCTGTGTTCTCGAGTCTGGTCCGGCAGTTGCCGGACCGGACGGATGGTTAAATTCAGTTATCAAAAAACTAATTTGTATTAACAGGATTTGCAGGATGATTCAGGACAAGACCGTAGGATAAACATCATACACAGAAATCATCAAAATCCTGAAATCCGTGGTTTTTTTGTTTCTCATATCCGAAAACTCATACCAATTTGCGTTTAATTTACTAACTTTTGATTGGAGGGCAATGCTCTGTCATTGCCGCGTCTCATTTGACTGAACAACGGCAATGATCAGGCAGCCGCCGGACCCTCCATTTTCTACTGCTAGAATGGGAAAGTGTTTAAAACGCAATAAGGGATCACACGTTCAGCAGTGGCAGCAGTTGAGGAAATATCGATCTGCGAACCTAAAACTCGTCTTCAGATGTTTGATCGAGTCCCAATTTCTGCGCATAACGAATAAGCGCGTGTGTGGTATCAAGATTGAGATGCTGCATCATTTCGGACCGATGCTTCCTGATTGTGTGCGCCGACAAATCCATATCTTCAGAAATTTCTTCATCGGTCATGCACCTCGCAATTCGTTTCAGAATTTCGATTTTTTTAGGAGACAACAACTTATCAAATGCATCAGGACTCCTGAATATCTTTGAACGAAGCTGCTCAATATTGGGCGAATAGCAACGCTCGCCACGAGCAACTTTTTTAATCGCCTCAACCAAGAACCCTTCGTCCTCCATGGAAGGATCACTTTTGTCCAGATAACCCAGGATGCCAAGAGTCTCCACCAGTTTAATGTTATAAGGGCTTATCTCTCCCGAAAACGCCAGTATCCGGACATGAGGCAACTTCTCCATAATACACCGAGCAACCTCTAGACCGTGAAGTTTGGGAATGCGAAGGTCTAAAAGAAGAAAGTCGATTCGTTGTTCGATACAGGCCTGAAGTGCTTCATCTCCATCCTTACATATACAGGCTACCGTAAAACCTAATTCTGTAACAACGTCTGCAAGGTATCGTTGGTAAAAAATCTGATCTTCAACTATACCTATTTTCATACACCGTTAAATCGGAATAAACAACCCTTACAATTACTTACACTTATAATGCTCAGATCATGCTCCGAAAAGATCAAATGTAAAAAAAGTAGCGGATTTGAGCAATTTTCAAGTTTGAGATTGGGGCGTTCTTAGAAGACAAAAAGGGAGGATCAGGCTCGTCTTCCGCGCAAGCGATTCCGACTGAAGTATTTGGTGGGTTTAGTTGACCGGTTCCTATGCATTCCTCCAACCGGGAAGCCAAAACAGGGTAAGATGGTGTTTGGAAAACCCTGTTTTTGGCTTCCTTCCTATCTTTATCTAAAACAAATCCTCAATTGAAAGCCGCTTCTTATCTCAGAAGACTCTCTCCATAACAAGCACTGAGAATTAAAAGTAGAAATACAAAACAGTATCCAAATTAGTCAAATTTAAGGGTTGAAGGATTTTATAAATACTAATTACCTAAATACAGGTAGCACGTTTTCCTCTCATCTCAATTTCAGTTAAATTCAATCGTCATTTTTGAAATCCAGAATTTCCTCTAACCCAGTGAAGCCAAAACGGGGAGGAAGGTTATCCTTCGATAGCCGAATCCCTGTTTTAGGCTTCACCTTTTTAGGAAACCTCACAATTTGAAACACAAAAAAGCGAGCCCAAATACAGGGTTCGCTTTTTTGTATTTCAAATCCTTCAGATCTCGATTAACGAGCATCGACCAAGCGTTTTTCTTTAACCTTGTTCGCACTCTTGCCTACGCGGTTGCGCATGTAATACATACGAGCTTTCATGACGACGCTCTCACGATCGACTTCCACCTTTTCAATCAAAGGAGAATGCACGGGGAATACACGCTCAACTCCTACTCCGGATGCGATACGGCGCACAGTGAATGACTCATGGATTCCAGATCCTTTTCTAGCAATCACAATACCGTGAAAAACCTGAATACGCTCTTTGTCGCCTTCACGCACCTTGGTGTGAACACGAACACCATCACCCACCTTAAACTCATCTCTTCCTTCGATGAGTTGATCCTGGGTTACTTCTTTGATGATTTGGTTCATATCTTTCTCTCTCTGTTAAATTTTAATCGGATGACAATAAATCGGGTCGTCTTTCTCTAGTTTTTTTGGACTGTTCGTTGTTTCTCCATTTATCGATCTCGGCATGATTCCCATTGAGTAACACTTCAGGTACCTTCATTCCTCTAAAATCTGCAGGTCGGGTGTATTGGGGTGCTCCCAAAAGCTGGTGCGTGAAAGCGTCTTGATTTGAAGAAGGCTCTCCCAAAACTCCAGGGACGAATCGGGCCAAACAATCCACAAGCACCGCTGCCGGCAACGTACCATTCGTCAAAACATAATCTCCGATGCTGATTTCTTCGTCGATCCATCCATCTAGGATACGTTGATCGATTCCTTCGTAGTGCCCGCTAAGCAGTATTAAGTGGGATTCTTCGGCAAATCTTTCTGCAATCGAACGATTCAGAGGATTTCCATCAGGACTCAGGTAAACCACTCTTGAATTCTCTTTTTTTAAGGATTCGATCGCATCTACAACTGGCTCAGGCTTCAGGACCATTCCAGCACCACCACCGAAAGGACGGTCATCTGTGATCTTATGCTTATCGGTTGCCCAATCTCGAATGTTGTGAACTCGGATATCGAGCAGTCCATTTTGCTTCGCCCTCCCTAACATGCTGCAACCGAAGTAACCCTCCACCATTTCAGGGAAAAGAGTTAGAACATCAATCGCCAGCTGTTTAGACATGAGCTCGGCTTAAACTATGTGAAAGAACAAAAAATACAAAATTGCTTACGCCTCCGCAGTTTCAGCAGCAGTTTCAGCAGCAGCTTCAGCAGTCTCCGCAGGTTCCAGCTTGCGAGCTTTGCGGATCAAATCTTTGGCGGTATCTGATGGCTTCGCACCCATCTTCAACCAGTGGTCTACGCGGTCGAGCTTGAACACGATTTCCTTATCCTGACCGCGTGCCTGTGGAGCGTAAGTTCCAAGCACTTCCACGAACCTACCGTCACGTGGTGAAGTGTGTTCAGCAACCACCATACGATACACCGGAGAGTGGCGAGTGCCCTTACGTTGTAATCTAATTTTTAAAGCCATAAATTCTGAGTCCCTGTTTTATGTGAAAACCGCCTATTCAATTCACTTGCAGAAACATGTCAATCCAGTAATCCGCCGAATTTCGCGATTCTGGGCGTGTCCCTGTTAAAACGCTCTAATGTCTCAGTAATCAGGCTCATTTCCCTTGATCTGGAGAGGGCATTTGTGCTCTAAATTTCAACCACACTCAATTATGAAAATCAAATACCTCTCTCTTCTACTCACAGGGCTCTTGATAGCCCCCGGGATCCACGGACAAATTCCTGAATCACCAAAATTGCAATACAAGTTGGCTTCGGATGCTATCGAAATCGCAGGCTTCGAAGATCGAAAACCCTACGGAATCCAAAATGGGAAAAAACGCTTCTTGTCGACCCACGGTGTTTTCCATCTGATCGGGGACGTAAATGCGCTTTCAGATTACGCCTATTTCACTCCCAATTTCGAACAGAACGAGGAATCTGGAAATAAAGGAATCTCCTACGCAACGGTTTTTAACATCGGAACCTATGGGAAGAAAAAAGATGGAAGCAAAATCACTCTACAAAACCTAAAAAAGCTCTGGGAGATTAATGATGATCGCCAGATCATGTTCGTGATTGCCTGGATTGACCCGAAGGAAACGCTGCACCGAATCAATTTGTTCAGACTTGATAGCAGTAAACTCCCTGAGGATACCTCATTTGCTTTCAATCAAAGATTTGGGCATCAATCGAAAGCTAGAAAAGTCCCCGCCATTCTTGTGGTGGATTCAAACGGTGGATTGCTTCCAATATCCGAAAAAACCTGCGACAAAAATACCAAGCAACTTGTAGTTTCTTTAATTGATGACGATCTATCAACTCTTTCCTCGCTACTATCGGGTGGCTCTGCCCTCGTGGACAGAGAATTTGTAGATTTTAAGCCAATTCATATGGCTGCAGCCT
>JAKSBQ010000244.1 GCA_022361075.1 Opitutales bacterium | reverse complement strand
GTTATTGGCTCGTAGCGTATCCCAAATACGCTCTGTAATTTCTTCTCGGGTAAAATCAAGTTTCATTCCAATCGTTGCAGCAGCTTGCCACAATCGGTCAAGATGTTCATTCAGAAATACTAACACTCCTTTGTGCAATCTGAAGGCCTCCCAAACCCCGTCGCCTACCAGATAGCCGCTATCAAACACCGAAATCTTTGCTTCGCCGCGAGGAAGCAATTCTCCATTCACAGATATCTTGATCGTCTCATTCCGATCATCAGCCAGTGCATTGTGCGTTCCATGTACCATACCTATATTTATAATATACATTAAAACGAATATCCACCCATTAAAGAGCTATAAACATCTATTCGAAGAACTCTCTGAGGATCACAAAGGTCATTTTGATGAACCACTGATCAGTCTCAGCAGAAAACAATCAGTTTCCCTCTTGATCCCACTTAGATCTTCTTCCATTTCAGCCACATAGATGTGATTCCCATTTTTTAAACGAACATGGTAGAGGAAGATTTTTCCATCTTCTTCGAAAAAGGAAAATGGATCGGTTTGCAGCAAATCGTTATTAAGTGATCGAACCTCCTGCTGCAGAAATGGACCCAAAGGGCTCTCAGTAAAATCGATCGCAATCCGTTCAGCTGTTTAGGCGATCACTATTTTGCCTTTATGCTAAAAAAACTGCGGTGCCCAGAATCCTTTGGTTCCAAATGTGTGGCTATCTTTTTTCAGGATGTATTCATCACCATAGGCAGTGACAAGAACCGACCAATGCTTGAGATTAGATGATGTTCGTATCTGAAAACCTACCTGTGGTGGAGCCTCAGTACCACATAGGTAATAAATTCCATCGTGTTCAAATATTGTCGGATCTGCCAATTTAACCTCCTCGCCCGAGCTCAGCAACGGAACGAAAAAGATAGCCACTAAACTATATATTATCTTTTTTATCTGCTCATTAATTAGAACTGGGAGGGAGGGTTGATCCATTTAAAAGGTCGCACAGCAATCCCCCCAGAATGTTGTGCGACCATACTACTACAGGCCTAGACTAGGAAATACGAGAATCAGCGAGTAGATAATCGCTTAATAAGTTTAACTTCTGCGTTATCATACGGCGTCCCATCCTTGCGAAATACATCGTGAAACCAAAGCTCCGGCTCTGCATCGTATTGTTGAGTCCATGAGTCCCATGGATAAATCGTTTGAGATTTACCGTTCACAAGTCCCCAGTTGTAAGCTGCAATCTCATTCCAGTAGTAGAGTGGCAAAAAATCTTCAAACTTACAGTCGTTGCCCCGAGCCATATATTCGGTGCAAAAAAGCGGACGGTTCAGCTTTTTGAGTGCTTTCACCTGCGCGGCACCGATTTCAGGATTTTCATAACAATGGAAAGATATCACGTCACTTTGCTCCAGCGATAGTTCCTCAATGGGTTTAAGCTTCTCCAAATCGAACATCCCCCAGATACCTGCAGTTAATGGCTGGCTTGGCTTCATTTCCCTCGCCCACTCAAAGGTCTTCTCCAACAACTCATAAACCTTCGCATGCTTAACTTCTCGAGGAAGCTCAATATTCGATCCATTCACTCCATAGGAATTCAGGATCATATTATCTGGCTCATTGAAAAGATCCCATACCAACACACGATCGTCCTGCCCAAAGCGCTTCATGAGATCCTGAACATACGGTTTCAACTCATCCTGTAGTTTGGGGTCCGCCAATATTGCTTTCCCAGGACTTTGCACCCATCCGGAATTATGCCTATGAGGAGTGGGTTCAGGTTGAAGTCCGGGTTTTGGCCCGGGGTGCCAAACTCCATCGAATATCACAAACATGATCTTGATGTGATGCCGGTCCGCGATTTCCAAAAAATGATCAATGCGATTTAGAAATCCATGAGCATCTTCAAAGTAAGGAATGTCATGGAGGTAGACTCGCATGGTGTTCATACCAATAGCTGCAGCCCAACCCAACTCGCGATCAATGGTCACCGGATCGAAAGTATCCCCCTGCCACATCTCTAACTGATTGATCGCAGTACTCGGCACAAAATTCGCACCAACCAACCAAGGAAGTTCCGCATACCACTCGTTGGCTTTTTCTTCCGACCATCGACCTTCGATCGGTGTGCTGTTGGCAGTAAAGAGAGTGCATATCGAACCAATAACCGTTATAGTGCTAATTATTGTTTTCCTCATTTTATTATCTCCGATTCATGGTTAGTAATTTTGTTTTTTAAAGCAGACACAGTATTGGCTCTAAGGTTTGAAATACGGTTCCATTTCAGCCCACCATTCCAGTGTCGCCTTGCTCATTTCTTCAACTTTTTGTGAGTGCTCGCCGGCCTTATCCTTACGTTCGCCCGGGTCCGTTTTTAGGTTGTAAAGCTGCGCGCCGGAACCATCAGGATTTACGAGTAGTTTCCAATCGCCGTCACGCATCGCAAGAAAGGGGCTGCGATGATCTTCATAACCTGGCTGCAAACTTCCATAAGCACCGTACTCCCAAAAAAGTGGATCGGCCCGGTCTGAAGGCTCTCCGAGAAAAACTCCAGAACGATCCTCACCATCGTAGGCCTTGCCTTCCGGAGCATCAATCCCTGCCAATTGCAACAAGCTCTGCTGCAAATCGAAAGCCGCTACTATGCTCGTATCATCCACTTGATCCGCAGGTACTTTGTTCGGCCAACGGATAATGAACGGCATGCGAATACCGCCTTCCCATAGGCTCCACTTGCGGCCGAAGAATGGTCCCGTAAATCCCGGAGGATTGGTGCCCGCCTTGTAATAACGTGGCCAGTCAGTAGGGCCGTTGTCACTGGTAAAAACCACAATCGTATTTTCACTCAACCCAGATGCGTCGAGGTAGTCCAGTAAGCGTCCAATCTGACGATCCATCTCAAGCAATACCGCCAAAAATTTTTGCTCCTCAGGATTGGATGTAATACGCTTGAGCTGTTCTCCAACACGATCTTCCGGGAGAAACGGGTCATGAACATCGTTCGGGAAAACCTCCAAATAAAAAGGATCACCATCAATGCGCTTGAGAAAATCAATGGACTTATCAACGTACAACCTCGTGGTTTCCCGTTTCGGCAAATGAATAATATTTCCGTTCCCTAGCTTCTCACTGTACTCAGCTAGTACACCATTTTCAAAAAGCACCCGGTCGCCCAGACCTTCGAAAGACACTAAACTCTCCTCAAAACCATATTCGGTAGGTAATGGTGCCTCACCAATATCTCTTCCCCCACCCATGTGCCATTTACCGAAGTGGGCGGTTCGGTAGCCGGCGTTTTTGAAAATCTGCGCAGTGTGCATACAGGCGGTATCGAGGTAGTCTGCCATTCGTTTCTTCTGGTTCGCCTCACGAGTATGAAGAAACGAGTTGATCGCCCAGCGTTGTTGATACTGCCCTGAACAGAGAGCCGTGCGTGAAGCGGAACAAATAGGCGAGTTGACATAAAAATTGCGCAATCTCAGGCCTTCTTTCGCTAAGCGATCGATATTCTTCGTTTTGACAAGAGGGTTTCCAAAACATGACGGATCCGCATACCCCATGTCATCAATGAAGAGTACTAATACGTTCGGTTTGGGGTCGAATTTAAACTCCGCGATCGCGGAACAAAAAATAAACAGTGGGGTGAGTAGATAGACTTTTTTCATAGTAAAAAAATCGGGTTTAGGGATCGTTTCTGATCGGTTGGCTTGCAGACAAAGACCAATCTTCGGGGACGACAAAATTTCCATCTTTCACAAAGTATCGATCCACTTGATATGGCTTTCTCAGTGAGAGAAAATCATCGATATCTGAAAGAAATGCATTTCTGAGGTTTGGCTTCTCAGCGCTCAAATCATGCTCCTCAGTAATATCACTATCGATCCGAAAAAGCTCAATGATGGGCTCGATCGATTTGTCGCCGTCTGGGGCAGGCTGATGGACCACAAGTTTGAAGTGATCTGAGCTTACTCCTAATCTCTCAACAGCATTTGGATGTTGATCGAGATAGGTGAACCACTTCCGATCCGGCAGGCTATCTGAGTTTTTTATAGCTCCAAAAAAGCTGATACCGTCGAATGAGTTCACAGGTTCTTCTTCAAAATTAATCGCCTCTTTAATCGTAGGCATCACATCGATATATCCGATTCGACCATCAAATTTACTACCTCCTAAAATTCCCGCCTTGGGCCACTTCATTAAAGCAACCACACGAATTCCTCCGTTGTATGGATCAAATTTGTTACCCCGCTGATCGCCATTGTCAGCGATTCCCTCAACACCACCATTGTCACTGGAAAAAAGGATCAATGTGTTCTCCTCATCTCCACGTTCTTTGATCGCTTGAAGCACTCTTCCAATGCCTTGATCCATGCTATCCACCATTGCTGCATAGATGCGTTGCTTCCCTTCCCGATGCGGATATTTTGCAATATCTTCTTCCTTCGCCTGAAATGGGGAGTGTGGAGCGGTATAGGGAAGATACAATAAATAAGGCTCATCTTTGGGAACCGATCTAATGAATGATACGGCCTCATCACTCAGGATATCCGTCACATATCCTTCTGTGCGGAAGGGCTTTCCATCTTTATGGAAATCCAGCTCACCGTCCCTTTCGTGAGTAAAATAATCAAACGCACCATTTAAGCATCCCACAAAATCGGTAAATCCCTGAGACTCCGGACGCCATTGCCCCTGATTGTGCCCCAAATGCCACTTTCCTATGACAGCTCGATATTTGTATCCCGCCCGTTTCAACATTTCAGCAAGCGTGTCCTCGGATGGATCCAGCCCATAATTTCGATAAGGCGGAATGACGGCACGCATCATTCCAAACCGAATAGGATATCGTCCAGTCATCAATCCTGCCCTCGTGGGCGAGCAAACTGGCGCTACATAATACTGATTGAGCTCAACTCCTTCTGCTGCCAACGTGTCTAAATGCGGAGTCTGAATATCGCTCCCATGAAAACCAACATCCGCATAGCCCAAATCATCGGCAAGGATCATGACGATGTTAGGACGCTGCTTTTCTGCAGCCACTTGAGATAGGAGCGCAAGTGTCAAACCAATAAGTAGGAGCTTTTTTAACTGACTGATATGGGTCATTGGATGATTTTTATTATGTAATTCTTCAGGTTTTCACCTAAGTGCTTCATTTCTAATTTATTATGGATGTTTGATCTCTGCTTTGATACAAATGATAAGTTAGATGAAAGACGGCCGCGAGAGAGAACCCTTACTCCCTCGCGCGGCTCTTTTTACATTTTAATACACACCCTAAGTAATGAATGTATTAAAAAGAGAATGTGTTGGTAAGGAACCACTCCTGTGTGGGGGGGTTGCGAACCACTGCAGCTCTTCCATCCGGATTGGTGAGAACAGTGATGTAATCATCCGTTCCAATCGCGTTGCGAACATTGAGCTGAATCTTCCAGTCCAATGGAGTATTGAACAAGTTGATTTTGCGTTTGTAGCTTAACCAAACATCTCCGTTCAACTCATCGTCTCCCCAATATGGATTGTCCAGAATGGGAGTCTGGATACCTTCTGAATCGATAAAGATTTCATAACCAGTCGCAACCCTGCTCTGCCAACGAAGAGCACCTCCAATCGTAAATCCATTCAGACGAGAATCACTCAAGAAGCTATAGGTAGTCACAAGATTGGCTCTATGCTTTCTCTGCTCCTGTGAGACCGTACCATCCTTCGCCCGAAGAGCGACTATGCTATTAACTTCACTAGTCAAATATTGAGAGAAGGTGGTCGTTGGTGTACCACCTGCAGCCAGATGTGGTATACGAGTCACCACATCCAATCCCGCAGCTTGAATACGTCCCCATATATCAAACACTAATTCGCCTGCGATGGGTGCCGAATCACTGGTGACGGTCTCTTGTTGTCCGTAGTTGAACATCACGCTCCAGCTATCGGTGATATTGCCCACCACATCGATTTCGAAACCTTCTGAGACCGCATTGGTCACGGCAACCCGTCCCGGTAGCGAATCTAGGGTGAATCCGGTACCGTCAACATTCAGCCGCGGATTATACAAATCCATCTGGGTTTGTGGAATCAGGCTAAAAATCGCATCATACATTTCTTCATATGATGTGATGTTAGGAGTCAATGTGGGTCGCGAGTCCAGCCCATACAGTAACGCTTCTTCGAACGGCACACCGTCAAGCTCAGCCGCTTTCCAATTGGATGCGAAACCGTTGATCAGTATCCCAATTCCTCCTGGAGAGGTTTCGGCTGTCGCGTTCACTTGCTTAAGTTCATACCAATTGAAACGGAATGAGAGCTTGTTATCCATCAATTGAACCGTGAAACCATATTCCTTTGTTTCACCCGTTTCAGGAGGCAACGTATTGCCGTTTGCATCCCTCCTGATCCGTCCGGGCACGAAGGTTTCTGATTCATTGTAGTGGAAGCTGAGATCTGCTCCCAACGGCAGATCAATCCACTCTTCCGGCAAGTGTCCCACAAGACTCCATGTCATGGTCTCATTGCTAACACTGGTTACATCATCGGCATGATCAGGATTACCTTCTTCAGCTAACTCCAATCTCCTGGGATCATAATCTCCTCTCTCCAGTCGACCATCAGACAACATGTCTGAATATTTACTCAAGGAGTTTGCAAGAGTCATGTTCTCAATGGTTTTGAAACGGTCATCCCGCCATCCTACAAGACCCACAAGATTGTCTCCAAACAGGAAGGATTGCCAACTCAACGCCTTGGACTCGTTGATCTGTCTCAAAACATTTCCGGTGTGCAGGTAGCTATCCATGCCAAAAGTTTCCTCATACATGGGGGCCGCAGCACCTTCGGTATTAACAGGAGTACCCGCAAAGAATGGCATAAACCACTGAGTCAACTGATCACCGGGTTGAGGGATTTGGATGGTCATGTAGTTATTAAGATGCACATCGGACGCACTCTGATACTGAGAACCCAATACCGGATCCCCTAAGTAAACCATTAGTGGCACGTTTCTACGTTCTCCATTAATTCGAGCATTAACCGTAGTAGCCAAATCCCAGGGAGAACCAGGCGAATCAATCATTTTAATTTTGGTCTGAGTGTTTTGTTGGTCGATGGTAGCATGGCTGTAAAAACCTGTAAACACGTGACGTCCGAACCACTTTGTGAATCCATCACTTTCCGTAAAATCCAGATCATAGAACACGGTCATACGCGTCGTTTCACGATCCACCTTCTGCTGAACGTGAGGAGTGCCGATGTCGACCATAAATGGACGTCCCAGGTTGGGGTTTGGAGTTCCGTTGGCAAGGTATTCCATAACATCGATTTTGACGGAATAACCTCTGAAACCATTTCCATCAAAACCACCACCTGCAAATGGATCGTAGAATTCATTCGTGTATTGCTGGTTGTCATAAGCAACTTCGATACCGGCCTTGCCATCAAAAAACTGCTGTTCCAATGCGATGTTCTGAACATCAATATCATAGTTCCGATAGCTCACGTCACCAGTAATGGACATATTCTGATTGTCCCAGATACCTCGATCCATAATCACAGGAACTGTAAATCCGGGTGCATAACCAAGCTGACCATCATAGAATTCTGTAGTAGAAAACGAGTCCACTCTTTGAAGTCCGAGATTACCCCTCCAAAGCGTTCTGCCCAGAATTCCATCCACGTGTTCGGACCCGGCAATACCTATACTCGGTTGCTGAAGGTTGGGTTGATGGTAGATGGCCGGAGGCTGAATGAAGTAGGGCCGATTTCCCGCAAATTCCAGATTAGGTAGGTCCCACTGTCCGGTTCGGTTATCAAGTGTCTGCTTTGGGACATAATTCTCGGTCCAGCTAGGGAATGGAACACCCGTGTATTGTATGATGTCGTCAGGAGGTAATTCGAACCAACTTGAAAACCCATCTCCCGGAGGGATGATTTTGGGTGGGTTGGAATCGACTCTAACCGACTCGATGTTACCACGGAGAATCGTGCGTCCGAGAATAGCTCCATCTTTACCTTCTCTTAAAACCGCATTCAAGGTCACATAGGCCCTCTGGTCGTGCTCAAACGTTGGCTTTTGTTGATAGTTAAACTTGTCATTCAGCAATGCTACGCGCATGGCAAGACGATCATCGACAATGACTTTGTTGAAGTCTAACACCTCACGGTGGCTCTTTCGTTCGCCAATCCGGACTGTAACACTTCCAAAATCTTTGCCAAACAAAGCCTGCTTCAGAGATTGGTCAATCACACCACCTGGTGTAGTCGCACCAAACAACAATGAGTTGGGTCCCCGATTAATGGTAATCGCGGTAGTGTTGTAACTGTCGAATGGAACATCGGTCTGAAATAACCCTCTGGAAAGAATGGCACTGGAAAGACCTCTTACACGGGTCGCTCCCTGTGAATTCCGAGTCGTTACATTACTTCTGATACGACCCGTTCCACCTCCTCCGGTTTCGGCTGTATCCGCAAAATTCCCTTGGATGCCGGCAACCTCAACATTAAGTGCGTAAGGTAGCAGCGTTTCTGCATCGGTGGACCCAGTATCCGCAAAAAGCTCCTCTGTCATGACAGAGATGGCTGAGCCTAAATCCGACAGATTACTCTTCACACGGGTCCCTGCGAGCGTAGTCGTCGCGAGATAGCCAACGTTTTCACTCGTATCAATTACAAAAGGAGAGAGCTCGTAGATGTCCTCATCACCTAATTCCTCCTGACCTACAACCTGCGGCGTGTTTGCTGCCACAAGTATCCCTGCCAAGCCTGATAGCAGCTTGCCAAGCATTGATTTATTCTTATTCATAACTGTGCTAGTATGTTGTTTTGGGTTAACGTTTGTGGGCTCAGACAAGTTGGAGCTTGATTGAGCCGGTGTAAATTCGGGTGGAGTTTCTTCGACACGGATTACCGCAAACGCACCCAATTCAACATCTTCATTGTAGGTGAGTGCGGTATCTGCAAATAGAAGCTTAAGCGCCTCAGCAGGGCTGTAACTACCAATGACTTCATTGGTTTGCACTCCCTTAACATCATCAGAATTGTAGATAATACTTAAGCTGGTTTGTTTCGCGAATAAACGAATCGATTTACGGGCATTCGATTTTTCGATGTCAAACTCATAGGTCTGTTCTCCGTACGCCACATAAACGCACCACAACAAAGTGATGGTCATGGTTAAACATAACTGGATTCCTGGGCGTAACAGCATCTATGCCTTCTATTCTTTCTGGGGTAAGGAAACTGCGATCGCATCCGTCTCTTGATCTCGGTTGTAAACAATACCAGTTTCAAAAATCATTAATTCAAGTGCATCTATTTTGGTCATCGTGCCTTCAATAGACCGCGTTTGGATACCCTCTAATTCATTCTCATCAATTAATATCTCTACTCCTGCCTGTATCGCAAAAACCTTAAGGGTCTTCACCGCATTTCCTGACTCGATGCTAAAGTGAATTTCGTCTTCTTTCTGGCAGCCTAGCATGGTCCAAAGAACACTCAGACACAGGGCAGAAATTAAAGAAGTTCTCATCGCACCAATCTATACACAGATTACCGTTGTTTCGCTTTATTTGCGGAATAAGTAGATCGTCCCATCCTCTCCCCATTTGGCCTGGATGCCAAAGTTTGATTCTAAGAGGCGAATGAATGCATTGATATTGTCCGACCAAAACATACTCGTCATTCGGGTATCATCAGAGGAATCATCTACGATCACCAAATTGACCGGATTCCTACGGTTAAACTCCGCCACAATTTTACTCAGAGGAGCGTTTTCAAAATCAATCAACACCGGCTGCCACAAGAGTTCTTCACCCAGTTTTTCTTCATCAACAACCTCAATATCAACTTCCGAAACATCCTCATCCAAACCGATAACCACACGTTGCTTCTCTTCAAGATATCGCTCATTAGTTTGCGATTCGTAACCCGCATAATCAGCGACTGATGCAAATGCTACCACACCCTCGCTGACAATGACATCCACCGATCGCTCATCATACCGAACATTAAACTCAGTGCCTACGGCCCGAAGACGAACTCCCGACACTTCGACTACAAACGGTCTGTTTTCGTTTTTGGCTACCTTGAAGTTAGCCTCTCCTTTTTTGAGGACGACCAACCTCTCCTTGTGACTGTAGGCCACATCGACAGTGGCCTCTCGGTTCAACTGAATCACACTGCCGTCTTCCAGATCTAAAGATGCGATCCTTTCGACAACTACCGCTTCATCTTTCGTGACCCCTGTATCTCCATTTCCCACTTTCCAGGATAGAAAAATCGAAACTGAAATGATAACAGCAGCCGCAATCGAACCCCACATTCTCCAATCCATATTCGGATTATAATCCCTTGGCAGTAAGCGTTTGCGGCTCAACAAGTCCGGATCAACCGAAGCATCATACTCAGCATGAAAACCAGCTAAACGATCCAGCTCCTCGGAGTTCCATTTCATCTCCGAATACGCCTTTTCATGCAATTTTGAAGCGGACAACCACTTTTTAAACTCTACGCTTTCTTTATCAGAAAGACCGCACTCCACCCTCGCAACCCATTCGGCTGCAACACCTTCTGCATTTGACAATTCAGGATTACTGAAATTATTCTTTTTCATCGCTCTCGAATCTTTTTATAGCCTTTTCTCCTAAAAAATACGGCACAACGCTTAAGCCCATTGGCATACTGCACACGCACCGTGTTGGCTGATATCCCCAATTTTAATGAAATCTCTTTATGCGAAAACCCGTAGATTTTGATAAGCGTCATCACCTGACAACACCTACGTGGGAGAGATTCCAGAGCCTCGATTAAGAGACGGATCTCGTCATTTCGCGTGGTCTCCTCTAGAGGAGAATGCATCTCATCTACAATACTCAGAGGATCCATTTCCTTGGCTCCTTCAGGCCTTTCGTATTTGAGGTGTCGAATTTTCCCCAAAACCACATTTTTTGCTGTTACAAATAGATAGGCTCGGGGATTAACCAACGGCCCCGATTGGTGTGCCTTCAAAAGCTTAAAAAAGGATTCTTGAATGACATCGTCCAAGTCAGGCCAAGTCGGAAAGCGCGAAGACAACCATACTCTTAAGTCCTTTTCGTGTGGCAAAACCTCCTGGTCAAACCAACTCACTTCCTGTGATCTACGTTCCTTCAAATCGACCCTTACATACTATACCATACGCGAGGCCGGGAAAACGTTTATGTATTTTTTAATTCCAGTTTTTTATCTGCAGTGAATCCTGATGAATCACCTGTAACCCGTTACGCCAGATGCCGAAAGTGATACTCAGCTGATCGCAGCAACATATGGAATAGTCTACATCCACCAAATCATCTGGAATACCTCCTCTGAGCTTTTGATTAGCCAGAGCATTAATATCACATCGGCATTAAAATTAAACTGAATTGCTCGAATCTCCTCCCTGATACTGTTTCACTTATAAACAATTGTTGAGAACCGCTATCGCTCGTTCCGAAGAATAAGTCATAAAAGTTAAACTCCTTACGGTTGGGCAGAGTATTCTGGAAGCACGAACGACGCGAAAAGCGAAACACATTTTGACTCCAAAGGCAGGAATACATTTTGTTTCGCGCTTTTCGTGTCTTTCGTGCTTCTAGCCAATCCTTATTCCTGCGTGGAGAGATAGAATTGAATGGCTTCGAGCATATCGTAATCCGCATAACGAGCCGATTCTGGAGCGAAATAAATGTTCTCGATAAACCCATCAACTAACCATGGTTCGAAGCATATAGAATAGGACTCTTCATCATTGATCGAGTCGAGCGGAAGAGCTCCTGACAAACGATATCTGAAATACCCTTCAACGATGGATTCAGCGGCTTGAGCGTATTGCCTAATCTCTGCTCCAGTGAGTGTCGCGACGGCAATCTTTAATCCATAGTAGTCTGGAAACAGGTCCATAATTCTGCTCTGACCCGGTGTCACCCGGTTCGGAACACCATAATCGAGCCATCTCACAATACTAAAGTCCGATTGAGTAACGGTTCGCATCAATTCCGCCTCGATCATCGCAATCGATTCAAAACTACTCGATTCAAAATCTGTGATAATCGGTGAAGTTCTGTAATGCTCTTCCCAGTTCCAATGAGAGTCGAAGTTTCTGGCAGCAATCATTTGATGAGTGGTCCAATCGTAAATGGTTAGATCTTTACCTCCATAAACTCCGAATTCGGGATGAACACGCTCAGTCATATAATGGCCTGAGGTGTAAAATAGAGAATTATCACACGCGATATTGTAGATCAGTCGTTGAGGCGAAAGCGGATTGTAATAATGCAAAAATGTGACGGGGTCGTCGACGCTCCAAAAGACACCATCATCTGCCAATAACAACTGAAAATACGATGAAACAGGAAGCGACGATTGCATCCTGCTTAGCAACATATTCTGCCGCGCATTACCAATGAGAACCAGGTTGTATCGCAGCATATCTTCCTGTGTTACCTCGGTATCAGCCTTTCCGGGTAAAACAGAATACATCATTTCTTTAATCGTCGTGGGCTCATTGTTTTTGGTTTTTCCCTCAATGAAGTAAGGGCCCGGATATTTTCTCAGATTCTGAGCAAAGGTTTCCATGTGGGCATTCTCAGTGAGACTTCCCTGAGTCCCCCACACGATCATTACAGGCTCCCGTCCGTAGAGATTTCTCGCACCTCCGGGAAAGTGTAATCGATACGGATACACAACTGGCTCAGTTGCGATTACAAATTGTTCCTCTTCCCGCCGAATAAAGATCGATTCGGGTATCTGTGGATTTTCGTCTTCTCCTTCCAAAGATAAGGGAGCCAAACGCTGACCATTGACGATGAATTGTATCTCGCTCCCGGAGTCAGTGTTGATGGGGCTTTGTGAGATATCCAGCTTCAAGGTATCAACATTGTTCAAGGCCACGATCACCTGGTTATTTTCGGATACTTCGACAGCAAAACTTGCAGGGGCATGCCGTGGGCCCCACTCTGTGATTTCTGCCCAATAAGCTCTGCATGCCTTCCCATCCAGGGCCGTAAATCGAATGTTTGAGACCGTATTATTTACGGGAGCCCGAAACGATTTTGACCATTCCATTGCCTGAAACCCGGTTTCGTCGGCATAAGCCCTAACACCATGCCCATATCCGTTAGTTTCTTCGATCACGACATTCTCGTTGATACTTTGGAGGGCTCGGAGCGGAATGCGAGAACCTGTGATGGGAACGCTTACATCGTCCTGAGAATGGTAGGAGTAAAAAGGAATCTTCTCCCAGTTTTCAACGGGAAGGTTCACTCCGGACCCACATAACATGATCGCAGATGCGGACAAATGGGGATGACGGTTCGTTAGGTAGGCTGTACCCATACCACCCATGCTGCCTCCATAAATGTGAACATTGGTCGGATCGATGGACCAGTATTCTTTTACATATTCGATAGCTTCCAGCACATCGGTCTCACATAATTCTCTATAAAATCCCGCTCGTGTACGGCCTAATATAGATATGAAGATTCGATCCGTCTCTTCGCTCATCCAATCGCTATTCACATGATGGTCCCCGCCTCTTCCATGCAATTTGATAACGAGAGCATAGCTTCTCGAAGGATCATAGTCGGTTGGAACTCGGATCGAGAACGGCTGACCCGAGAAATCGACTTTTGATAAATACGCCCATTCGAAGACGCCCGTTTGGGCATCCAAAATGTTCGGGTTTTCACCGACATTCACAATCCAATCATTGAGTAAAGCCAACTTCGACTGTGCATCCTCGCTGTCTGGACCATTTTGACGCACCGATAATTCGTGTTTGTAGTTCAGATATTTAAGCCACCCATGGTATTTGGTCAGTGCTTCGTTGTTGAGGATACTATCGTAGGTAAGGTTGTCTTGGGAAAATGAATGTGTCGTCAATAAGACGATAGAAGTGATCAGAATAAGCATTTTTTTCATATTCATAAGAGTGTCATTCGGGTTGATGAGTAGTTTTTGGAAAACAAAGGGATCATCGTTTTCCTACCATCATTACCCCTCCTTTCTTTCTTCCCACACCACTACTACACGAAAGATCCGATATAGTTCACGAACAGTCCCTTTTAATAGAAAATTCAGATCGAATCACGTGGGGCAGTTCGATAGATTCTTAATAAAATCCCATTCTTTCCGTAGATCCGGTTATCTACTTCTCACCCATGCGACAAGGTCACCAAAAAGATCCAATTTCTTTGATTCGAACATTCATCTTCGTGTTCGGCATCAGTGTCATCCCCTTTTGCCTTGTTTTTTTCAACCACCCATCAGTTCCAAAGTATGAGTATTGGTTTTCGAACTGGAGCTACCAATTAAATACCTCTGTCAACACCATCAATTCGTTAGAATCCTCAAGGTCCGAAACTGAAAAATGGAGACCGAGCAAGAAGAACAATACCATAGGGATGGCAACTCAAGGGTATGATGGATCTCTTCTGGTAAAGACCGAGATCACTCTCCGTTTGAAATCCGGTTTCAGGTTCGATGGCAGCCTGAACCTTCACACGGGAATTCTGGGAAAACATCAGGTATTTTGGGATGGTCAAAAACTGCTTCAAAGGAAACTCAGAACTTCACCTGGTATTTCAGAAACAAATCCTCTTTTCGCGGGAACTTATGAGGTGCCTCCGGAAAGACTGTCGGAAGGTAAACATAACATCCTGATTGAGATTGAGCGCTCCAAGGGAATCGATCACCGACTCATTCACTACTTACTACTGGATCCACTACCCAGATATTTGCCGTGGATAATCCTTTACAATGCTAAAGACCAACCTAAAAACAGCCACCTCTCTTCTAATCAATCCGATTGGAAATTCCTCCATACGACCGATCCCAGCATCAATCTACCTCAAGATAGCGACGGAGTGAATTGGCTGCGCATGCAAATGATTGTTCCCTGGCAAACATCAAATCCAAATCCTTTGCCTGACTACTCTCCCCAGTTGCTTGTCGCTTGCAACGGTTCCTATGAAGTTTTTTGGGATGGTCAAAAACTCGGAAGCTCAGGGCACCCTGCAGATTCACCCAAAAAAGAGATTCCCGGGAACTACGTATCTGTAACAAGCCTGTCTCGAGAACAATTTACTCCTGGCATGCACGAGCTTGCATTTCGTTTTTCGCAAAACCACACCAAAGAGCCTAATTTCATCGATGCCATATGGATTTTAACCCCTTTGGAAGTGTTGAATTTCAACAACCTTTGGGAACTCAAGAACACAGTTCCTGTTGGATTCGTTTTGATTCTCAGCCTCTATTTCTTGCTACACTATTTCTATCATGAGAGGCGGTGGGCATTCCTCACCATAGCAGCCTTTTACACAGTGATGGGAAGTGCTTTGTTGCTCCACGTATACTTGTATTCTTACTCCATTCCCTACCACTGGGTTAGTCAGATTTATCAATACTTGCAGATCCTGATATATTCTGGAGCCGGATTACTCATTTTATTCCATCATCTCCAGTTCAACAGCCCAAGAGCAATTAAATGGGCGAGTTGGATGCTGTTTGGTATCGCAACGACAGTCTCAATTTTCACACTTAACGAATCCTTCCCTTGGGCCTCCAAAATTGATCGTCCTTTGGATCTTTTCATTGCGGTTGTACTGATGACGAATACGATGACTTGCACCCGGGAACTTCGGAATCATCCAACAGCTGCGAAATGGGCATTGGCCGGAACCATGATCGTAATTGCAACGCAACTCGGAAGTCTCCTTTCGGGACGTCAATTTATTGGCGAGTCCGCTGCTTACTATGCATTCGGAGGACACACAATGTGCATCATCGTTTCAATCATGATCCAATCCCGAGAATGGAAAAATAAGTACAAAAGCACCATTCTTCTGAAAACCGAGCTGGAACTCAAAAAGAGTCGTCTCGAGGCGGAACTCCTAAAGAAACAAATCCAGCCCCATTTCATCATGAATACGCTGACTTCATTGACGGAATGGATTGAGAGCAACCCCCGGGAAAGCATCCGTTTCATTGAATCTCTTGCAGAAGAATTTCGGTTAGCGTCTCAATATGCTTCTGAACCTGTTATTCCCTTGGAAAAGGAAATCGAAATATGCGAGTCTTACTTAAAATTGATGAGCTATAGGGAAAACCTGAAATTCCGCCTGATCCAACACATTAAAATTGATAAGGACCTTCTCTCGGTCAATTCGATCCCGCCCTACATTCTTCATTCATTGGCTGAAAATGCGATCACCCACAATTGCTACCAAACCATTAGTGGCGATATTCAGTTTGAGCTCGATATTGAAGAAAAGGACTCTTTTTTATGGATTAAATTCGCGACCCCATTGCTCCTGGAAAAGGATGCCTGTGATCCGGAAAATCCTGACACCGTTGAGGGAACGGGAACTCAATATGTTAAAGCCAGACTCCGTGAAAGCTTCGGAGAAAACTGGAAATTCGAACAAAGTCCTACGGATTCACGATGGTTCACCAGCATCCAGTTTCCCATGAAGGAGTCTGAGTCGTGAGGATACTGATTGTAGAAGATGTGGCACCTATCGCAAACAGGCTGCTACGCCTGACCAAAGAGGCACTCAAAGATGATCCGATCGAGGTTGTTTTGGCGCATTCTCTCACCTCTGCAAGTGTCATTTTGGAGAGTCAACCATTCGACCTTTTGCTTCTCGATCTAAACCTCCAGGGAAAGGACGGTTTTAAGCTCCTCCAACAAGTGGTTTCTGAGCCCTTTCACACAATCATAGTTTCTGCTTACGCTGACAAAGCCATCACTGCATTCGAATACGGTGTGATTGATTTTGTTGCAAAACCCTTCACCGAAGAACGGCTGGCATTAGCGCTTCATCGCTTCCAGTGTATCTATGAAAAAGGAGACAGCTATCATCCCGAAAAACCTCTACTCAAGGACTTAAAAACAGCCAATTACCTCTCCATCCGCGAAAGTGATTCCACGCAATTGATTTCCACTTCCCAAATTTCCCATGTAAATGGCGCCGGAAATTACACCGAAATTCATCTGGAAAACGGCGAAACTTTCATCCATTCCAAATCAATCGGAAACATCGAAGCCATTCTTCCAGATTCTTTCGTGCGCCCTCATAAATCGCACATAGTAAGAGAAGACCTCATCACAAAGATCTCAGTCATAGGAGATCATAAATACGCCATCACGCTGTCTAATGGTCATACCATTCCCATCTCGAGAAATTGGTATAAACTTCAAAGGGGTAAATCCGACAAACGCTAGGTCATGTGTAACGTGAAATGCGTTAGTTTTGAACCACATTCACGAATGAAATGAGAAGGCCCGCTACATCGTCTGCCCCGCAAATAGAAATTCTTTAGTAACACTCTTACGTCTTAGTTACCTGTTTTGTAGCGAGGATCACCAACATCCATTGGCAGAGTTTCATTCCATTTAAAAACCAATTCAGTTAATTCCTGAACCACTTCAGGATGTTGATCTGCGATGTTTCGAGTTTCGCCAATATCCTCATTAAGGTCAAAGAGCTGTTTTGTTTGTATCTTAACTAAACATCTCCGTTCAACTCATCACCTCCCAAGTATGGATTATCCAATTTTGGAAAAACGATTTCATCATCGGCTGCGCCCCGCACAGAACCGAAAAAGAAAACTGAGGAATGAGTCAGCGCACTCCAACTGTCGGACCTTCGACTATCAAGTTTCCATCAACATCGACGCGCATACGATCTATGAATACCAAACGCTTACGCCCAGTCTCCTTCGTGCGACCATGATACACACAAAACATCTCTTTGCCATCTCTAGACCAAGTGATACTGTTGTGCCCAGTGCCTGAAACAACACCGCCCTGTTCTAGGTTTTTTTGGAGCACCGGATTATTCGTTGACTTCGTGAAAGGACCCAACGGGTGGTCGGCAATGGCATAACCCACGGCATAATTCTTTCCACCGAAGTAGTTAGCGGAATACATCATATAAAATTTATCCCCACTTTTAAATAGAAACGAACCCTCAGTCCATCTTCTGTTCACTTCACCAGAAGTTACAGATCTACTCTCCCACTCCGCCTGCCGATCATCCATTTTCAAAGGTGGCCGCAACAATAAAACAGGTTCGCCAACTGTTTGCGTAAAATCATCAGAGATCTCCACTCCATAGACCCAGCTTTCCTCAATTTCTTCAAAGAGATCCTGATCACGAGCCCAGTCAGCTATTTCACTTTCCACGGGATTCTTATAGCAACAGCGCGAATAATAGAGGTAAATTCTACTATCATGCTCAAAAATATTAGCATCAATGATGGGATAACCCGGATCAAACAAAGGTCTATCCGTCAGATCCCTAAATGGACCAGTTGGACTGTCGGATACTGCAACACCAATGCGAAAATTTTCCAATTCGTCATTAGGATTCTCCTTCCAGTCGGCACTAAAAAACATGTAAAATTTCTCATCTTTCTCATAGACTTCAGGAGCCCAAAAATTCTTTACAGTCCACGAATCCTTAACCGCACCTTCATAAACTTGCCCTTCAAATTTCCAACTCTTGAGATCTGGTGATGAGTATGCCCCAAAACCGATAATACTCTTCGTTTCGTCAGTGCCATACATGTAATAAGTGCCATCAGAAGCTAGTAGAACATAAGGATCTCCAAGTGCTACGTCTAGCGGGTTTTGGGCCAATATGATATTGTTTGCAGCATCAGCCTGCTCTTCAGTGCTATCACTGAAAATCGTTTGTAATGTGAAACCTAAGCAAATTATAGATATTGGTATTAGTTTTTTCATTCCGTCTAAGTATCTGGCTTATGAAAGCATAATAAAATAAAAACAACCGTGCAAGAGGACCTTTACCCTCTCGCACAGCCTGGGGAGTGAGAGTGAACAAACACCCCCCATTACATTAATATATACCCTAAGTAATTAATGTATTAAAAAGAGATGGTATTGGTGAGGAACCACTCTTGTGTGGGAGGATTACGCACCACAGCGACTTCGCCATTGGGGTTCGTCACGACAGGTATGTAGTCATCACTTCCAATTGCGTTCCGAACATTAAGTTGAATCTTCCAGTCTACGTCTCGGTTGAAGATTTTGAGAGGTCTTTCGTAACTGACCCAAACATCTCCGTTCAGCTCTTCCGGTCCCCAGAAGGGTTTGGATATAATTGGAGTTACCACGCCTTCATTCACTTCAGTTTCATAACCTGTAGCCACGGCACTTTGCCAGCGAATTGCGCCTCCTATAGTTAATCCATTCAGCCTGGAATCACTCAAGAAGCTGTAAGTCGAAAGCAGATTTACACGATGCTTTCTTTGTTCCAGAGAAACGGTTCCGTCTCTTGCTCTTAATGCGTTCAAGCTATTCACCTGCTCGTTCCAAAGTCTTCCAAGTGGGTTATACTCAAACAGAGAGGGCACAAAGGTGACAACGTCCAACCCTGAAGTTTTAAGGTTTTCAGCAACAGCCAATACATATTCTCCAGCTACTGGAGCCGAATCCGCGGTTACGGTCTCCTGCTGGCCCCAATTGAACATTACTCTCCAGTTATCCGTAATGTTTCCGACCACATCAATCTCTATTCCTTCGGATATAGCGTTTGTGGTGACTGTTTGGCCAGGATTAGGATCCGCTAAGACTGTACGTCCATCTGGGCCAAATCGAATATTAAACAAGTCCCGCTGCGTCTGTGGCATCACATTGAGGAAGGCTTGATACATTTCTTCGTAACTGGTGATATCGGGAGTCAACACCGGGCGTGAATCCAAGCCTGTCATCAATGCTTCTTCAAAAGGTATTCCTGTTAACTCAGCATCCTTCCAGAATCGGAACCATCCAGTGTTTGAAGGAGCACCTGGGCCTCCTGTCGCAGTAGCGTTGTTTTGAGATAACTCGAAGAAATTCACACGAACAGAAAGCTTCTTTTCGAAGAGTTGAACGGTAAATCCATATTCCTTTGTTTCTCCTGTTTCAGGACCTAACACGTTGCCGTTAAAGTCACGTCGAGCTCGCGTAGGAACAAAAGTCTCCGATTCGTTGTAGTGGAAACTAAGATTCGCTCCATAAGGTAATTTCAACAATTCCTCAGGAACATGCCCCACCAAACTCCATGTAAGCGTTTCGTTGCTCACACTTGACACTTGCTCCGCATGATCAGGATTGTCCTCATCCGCAATACGGATACGCCTTCCATCATATTCACCGCTTTCAAGCAATCCGTCAGCAAATGCATCTGGAGTTTCATTTACGAAATTTGTCAAACTGATATTTTCGACAGTCTTGAACCGATCATCACGCCAGCCAATCAATCCAACCAGATTCCCGTCAAAAAGAAATGACTGCCAACTGAGCGCTTTACCTTCAAAAACCTGTCTGACGGCATTTCCACCGAACAAACTCCTGTAAACTTCAAATTCACCCTCTTCCAATGGAACTGCAGGTCCATCGGTAGCAGCGGGTGTATTGAAAAACGAATGGAAGTGGTTCACTACCCTATCTCCAGGCTGAGGCGCAGAAAACGTCATGTAGTTGTTTATCCGTATATCGGACATGCTCTGAATCTCCGGCCCAAGCAAAACATCACTCAGATATGCCATGATAGGCACATTACGCCTTTCCCCGTTAAGTCGGTCATTGACGAGCGTCTGAACCTCCCAAGGAGACCCAGGAACATCGATCCATTTGTTCCGTATATCACGCCTTTCAGAGTCCACTGTGCTATGACTGTAGAAACCGGTGAACACATGACGTCCAAACCATCGGCTAAAGCCTTCGTTTTCGGTGAAGTCCAGGTCATAAAACGCAGTGGCACGTTTGCTTTCACGATCCGATTTTTCAGCGTAATGAGGTGTATTAAAATCCACCATGTAGGCACGTCCCAGATTGGGATTAGGCATATCGTTGGGCAAATACTCCATTAGATCGATCCGGATATCATAACCTCTAAAAGAGTTACCTCCATGACCGGCGCCACTAAAGGGATCGTAGTAATTGTTCTCGTAACTTTGTCGGTCATAAGCGATTTCAATTCCCGCTTTTCCGTCGAATAATTCTTGCTCAAGCGCGATATTTTGAGCGTCAAAGTCGTAGTTACGATATCCCAAAGTTCCCGTAATCGCCATGTTTTGATTATCAAAAACATTTCGATCCATAATCACAGGGACCGTAAATCCCGGTGCAAAATCCCCGGGGATTCCACCAAAAAAAGGATAAGTGCCCCATGTATCGACCCTACCCTTGCCTAATACACCACGCCACAAAGTACGAGCAGGCATACCTCCAACATATTCCAGTCCAGAGACCCCCATACTTGGCGATTCGAGGTTAGGTTGGTGATAGTAAATCGACATGTTGATGAAGAAAGGCTGCGACATAGGTAGCGTTGCGTCGTTGATCGACATAGTTCCTAGACGATTATCGATAGTCTGCTTGGGTATGAAGTTGTCTACGTAATCCGGAAAAACAGTTCCGGTATATTGCTGCAAATCACGGTCAGGAACTTCAAACCAATCGGTCAAAGCATCACCTGGAGGAGTAATCTTGGGAGGATTAGATTCCACCTTCCCATTTTCAAAATTGGCTCGCAACTTAGTGCGACCTAGTATTCCACCGTCGGATCCTTCATGAAGAATAGCAGTCGCTGTGACGTAGGCTCGTTGGTCACGTTTATAAGTCGGGCTTTGTTGATATTGGATATCATCGTTCAAAAGGGCCAGCCTCACAGCCAATCGATTCTTCACGATCACTTTGTTGTAATCCAAAACCTCTCGGTGGCTTTTTCGTTCCCCAATTCGGATTTCAAACTTTCCGAAATCTTTGCCGAATTGAGCCTGATTCAACGATTGGTCGATCACACCGCCAGGTGTGGTCGCTCCAAACAACAGCGAATTCGGACCGCGATTAATCGTAACAGCCGACGTATTATAACTATCGAAAGGAATGTCTGTTCGGAACAATCCCCTCGCCAACAGAGCACTTGATAAACCTCTTACGCGTGTGCCAGCCTGACTGTTTCTCGCGGTACTATTCGCACGCAATCGGCTTCCACCGGCATTCCCAGGGTTCGCAAAATTACCCTGAACACCTGCGACCTCCACATTCAAACTGTAGGGTAATATGGACTCGGCATCCGTTGCTCCGGTATCTGCGAAGACTTCTGGAGTTAAAACCGATATAGCTGATCCGACGTCGGCTAGGTTGGTCTTGATCCGGGTCCCTGCAAGTGTACTAGTAGCTAGATAGCCAACGTTTTCGCTTTCAGCGATGACAAAGGGAGAAAGCTCATAGACATCCTCGTCTGCGAAGTCCTCATTCTGGGCTGATAATGGTGAAGTATTTGTCACCACGACAATTCCTGCCAAGCTGCTTAGTAGCTTGCCAAGAAACGTTTTTTTCTTATTCATAGTTTCCTCTCGGTGTTGTTTCGGGTTTGTTTTTGCTGAACCTTTCGGGTGGCCGCCCGCAGGGTTCGTGGAAAGTTTTTTGGAACGAACTATTGCAAATGCGCCCGTCTCAACATCCTTAATAAATTCCAGTGGAGTATCCTTCAGTAACAGGCTCAACGCTTCCTGAACTCCAAACATGCCTCTCAATTCTTCAATTTGAATGCCTTCCACGATGTCGGGAGTGTAGAAAAGGCTACTACCAGATTGCATCGCAAACTTGGTAAAAGACTGGGTGGCATCACCTTTCGGAATTTCAAAACGAATTTTTTCATCAGCTTTGAGTCCCTGAATTCCAAAAACGGTCAAACAAATGTAGCCAAACAGAAATAGTCTTTTTCTGTCTAAAAAAAAGGTCATCAGTGCTCTGGGATTACGAATACTTGGGGTGATTCAACTTCTACATGCTTTCCATGACTCCGATGGCTCCAGATTCTACATCGATTTCATAGATTAACGGTGTACCTTTAATCATCATTTCCAGTGCCTCGAGCTTATCCATTTTACCTTTGGCGGCTTTGGTGATGATTGGTTTTTTGAGATCGAACATGATCTCGGTCTTCGACTGCTCTGCATAGATCAAAAGCGTCTGGCTTGCGTTACCTTTCGGAATGTCGAAGTGAATCGAATCACTACTTTTACAGGAAACTAAAGCTGCCATCATTAGACCTCCAATAAAGAGTGACACAACCACTCCGACACTCAATTTAGATTTCAATAGGGAAAAAGTTTTGGGGTAATGCATTCGAACTAAAAAACAGGTGTTTCGACAATCCGGCTTAGGAATATCTGACCTTCGTCATCAAATGACGCCTGAATTTGGAAAGTGGACTCCAGTAAACGAACAAACCCAGCGATGTTGTCTGACCAGAAGACGCTATTGAGCTGGATGTGCTTCAAACTCGGGTCTGCTAAAACGATCTTTTGGATGTTCCTTTTGTTGAATTCATCAACGATGACATCCAATGTCACGTTCTCGAAATGGATCAGTTTTGGTTTCCAAAAAAGCGCTTCTTCCACTTCTTGGTTTTCCAAGACTGTCACTTCCAGGGATGGCTCTTCTCCTTCGAAGTCGATCACTGCTTTAAAATTCTCCTTCAACAGGGCTTCTTCGCTAAATCCATCTTCACTTTCTGAAGCTCGCACATTTTCGAGTACCACGAGTCCTTCTGTCACAATAACATCCAGCTGATTTTCTCCCCGCTTCACATTAAACTCAGTTCCAACCGCTTTGACTCTGACTCCATCTACGTCGACAATGAAGGGACGCTCGATGTCCTTTTGTACGACAAAGTTGGCCTCACCTTTAATCAATCGAACCAAGCGCATATCACTGGTGTACTCCACTTCGGCAAGTGCATCCCAATTGAACTCGATTTTAGAGCCGTCTTCCAAAGTTTCGTTGCGAATGCGCTCCATTTGATGGGTTTTCACCGTAGTATCAAACTTAATGGGCTCGACTTCTGGCTTGCGGTTCAGCAGCGCAACACACAGCAACAAGCAAGCTACCAGCGGCACAACCACCTTCACAATATTCTCAAATCGGTAGATCTTTGACCGGGAATGCTCTTTACCTGACAACAATCCTGGATCGATAGGAGCACTGTATGATGCCTGCAGTCCTACCAAGCGGTCCAAATCACTCCACCCGAGGTTATAATTTTTATAAACCCGACGGTGCTCAGGATCACTCGTCAACCACTCGTTGAGCCTATCCTGCTCGTCAGCCGTCAAACCACGCTCATGACGAATCACCCAAGCGGCAGCTTCAGCTTCAATCTCAGAAAGCATAGGGTCTCTCTTTTCGTTGTTTTTCATATTATCCCCTTACCTGATAGCCTCTTTGCTCAAAATATCTCATGCATTTCTTCAATCCGATCGCGGATTGGGTTTCCACCGTGTGACGGGAAACAGCAAGAAATTCAGCCGTTTCTAAAATGGACAAGCCGTAGACTTTCCTCAAAGTCACGACTTCACGACATTTCTCTGGAAGCGACTTAATCGCCTCCTTTAACAAATCGATTTCCTCACTGTAAACGACCTTCTCCAGAGGTGTCCTCAATTCATCAGCGATGCTGAACTCGTCTACCTCTCTTATCCCGGGAGGTCGCTCGTATTTAAAATGTCGGATATGATTTAGCACTAAATTCCGAGCTGTGATGAACAAAAACGCTCTCGGGTTCACAATCGGCCCTCTTTTTCGTGCTTCTAAGATTTTTACAAAAGCTTCCTGAACCACATCACTGGAGTCGCAAACTCCACTAAATCTCGAATCAATCCATGCCTTGAGCGCATTCTCATGCGGATAGACTTCATCCACGAACCATTTGGAATACGCTCTGTCTGATTTTTTCACGAGTTCGATACTACATTAATAGTCGGTTATATCACTACAACACTTGAACCCTCACCATTAGCCAAAAGAGTTTTGATTATTTGAAGCAATAATTCGCGCAATAACTCCTAAAGCACACCAAAAGCGTCCAGATCACCTTAGCATATTGAAATTACTGGAGAGAATATGGAATAAACGATGTTTGGCTTGAACTTCGGTGCCGGCCAATGGTTCATCTACGACGGATCGGCTTCATTACGCAGCCGATAGGTATCACCCAGTGTGAAGAGATGCACGACATGGAATACACATCGCCATAGAAACGTGAGCTTGATCAAAAGTCATTCCCTCATCGGTCAAGCAATCCATGTTGGGGTCTTCACATTCACGCCACCGTAGGGCAGCAGATCGCCGTAGGTACACATCCGCCATGATGATGACGAGTTGGGTTTTAAATGAGAAAAACCAAACATCACACCAGCTGGCGGAGCTCTGCTTAGTTTTTCTTCAAATAGACCGCCGATTCGTAATCAACAACGACTTTATCTACACTGGATTCAGTTTCCTCAAATCTCATCTTCACCAACATCGTATGTCTTGGCCTAACCTCCTCGTCTGACGCGTGAGTGTGGAATACATAATACATATCATCACCATCTATCAAAACATCCCCATGACCGGTTCCGTTGATATCGAGGTGCTCTCTGTGTATAATTGGGTTACCTTCGTAGCGTGTCCATGGACCAGTAGGCGAGGGAGCAGTAGCATACCCGACGGCATAATCTGCACTCATGAAGTGATTCGCAGAATAGAATAAATAGTAGATTCCTTTGTGTTTGATGAGGGTCGGGCCTTCAATCACTGGAACACTCGGATAAGTTTGGGTGTCTTCCCATGTATTTTTTTCAGCAGATATGCAATGGGTTAAGGTCTCTTTATTGATACCGCTTAGATTTTCTTCCATCTCAGCTACGTAGATGTGATTTCCTTTCCTTAAACGAACATGATAAAGGTAGATTTTCCCATCCTCTTCAAAAAAGAGAAATGGGTCTATTTGCAGCAAATCATTGTTTAGCGATCGAACATCTTGTTGGAGAAATGGACCCAAAGGACTTTCGGCAAAAGCAATTGCGATTCGTTCATTGGCCGTATACGCGATACCTGTCTTGCCTTTATATTCAAATATCTGTGGAGCCCAAAAACCTCTGCTCCCATAGGTCTGAGTTTCCTTTTTCAATACATAACCCCCCTCATAGGCAGTTTCAGGAACATACCAATCCTCAAGATTATCAGAAGAGTAGATTCTAAAACCCACTTGTGGAGGAGTTTCAGTACCGAAGAGATAATAATCTCCTTCATATTTGTAAATTGTTGGATCCGCTAAGGTAGCAACTTTGTCTTCCGAAAGAATGGAACAACTGACCAGCAGTAAGGTAGAAAATGTAATTACAATATTCATCAAGAAATACAAAAAATGAGAAATTCAGTAAGGGAAAAGACCGCGCGGCAGACCTTTATCTGGCCACGCGGCCCTAGAACATTTAATACACCCTAAGTAATGAATGTATTAAAAAGAGAATGTGTTAGTAAGGAACCATTCCTGAGTAGGAGGATTTCTGACGACCGCGACACTTCCATCGGGATTGGTAATGACAGGAATGTAATCATCACTTCCGATCGCGTTACGCACGTTCAACTGAATCTTCCAGTCCAAAGGAGTGTTGAATAGCTCAATTTTGCGTTTGTAGCTCACCCAAACATCTCCATTGAGTTCCTCAGGTCCCATGTAAGGTCGATTAAGGTTTGGCGTAACTACTCCATCAGTCGCGAAAGATTCATAGCCAGTTGCAACTGAACTCTGCCAACGAATAGCACCACCCACTGTCAGTCCATTCAACCTGGAATCATCCAAGAAACTATAAGTTGAGAGCAAATTCACGCGGTGTTTCCTTTGCTCAAGCGATACGGTTCCGTCTTTAGAAGTGAGTCCTACAACCGTATTGACCTGATTGGTCATAAGGTTGCCGAAAGTCACAGGTGAGACCGAAGGTTGCCGAGAGACATCCGTCAGACCCGCCGCTGCGAGATTATCTCTCACCGCAAAGGTGAATCTTGATGCGATTGGTGCGGAGTTGCTTGGAGTCGTTTCCTGTTGGCCATAGTTGAACATGACTCTCCAATTTTCGGTAACGTTACCTACAACATCGATTTCAAATCCCTCAGCCTTCGCGTTGGTCAAAGTGACCTGACCAGGATTAGGATCAGAAATATAAGTCTCTCCATCATCACTTAGGCGATAGTTGAATAGATCCCGTTGTGCTTGAGGCGCTAAACTGATGAGCAAGTCATACATCGCTGCATATGACGTGACGTTCGCCGGCAAATCTGGACGAGTAGTCCGCCCGACCAACAAGGCATCTTCGAATGCTATTCCATCCCTTTCTGCTCGTTTCCAATTATTAAGCCAACCCGTGATTAACCCTCCTCCCGAAGGACCGCCTGAGGCAGTTGCATTATTTTGAGTCAACTCAAACCAATTGACGCGAACGGACATCCGTTCATCGAACAATTTCACGGTGAACCCATATTCGGTTGTCTCACCTGTTTCTGGACCTAACTCGTTACCATCATAATCACGCCGAGTTCTCGACGGAACGAAGGTCTCAGATTCATTGTAATGGAAACTAAGTTTTCCAGCCAATGGAAATTTGGACCACGACTCAGGAACGTGAGCCACAAGACTCCATGTCATGGTATCATCGTTTACGCTGGAAACTTGGTCAGCATGGGCGGCATCGTCCTCATCTGCAATACGGATTCTTCTACCATCAAACGAACCATCAGCAAGACGACCATCACTGTTAGCATCAGAATACTCAGCTGTGAAATTACCAAGTGAAATGTTCTCGATTGTTTTGAATCGGTCATTACGCATCCCGATCAAGCCAACCAAGTTTCCGTCAAACCAATAAGACTGCCAGCTGAGAGCTTTCGCTTCCAAAGTTCTCCTCAAAGCGTTACCACCATGTAAATAGTGAAGAATTTCATACTCCTCTTCATACAAAGAATTACCTGATTCATTTGTATTTGCAGGAGTGGCAAAGAATGGATGAAAGCGATTTGCATATACATCCCCAGGTTGCGGCGTCCTAATGGTCATGTAGTTGGCAATTTTCACGTCCGAAGGATTTTGGTACTGAGGCCCTAACAAAGACTCCGTCAAGTAAACCATGATTGGCAATGTGCGGCGACCTTCCGTCAGACGAGCATTAACTGTGGTCCGAATTGGCCACTCAGTTCCAGGAGTATCGCCCCAGGAGTGACGAACGTCTCGATTCTCTGAGTCAATAGTGCTATGGCTATAAAACCCTGTGAACACATGGCGTCCAAACCATCGACTAAAACCATCGTTTTCAGTGAAATCTAAATCGTAGAATGCGGTCACACGAGTGGTTTCACGATCCGTTTTTCGATTATAATAGGGAGTCATGATATCCACCATGTAAGCCTTACCCAAATTTGGATTCGGTGTACCATCAGGCAAGTGTTCAGTGACATCAACTCTCAGTTCATAACTACGGAAAGCATTACCGTGGTGACCACCTCCAGAAAATGGATCATAATAATCGTTTTCATAGGACTGATTGTCATAAGCGATCTCTATACCCGCTTTGCCATCAAAGAGCTCTTGCTCAAGAGCAATGTTCTGAACATCGATGTCGAAATTACGATAACCGAGATCGCCCGAAATCGCCATTTTCTGATTATCGAGAATTCTACGATCCGTAATCACAGGAACTGTAAACCCAGGTGTCCATTGGAAGGGCTGACCGTTGTAGATTGAAGTCGATCCCCAAAGATCCACGCGTTGCAATCCGCCCAATTGACCGCGCCATAAAGTCCGTGCAGGAACACCCGTTACATGGGGAGCATTAGGAAGTCCGAGGCTTGGAACTTGAGAATTGGGCTGTTGGTAATGAACCGACATATTGATGAAGTAAGGCTGCGCAGCGGCCAACGGTAGATTCCCTTCGTTGAAGATGCCTCTTCGGTTATCGATAGTTGTTTTTGGTGTGTAGTTATCAACCCATCCAGGCAGTGTAGTGCCTGTGTAGGTTTCAATACTTCTGCTAGGCGCTTGGAACCAAGGTGTGATCGAATCTCCAGGAGGGATGATTTTTGGTGGGTTTGAATCCACGTCGATGAACTCGGTATTTGCGCGAATAGTCGTTCTACCGAGGACTCCACCGTCGGTTCCCTCAAACAACACTGCATTAAGGGCAAGGTAGGCACGCTTATCTTTTTTGTAAGTTGGTTTTTGTTGATAATTAAACTCATCGTTAAGTAGAGAAACACGCACAGCTAGACGATTATCGATCAATACTTTGTTATAATCAACGACCTCACGATGGCTCTTTCTTTTACCAATTCTGATTTCAACCTTTCCAAAATCCTTACCAAAGACAGCTTGATTCAATGACTGATCAACCACACCACCTGGGGTCGTTGCACCAAAGAGCAATGAGTTAGGGCCACGATTTACGGTAATGGAAGAAGTATTGTAGCTATCAAATGGAATATCCGTTTGGAACAATCCTCGAGCCAATAGTGCATTGGATAAACCACGCACACGCGTAGCTCCCTGACTACGCTGAGTAACACTATTGCTATCCACACGATTTGCACCGGCAGAAGAAGTATCTGCAAAATTACCCTGAACACCTGCGACCTCCACATTCAAACTGTAAGGTAATATGGACTCGGCATCAGTGGCTCCAGTATCTGCAAAAACTTCTGGAGTTAGAACCGATATTGCTGACCCTAAATCCGACAGGTTACTCTTCACGCGGGTCCCTGCGAGCGTAGTCGTCGCGAGATAGCCAACGTTTTCGCTTTCCGCTATTACAAAAGGCGAAAGCTCGTAGACATCCTCGTCTGCGAAGTCCTCATCCTGGGCTGATAATGGTGAAGTATTTGTCACCACAACAATCCCCGCCAAGCCACTTAGCAACTTGCCAAGAAATGATTTTTTCTTATTCATATTTGTATCTGTATGTTGTTTCGGGTTTGTGTTTGCGGGGTCTTCCAAGTTGCCGCTTGTCAGACCCGACGAAATTGGGGAATTCATTTCTTCAAGACGAAAAATCGCGAACGCGCCCGTCTCAACATCTTGATCGAAGCTCAAAGGAGTTCCTTCGAGCAACAATTCGAGGGCGTCACTGGGTGAGTAATTCCCGACCACTTCATTAGTGATCACGTCCTTCAAATCCTTGAGTTTATAAAGCAGGCTCTCCCTCGATTGTTTTCCAAATGCCCGTATAGCTTTTCGTGCCTTATCTGCTTCAATATTGAACTCCATCACCTTTTCAGCCCCAGTACATGCGAAACACATGACTACGCTTACGCAGCAGAACGTAAGGGTTCGGATGTTAGACTTAGGGTACATCATTAGATGCTATTTTTTATCAGAATAAAAGATGGCGATAGCCTTCGATTGTTCGTCCTGGTGGAATTTCAAGTTTGTCCCCAAGATCATGGTTTTCAGGGCAGTTTCTATGGGCAAAGATCCCTTGACGGTGTTGGTTTGGATACCTTCCAGCTCGCTTTCATTAATCAATACATCCACATCCGCTTGCAGAGCGAAAAGCTTAAGCGTTTTGGTCGCTTCACCCGAAGGAATATCAAAGTCATGCTTATTTCCACGGGCACATGACGCGAGACATACGGAAAAAATAATGAACAGTAAAGTTAAGGACGCTCTGGGGTAATACTTGATCATAAACTAGAAATCTCAGGCCTACAAATGACTTCCACTTAAGAGATAAATGGATCCGTCTTCTCCCCACTCCGCTCTGATGTCAAAGTTGGATTCCAACAGACGAATGAATCCATTCAGGTTGTCCGACCAAAACATACTGGAAATTCTCACATCGCCCGCCGATCCATCAATCACTACCATTTTGACCGGATTTCTGCGGTTGAACTCATCAATAATCTGAGTCAATGGAACATCCTCAAAGTCGATAAGCACGGGTTTCCAAATCAACTCCTGCTGAACAATTTCTTCATCCAGGAATTGAATCTTCGGATCAAACACATCTGCTTCCAAATCGACAAACACTCGTTGGTTTACCTCTAGATAAGTCTCAGTTGCTTGCCTACCTTGTAAAAACTCTTCATTCTTCGAGCTCACGGCAACCACCCCTTCGGTTACGATCACGTCTAGAGAGGTTTGATCCACCCTCACGTTAAATTCCGTCCCCACAGCTCTCAGGCGAACTCCGGAAACCTCTACAATAAAGGGGCGTGACTCATCCTTCTCCACCACAAAATTTGCTTCACCAGCCTTGAGAGAAACCGATCTTTCAGATTCACTGAATGCGACCTGGATCTCCGCACCCCGATTGAGTTGAATCGTACTCCCATCGTTCAACTCTTGAGTGTCAATACGATCAACGATTACCTCTGCGTAGTTCCTTTCCTCGATCTCATGTTTGTGATCTAAAAACCGATCGAATAAGGAAAACGAAATAGTCACAACGGCCGCTACACCTCCAAGCACTTGCCACCAGACATTCACATAAAAAGGAGCTTTTGTCTTTCTGTCGTTAATCAATAAATGGGGATCTTCACTGGAACCATAGCTCGTGTGTAATCCTGCCAAGCGATCAAATTCCCCCCAATTCCAGCGCTGTTCATCGTACGCCTGGCGATGAACCTCAGAACCTAACAACCACTCCTGCAGTTCTTTTTCTTCGCTAGGTGACAATCCGTTATCCTCTCGAACCACCCAATCAACTGCGATGTCTTCAATCTTCTGAATTTCTCTTTGAGTAAGTTTAATTTCGCTCATTTTCGAGCCCTCCTGTATCCGATTTTTCGGAAATATTGACCGCATTTTTTTAGACCAATTCTGGTTTGAACTTGCACGGTGTTCACCGAGATCCCCAGTCTCTGTGCCACCTCTTTTTGAGAAAATCCATATATTTTTCGCAAGGTCATTACCTGACAGCATCGTTCCGGTAATGCCTTCAAAGCTTCAATCAATAATCTAACGTCGTCACTAGCAGTTGCCTCTTCAGAAGGAGACCGCATGCGATCCACAATCTCCAATGGGCTCATTTCCCTGGCCTCTGATGGACGCTCGTATTTAAGGTGCCTAAATCGGCTGATCACCAGATTTTTTACCATTACGAACAAATACGCTCTGGGATTTACCAATGGTCCGGATGTGTGAGCCTTCATCAGCCTAAAATAGGCTTCCTGAATAATGTCATCGGCATCACTCAAAGTCGGGAATTTAGATCTCAACCAAGCACGCACATCACCTTCGTGAGGCAACACCTCTTTGGCGAACCACTCGCTATTCTGATCTCTAACTTCCTTCCTGTAATCCATCTAGTGAATCGACTTCGACCTATACCACGGCTGAAAACCTAAAATCAGTTAAAAGTTTTTTCATGCCAATAAAAAGTCCCATAAAACAATCAATGGGATTAAATTGACACATCGAACAGACCGTTTCATTTGATTAGACTGGCTTGCATGGCCGGCCTTCCTGAGTTTTAATCAAGGACTGAAACGAGTTGAGCACTGATCTCTGACGCTGTTCAACACCACCTGAATTAACCCCCAAATCCAGTTTCTATCATGATTCGAAGAGACTTCATCAAAAAATCTGCCCTACTATCATCAGCCACTTTTCTTACGGGTATATCCTGCAGAGCCACTAACACAGGCAATGAACTGTCTAAGCACACTATTGATAAAGTTGAATTTGGGAAAGTTCCCTTCAGCTGGCCAAGGTTGGTGGGAAAAAATGGCAGGATTGGAGTTCACGGTCAGCACAAAGAAGCTGCTTTCGTAAGACTGTTCACCAATCAGGGAGCAATAGGATGGGGACATCAAAAATACGGTAAATACGATCACAACGCCTTAGAAGAATCGGTGCTTGGTAAAACTGTGGATCAGCTCATCGATCCTTCCCGGGGAATTTTGATGGGGGTGGACCAAATGTTCGATCTCGCACTGCACGATCTAGCGGGAGTCATTCTTCGGAAACCTGTATATCAGCTACTCGGAGCTAAAGGACAAAAGCAACACAGCATCTACAGTGGCATGATCTACTTGGATGAACTGGAACCAGAGGACAATCCTGCCGGATTGGAAAAGGTGATAGAGAACTGTCAATGGGATTATGATTATGGCTATCGTCAGCTCAAAGTTAAGATTGGAAGGAGTGGAAGGTGGTATCCTCATGCCAAAGGTTTGGCAACTGACATCAAAGTCATTCAGATGATTCATGAGGAGTTTGGCGATAAGGTTGATATTCTTGTGGACGTCAACGACATGTATTCCCTGCAGGATACTAAGGATTTCCTCAAAGGGATCGAAGGTATTCCCTTATATTGGATAGAAGAGCCTTTCGTTGAAAACTTGGAAGAAGGCAGAAAGCTCAAAGATTGGATGATGGAGAATGGTTGGGAAAAGACGTTTTACGCCGATGGCGAAAGGCAACCCAATCATGACGTTTGCATGCAATTGGCAAAGGAAGGCAAACTTGACGTGTTTCTACCCGATATCGTCGGGTTTGGGATGACACCGTGGAGAAAACTCATGCCCAAACTGATCGACATCAACACAACTACGAGCCCTCATGCTTGGGGAACTATGATGAAAACTCACTGCGTCACCCATGTAGCGGCTGGTTTGGGAAATGTCTGTACCGTCGAAGGGGCAACGTGCGTTTCAGACTACATCGATTTTGGTGACTACGAGATCAAAGAGGGTAAGATCACGGTTTCCGAGAAACCCGGGTTTGGGATGAACCTCATGATATAGGCTGTTTCGATATCAGTATTCGGGTTGACTCCGACAAAGGTGTTCCGAAACTCAGAAACAAATAGCGATAACCCCCAAATTAAAACATGAAATCACCCCTTTCTCTTTCGATCCTTTTTATTTCTATTTTTACTGCCTTAAATACGTTAACAGCTGCCGAAAGTTCAGAACCGAAGCCCAAGAAGAAAAACCCGAGCGCCTATTTCGACAACTACTGGGGACATGATCCGGACCCCGACATGTCCGAACGGGCTTTTGAACTCACAAACCCCAGTACTTATTACCTTGAGAAGGAAGGATACGTAATCGCGGAATGCGAAGATCAGCCGTTTAATCAAAACTGGGTATTATTGAACGAGCCAGAAGGCTTTTTTGGAAACGGCTATCTCAAATACATAGGAGAAAACCTTCAGGGTAACCATGATGGGCACAACACGGATATTCACGTTCAGTATCAACAAAACATTCAAGATCGGCTTCTGTTCCCAATCCGCATTACAACTCCCGGCACCTATCGGGCCAGGGTCCATGTGATTCATCACGAAAAAGATGGCGACAACGATGCCTGGATCAATCTCATGCGGACCCCCCGAAGAGCAACCCGGTTGGGAGGAAAAAATCCCGGACAATTTCATTGGAATGCCTTCGGATGGGATGGCACTCAAATCTGGGACGGCAAATTCAATACATTTACGTTCGAAGTGCCGGGTGATTATATCGTCTACATTGGCGGTCGTTCGCATGGATTCGGAGTAGATCGATTGGTGCTGCACAAGGACGGCAAACAGGAAATCGCTCTTGATCCAAGCACTCCTGCATCCGATAGAGTGCCTGTGTCCAATGACTGAGTGCTTCGCTTAAAGCTAAGCGAACACCGGCTGGTTGAGTATCCCGTTTCCCCGAGGGGTTTCTACTCTAATTCATCCAGATTCCAGCGATCTTTCCATTTGATGCTCGGAATATCTGCCGAATCAAATTCGATAGGTAACCAGACATATCGTGAATCTTCCAAATCATTCTTGTTCCACCGGTCTGCCATAAAAATGTAGGCCTCCTTCTTACCATTGACCTTAAGGACAAAGGTGCTTTGAGAGCGAAAAGTGAGTTCTTTACCCTCCCCTACGCATGGATTCCCGAGTTCCTTCCATGGTCCAGTCAATGAATCAGCCACTGCACTTCTGGCTTCATTGGGATCCCATCCAGTGCACCCTGATGCAATCAGATAATACTTTCCATTTCTTTTAAAGATCGCCGGAGCTTCCATTGATCGCCCTACAAAAGCTCGAGTATACTCGCCAACAGGCCAGAGGTAGTCGTCGCTTAATTTTGAGATGTGAAGTGTTTTGTTTTCTTCAGAGGAGTAAATGTGGTAGGCCGAACCATCTTCTTCTACGAAAAGAGTCATATCTCGAGCCATCTGTCCTACGTAGAAATCCCGTTTGAGAGGTTCTTCACGATTGTCAAAATGTCGCTCATTTTCGGGAAGATTTTCAGGCCAAACACCTGTATTAGGGCGAACACTATGCAGATACTGAAATGGTCCGGTGGGACTGTCACTCACCGCCACTGCACTCCTCGCTGCCTTGTAGTCCATACTGTCCAGATGCATCCACATGACAAATTTTCCCGTCTTTTGGTTGAAAATAACTTTTGGACGTTCAAGCACTTTAGAGGTGTGAAGATCGTGCCCGTGGATTATTGTTTCTGCGGGTAGAACGTTTCCCTCATTTTTCCAGTGAATGAGGTCCTTAGACGAGTAACAACCGATACCGGTTACATCGACTCTAGAGCCACCCCATTCAGCATTGCATTCTGGCATATAGGTGTTCCCTTTTTTTATTTCACCATACCAGTAATACGTATCTCCATGTATCAATATACCCCCGCCATGGGCATTGATCGCGATTCCATCCGTATCCAACCAAATCTCACCAGGTGCGAATGAATTATCATCATTTTTTAAACTCGAAGCCACTAGGGAGAAAGCTAGTTTCGATAACAACGCGAGGAATATTATAAGTCGATTTCGTAAAATCATGTGATTTGTAAAAAAAGGTGATCGGGAGATTAAATGCTCTAGGCACTAACCGGTATTGTGGATCGATTTTACCAAATCAGCCTTACCTTCGTTATTTCAAATTTTTCAAAACCTTTGGCCTCGTTACCAATTCATAGTTCTTCGGATGGAAATGACCCGATGCAGTGCGATTTGGTAAATTTTCAACAGAAATTGTTTTGGTTTGAATAATGACCTTGAAAAAACAGCGCTAAAATGAGCCGAAAAAATTACTTTTGATTTAATCTCTTAGAAACCATTCTTGTAATTGCCTGACCCAATCTACGTTGGATAATCATAGAGATACCCTAATCCCACATGAATCTATTTTTTCCCAGATTCAGAGACCATCTCTCCAGCTGGTGTTCAGCAAATGGTTCGTTTATTGGAGGGCTTACTTTTTTCGGAGCTTGTTTTCTGCCATCAATCTTTGCTCAAAAAGAGTTTTCGCCACAGTTGAATTTCGCAATATCTGAAACTTGGCGTTGGAATGAGCTCGAAGACTTATCTGACATCTCCACGTTCTACGGAGCATCTGACCAAAATGATACCCTTTGGCTCCCAAACTACGATGGTATCTTCGCCTATGACGGCAATGAGATAACAAGATATCCCTACCCGAATCGTTTCAGCCCCAGCTTCCCTAACAGGGTTCATTGTGCAAAAGATGGGAAAGTTTACGTATCGACTGAAGCAGGTTTGAGAATGCTCCATGAAGGTTCATGGAAAATGCTATATGACTATGATGCTAGAATGGATCTCAGAATCGTACAATTTGCTGAGACCGAAAATGGAATCTTATTTGTGCGCTCACCAAATGGTTTGCTGCGAATCGAAAATGAAGAAGTCACTATTGTTGATCAAACTTCTGGAGGAATCATCTCAGTCCTCATAAAAGACGGAGATCTTTGGTATACGACGATTTACAGCGATTTGGTGCATCGGGTTCCCTTGGATGAGAGCTATAGACTCTTGATTAGTGAGGAAAAAGTCTACGAATTACCGTCATCTCCCTCGACCCACCGGACTGTTCTGCTTGATACCCAAAACTACGGCTTGATTGCGATCTGCAATGATAACGAGATCGGGCTTCTCAGATACAACGAAGGATCCGATTCCTGGTTCGAGTTTGCGAAACATCCTACACTGAATACGCACGACATTGTGGTTGAAGCATCAGACGGAAGTCTCGTGACCCACAACATGGATTTCATTTCCGTATTCAAGAATGGAAACTGGAGGGACATAAAGGATGATCACTTCAATCCTTACAGTTTTCCATTCATCATCAACAATCGATCCGGCATCATTATCGGCGGTTTCAGGGAATCCACCTACTACGTCGACACCTCAAATGAGCAGTGGGAATCCTACTCCGGAATGATGTATCAATGTGAAGACAAGACGGGGAGGGCTTGGTTTCTCAACTACCAGGGAAAAGTCATTGTGAACAACCCTTCACTCGGGCATTGGCACTATTTTGACGAAGCCGATGGCGTCATCAATCTGCCCTTGGGCATCCATTGCTCATCCCATAATCTGATCTGGGTTTACGGGAGCCACAACGGCACAGCGGCACTATCGATCCTACGAGACGGCAAATGGCGGATTCATGAATTTCCGGATCTGGGTTCTCGTATCGGAGTTCACTCAGCGTATGAATACAAGGATGGTACGATTTATTTTGGAAGTGGAGATAGCCGAGCCATCGAAATGGACAATAAAGGAGGCGTGTTAGTCTGCAAAATTCACAAAGGGATACTCCACACCGAACACATCACGACTCAGCAAGTTCCCGCCCACATTGCAAGTATTGTCAGACAAAACGACACCCTATGGCTTGGCGGAGAAAATTTCCTTAAATATGAAAATGAGATAACAAAACCTGCTCTCGTCAATCTTGAGGAAGAGACGACCTCCTTGTGGGTAGACGATATTGTCAAGACGACCAATAACGAGTTGTGGGTATGCCAACGGGGATTGGGAGTCTTACAAATCAAAGATGGAAACTGGATCAGGCACGCAGCCGAATCTGGATTGAACTCCAATTATGTGATTCGTGTCATTGAGGATCGCGACCATCCAGGAAGTGTCTATGCCCTCACCAATACTGAGCTCTTAAGATTTGACGGGGAAAGCTGGGGACCGAGCATATTTGAACTTCCCATTCCCATCGCAAATGGGCACGGATCGATGTTTCAAAGCCAAGACGGATCAATATGGATCAATTCCTATTGCGAACCGTGGAGGGTAAGATTCGAGAAAAACCAGAAAGAAGAGGATGAGAAGTATTTACCTCACACATACACTATAAGATTCAAACCCCGCGTAACCATTCCAGAAACTCGTATTTTAAGCGAAGTCAGCAGATACAACGAGCCCGCAAATGTAATTATCAACTGGGAAGGAAAAGCAAAGTGGTCAACTGTCAGTCGTTCGAAATTAACCTACTCGTATCGCTTGAACAATGGAGGATGGAGTCAATTCGAGCCGAAGACTCAAAAGATTTTGTTCAATCTAAAAGGGGGTGATTACTTGTTCGAGGTTAGAACCTCCGATCACCAGGGAAACATTGATCCGACACCAGCCCAAATTAACTTTCGCGTGACACCTCCCAAGTGGAAAAATCCGTGGATCATTTCGGGATCTACCGGAGTCCTGCTGTTCATTATTATCCTCATTATCTGGATCGTTCGGCTTAAGGTTCGGCATCTGCTTGAGATTGAACAGGTGAAAGTAGATTTTTTCAGCCACCTTTCACATGAGCTAAGAACCCCGCTTACCCTAATTATAGATCCGATTGAGTCGGTTCTAGCCGATAGCAAAGATCCCAAAACAGTATCTAAGCTCAAAACCGCCTCTGACTCCGTCAATCGGCTCATGAAGCTGGTGGATCAACTTCTGGATTTCAGAAAAATCAATCTTGGGAAAGTATCGACCCCACTCGTAAAGTGTGAGGTCGTTTCCCTCATCTCCAGCGAAATTGATCTCATACGTCCGCTAGCCCAGAAAAAAAAGCAAAGTATCCACTTTGAATCCCCAAATGGGAAGATAGGCTGTCTCATACAGCAAGATAAACTGGAAACGATCCTGGATAACCTGCTTTCAAATGCGATCAAATACACGAATGAGCATGGTGAAATCACGGTTTCAGTTAGGATGATCCAAGAGGATACTCTGAATATCTCAGTGACAGACAACGGCATAGGTCTCTCGAAGGAACAAATGAAACAGGTATTTGATCCATTTTTCCGGGGTGAAACATCGGGAAAAGACCGCCCCGTTGGTTCAGGGCTCGGCATGTCACTGGTCAAGAAGACCGTTGAATCGATCGGTGGGCAGATCACCGTAAGCAGTCCCGTATATTCAGATTCCACTGATCGTCCCGGTTCTCGATTCGACGTGAGCATGCCGATTCAATTGGAACAAGACCTCGGTGCAGATCCACCGGTGATCATCGATATTGAGGAGGAGAAAATCGAGAACTCCAATGACGAAACGATCCTGCTCCTAGTCGAAGACAACCTGGAGATACGTGAATACATCAGTGATGGGCTCTCGGATGCGTTCCGGATCGAAACGGCTGAAAATGGTGCAATCGGATACGAAAAAGCCAAACGCCTCATACCCGATATCATCATAAGCGATGTTCTCATGCCTGAGATTGATGGATATGAACTCTGTGCGTTGGTGAAAAGAAATGACCTCACCTCTCATATTCCATTCATCATATTAACAGCCCTTAAATCCAACAAACACGAAGCGAAAGGCTTCGATTGCGGTGCAGATGAATTCATAAACAAACCAGTTCGCCTGAACGTCCTCAAAAAACGATTACGGAATGTGATCAAAACAAGAGAGGCGGTCATCGAACGTTTCGCTACGGAAAAGAACCTGCCGGTAGACGATGAATCGATAAGTAACGAAAGCAAAGAGTCTCCATTTACTGGCAAACTGAATTCGGTAATCGTCGAACACATGGCCGACCATGAGTTTAAACTCGATGAATTTGCCAAGGCGATGGCGATGAGCAAGATGTCTCTTCACCGGAAATTAAAGGCACTTACTGGAGAATCTCCTGCCTCCTATCTGAAAACGATGCGGTTAAAACACGCTGCAAAATTACTGCTCGGTCATGACATACAGGTCAGTGAGGTAATGGAACAGGTAGGATTCCTCGATATGAGCCATTTTAGCGCTTCCTTTAAGAAACAATTCGGCCTTTCCCCAAGCCAGTATTCAGCTTCAAGGAAGGATAACGAATAGGTGCTCTAGGTGTGAACACAAACTATCAGCAACATGATCTATAGATTGATGATTTCTAAACAATCATTGAGAATTCGACAATAACGCACCGACGCCGAATCATGCTAAAAATGCCTAGATTATCACAATCAATCTAAGCATATGAAAAAACACCTATTACCCTTGTTTGTTACTGTTATCTCAAGCTTGACCGTAACGGCGAACTTGATCCCCGATCCTGGTTTTGAGACCGGATCCTCCACCTTTCTCTGGGGTGGTTCTACTGTCGTAAATAACAACCAAAATTCTGGCACATATGCAGCCAGATTGGATGATACCACTCAATGGGGCGGTGGTTATGAGGCGACAATCACCGGACTCCAGTCGAATACCACTTACCGCTTTTCGGCCTACGTTAAATCATCTGGTGGAGAAGGACAAATAGGAGCAAAAAACTTTGGTGGTGTTCAAGTTTCGACCTCTTTTGAAAACACTGGATATCAATACAAAAGTATCACGTTCACGACGGGATCCAGCAATACAAGTGCAACTGTATTCATTTGGAATCCGACTAGTGACGCACAGTATCTTTATGCAGATGATCTTGAACTGGTTGCTGACTCTGACGAATACGAGCTGATATTTGCAGATGAGTTTAACGGCACCGGTTCCTTCGACACTAGTGTATGGGTGCCCGAACGGGGATTTCAAAGAAACAACGAAGAACAGTATTATCTTCCAGACAATATAGAACAACGTAACGGCAATCTTGTGATCACCGCCAAAAGAGAAACTGTTGCAAATGAGTATTATGACCCCGATTCAAGTGATTGGCGATACAACACCCAATACGCTTACTGGACTTCCGGAAGCATTGCTACTTTTGGCAATTTCAACTTCCTCTACGGACGTGTGGAATGCCGGGCAAAAGTCACAAATCTTTTGGGAACATGGCCCGCTATATGGACAGTTGGAGATGGTATTGAATGGCCTGCTGGTGGTGAAATCGATATCATGGAAAACTACAAAAACAAAATTTTGGCGAACTACGCTGTCGCTGGAAGCGGTCAATGGAACGCAAATTGGGATAGCTATTCGATCAGCGTGGATGATCTGGGATCAAACTGGGAAAACAGTTATCACATCTGGACGATGGACTGGTCGCCCGAGAGGATCGCCATCTACGTGGATGGATTGTTACTTAACGAATTTGACCCAAGCAAAACGAACTCTGGTTCATCTCACGCATATCCTGGTGTAGCACCATTTCAGACATTTCCTCAAGTGCTATGGCTCAATCTTGCGATTGGCGGAAATAGTGGAGGGAACTCTTCGGGCCTACCCAACGAAACCGAATATCTGGTCGATTATATTCGTGTTTATCAGAAGACCAGCGATGCCAATATTTTGATCGATTCTGGTTTTGAAACTGGATCATCATCTTATCTTTGGGGAGGTTCGAGTGTTGTGAGCAACAATCAGTATTCGGGAACTTTCGCAGCAGAACTAGTCGACACAACCCAGTGGGGCGGAGGGTATGAAGCTGTCATCAGTGGCCTATCTCCAAACACAACCTATTTATTCAGCGCCTGGGTGAAAACGTCAGGTGGAGAAGGTCGAATTGGAGTTAAAAACTATGGCAGTTCGGAGGACAGTCTGAGTTTTACAAACACCAGCTACGAGCAGAAAAGTATCCAATTCACAACTGGCTCGGGGAACACGTCCGCAACGATTTACATCTACAATCCAACCGGAGGAGCTCAGTTGATTCATGCCGATGAGCTCAGCCTCAAACAGCAGTAATTTTACGAATCATACCAAACTGCGAAAGGCCTCAGTTTATGAGGCCTTTTTCGTGTACTTATGTGTGCAAATTTGAATCGAATCTGGCAAAATTGAGGAAATGGAACGACATCCCTGACACTCGTTTGTTTCAATGGAGGGCAATGCTCCGTCATTGCTGTAGATACAAGGGGAAACAATGGCAATGACGGAGCATTGCCCTCCAAAGTTAGGTGCCGGATTTGATTCAATCTTTCATTCTATGATCGCAAGATCACATTATAACCGAACGCATGAGTGTTTAGAAAAACTCAATTTTCTCTAGTCCAAAACTTTACAGATTCGGCTGCCTTAAAAATGATTCTTCATGACATTCCGGAAAATACACAAAGAAAGGAACACCCCCAATTATGAGTGTTCCTTTAAGCCACTTGCGTGTGCGTTAGGCTGGAAAATCAATTCATCAGAACTCAATCGTGTTTGTTAACACAAACGTTCTTGGAGTTTTTTGAATATAACTTGTGGGGCGACCGAAAGTATCAACTGAAGTCGCGACAAAATCATCGTCATCAAGGAGATTCTGAATATTCATCTGAACCGTCCATCCGAGGTCTTTTCCATTAATGACAAAGTTCTTTCGATATTTCACCCAACCGTCAAATTCCAGAATTCTTTCACCTTCAATGGGCTTATCCACATCCGTAATTTGTGTTCCTGGATTTCTCGGGTTATCACGACCACCGTAACCAATAGTGTCAGGACTACGGTAACGCACTGCACCTCCTACTGACAGGCCTTGAACAGATTCCACTCTGTAATTCACGATCAAATTGGAACGCCATTTACGACCTCTGGCGGTAACACTACCCTCTGAAGCAGCAAACTCATCCACACGAGGTAGTGCGGCCAGCGTATTTAAAAGATCGTAACCCGTCGTGCCAGGAGTATTTGCCCAATCATCATTCCATTCAGGCAAAGGCCAGTCCCATTGTCCCCAAGAAGGATAACCAAAATATTTCTCCCAAATAGGATAACGCTCAGCCACATATTCCTGAAGGTAGGGCACAACTTTCAAATTTACCGCCTCTGTCTTGCTAAGTGTAAATCTGATATCGAGATTAGTGGTAGGTTGATAGAAGAGTTCCATTTCGAAACCTTTGGACTCATAGTCCCGAGTTGCACGAATGCTGTCGTTGACGTTGACGATATTGACGTCTCCGGTATTACCCAGCCGATCCGCATATACTGAAACCATACCCCAACTGGCGTCCATGTTACCTACAACACTCCACTTTGGTTCTTCATAATACCAGTCGAACTCGACGTTATCGATAGACGTGTTCTTGAAGTAGGTGATCTTGGCGTTGAGCTTCCCATCAAGTAATTCGAGGTTCACACCGTAATCTTCACCTTCACCGGATCCTGGTGGCAATGGGTTGCCAAACCAATCGAAATAATCTCCCTGAGGATTAAACGTATTGGCTCTGTTGTAAACCAATGACACGCCTTCCAGTGGTGTATGATACACCAAACCGTAAGTGCGGGTGACGCCTGACTGCTCATTCGCCTCATCATTCAGCCCAACTCCTTCATAGATAAATTCGCGAGTGACGGGATCACGTTCGCCAAAAGTGCTGGTGTACGCTTTTTGGGTGTCAGAACGATACCCATAGGTTAACACCAACGAATCATCCAAGAGAAAGCTTTGTAGCACGAAAAGTTTACCAACGATCTCGTTGCGTGTCTGGGTTGGTATCCCATCGCCTTGAACCGAACCGATCACAGAGTCCCAGGGAGCCTGCTTAAATTCTGTAGGATACTCCACTCCAGCCGAATCACTGCTCAAACCAGGAATGTCCAGATAATAGCGAGATTTGATGTTGTTGATATTGAAATCGCCCTCTTCGCCAATCCAATAGTCGCCCACGTTCATCTGACGGCGCTTGATCTTAAAATTATCAGTAATCTCTTTCTGATACATGAGTCCGAAGTTGTGACGACCCAACCAACTCCATTCTTTATCACTAAAATCAACGCTGTAGGAGGCCATCGCACGGAAAGTCTCAAGCTGAATCTCCTGGGTATAACCGAGGTATTCACTTTCCACCATGTATCGACCACGGTTCGGATTCATTACGAGTTCATCAGAGCCTTCCGCATAGGGCAGATAATAATTTACGTCTGCTTCGATTCCCGTTAAACCACCGCGTAAAGCTTCGTCCTGATCTCTGGTGTAATTTTCGTTGTTGTATGCAATCTCCACGAAAAAATTATCCACGATCTTTTGCTCAAGGACGATAGATGAAATGTCTCCTTCCAAACGCGATACTGACGCGAGCCCATGATAATTGATGTCACTCGGCACAATACTACCGTCTGAAAACGTATATTTTGGATCCGCAGTGGGATCAAAAGACAAACCCGTATTTTGCCAGACTAAACCCTGAAGCTCAGAACCCCCTAGAGAACCATCAACGATATGGACTCGATCCTGATAACCGATGCCTGAGTTATTTACAAAATTGGATAAAGAGCTGATCTCCTGCCAACTCGCACCGTTGTCGAGTGTCCATAATCCTGTCGAATGATCATAAAGAGGTTCACCTGCAGCAATCCAATCAGAGATGCGGTCTTCCATCAGAGACTGACGAGCCCGAACACGATCGTTTTTCATTTTTTCATAACTGAATCGAATCGTGGTATTTTCGAATGGCTTGATCGTAGAAGTAACATAGTAACGGGTCTCGTCATCATTTTCAGGATCTCTGAATGTTTTATTCTCCTGTGTCATTCCCGCGACTCTTACCGATACAAGATCCTCAATAACAGGGAGATTGTAATCCACTGTCCCACGAATGCTTCCCCAGTTGTCCAAACGGAGACTGACTCTGCCACGTTTATCACCAAAATAGGCCTTAACCGGAGTGGAATCCAAAACCCCGGAAGGACTACCCAATCCGAATAAAATGGAGTTCGGACCACGGGCGATGGTCAGTCGTTCGATGTTGTAGGTGTCCGAACGAAAATTGGATTTAAAATAACCTCGGGTAGTGGTTCCGGCTGAAATGCCACGCACTCGTGTTTGAGTAGTAGAGGCGATACTTTCTCCTTCGGTATCATCCGGAGCGTATTCATTCTCATTTTGAACACTAACCGAATACATCAATGCTTCCTGCATATTCGTCGCACCAACATCCTGCATTAGTTCTAGTGTGAATACAGATATCGGAGACGATACGTCCTTCAGACTAGAGTTCAAACGCGTTCCGGCCAAGGTATTGGTGGCGTAGTAGCCTTCGTCCGAACGGGTGTCCACTACGAAAGGTGATAGTTCGTAAACATCACTGCTTTCATCTGAGACATTACTTTGTCCATTCAATGTTACTACGAACAGTAATAACGTCCATAGATGGATTAAAGGGTTCTTAAGTTTGTTTTTCATTATTTTCAGGGTTTATCATTCACAGCATTCAGTGCTCAGGGGTCCAGTCCCACGACTGCTGCGATAAACCGATATTAACAAACCTGTCCCGTACCGGTTATGAATTCTTAACCAAAAACATGGGGTATTTTAACAAGTATCAGATCTTAGTATGATCTTTTGCCCATCTGTAATGATTTCACCATTTACGGGGCTTACATTGTGATTTTCATACCACCCATGTTAGATTTTAAATAGTAACTTCAGAGCTTAAATTCATCCTCGTTTACAAACGAAACCTGGCTATTTGAATGCCATCCCAGTTCTGAAGTTACCTACTCCCAACATTATCTGAATGTCTGTCACTTTTAAACCGAATTTCTTACTCAGACGGGTGAATGAAAAAGTGAAAGAATCAATGATCATCTTGCCCCAAAGGCAACTTGCCAACTGGCTTTGCTCGTTCGCTCGGAATTTCCTTTAGGAGTTTTTCAACGATGCTCAAATAGTCTGGGTTTTGAGCTAAATTAAACTACTCGTTTGAGTCGTTTCGGTGGTCTTACAGTCCTAACGGGCCATCGATACAAAAATTATACTGTAATTGGATCGACCGACATTAACTTAAGAGAAGTAGTAATGTATGACTCGGAGTAATAATGTCTTGTATACCATTTTAGATTCCATCCCCTGTTATAAAATACATGAAACGACGCCAAAATACTCTCTTCTACCTGTTTGTCTTCATTTTTGCACTCTCTTGCACTGCCAAAAACGCAGCCAAACCCTATTTAGGGCTTACTCCCCCTGGGATAACTCCCGTGCTCTTCGCTCCAGACACGATTTGCAGACCAGATCGCTATGAACAATACAGTGTTTGGTCTGCGGACGGGATGCAGTTTTACTACCAGCATACCGATGAAACCTGGGATAACTCGAACCGTTTTGTTATCGAGAATAAAAACGGAAAATGGGGCGACCCTGTTCGTATTGATGCGGGAGATGAGGCACCCAACGGAATCCCGGAAATGTTTGTTTCACTGAATTGGGGTATGACTCAAGCTTTCACATCAGATGGAAAACGAGCCTACATCGCTGGAACCAAAACAAAAGATGACAGTGAAGAACCAAACATATGGATGAGCCAAAAAATTGATTCCAAATGGAGTGATCCCATCAATCTCGATCTCCCACTAAAAAAGAACGAGCAAATTTGGTATATCAGTGTAAGCAATGATCAAGATATTTATCTCACCCTTGGAAACGAAGAGGAAAATCGTTATGGGATCTTCAGAGCAAAATGTGTAGATGGAAAATATCCAGAAATCGAAGATATCACAAATAAAATTGGAGCCAAACGGTGTTTCTTTCACTTCATCGATCCCGAAGAAAAATTTATTCTTTTCACGATTTGGGGAGGAAAAATCGGACACGGTCAACACGACATTTATGTGAGCTTCTCTGAGGACGACAAAGGCAACCTCTGGTCGAAACCAAAAAATCTGGGTCCTGAGATCAACACAGATATTTGCGACATGGCACCCTACGTAACTCCCGATGGAAAATATCTGTTCTTCTCTCGTAGAGGTCTCGGGAAAAAAGACAAAGTTGAATTAGCGGATATCTACTGGGTTAGCAGTGAAGTAATCCATCGATTGAAGGACTAGGGAGTCCTTAGAATCCGATTCTTCGTGCCACTTAGGTTTAGCGAGAACACTTCGATCGATACTGTAACAAACATCCTCTGATCAACATATCATACCAAGTGTTATCATAGTTCTTGCCCCAAAGGCAACTTGCCAACTGGCTTTGCTCGTTCGCTCGGAATCTCCTTTAGGAGTTTTTCAACGATGCTCGAATACTCAGGATTTTGAGCTAAATTGAACCACTCTTTCGGATCGTTGCGATGGTCGTAAAGTTCCACCGAACCATCGAAGTATTGGACCAGTCGAAAATCTTTGGAACGAGCCGCGACATTGTCTGCCCCATACCAGGTAATCGAGGGTTTAGATCGTTTTGCTTCCACGTCGTCAAGCTGAGGTTTTAATGACATACCATCGAGCGTCTGTTGAGGCTGTGGCAGGTCACAAAGATCCACCAAAGTTGGGTAAAGATCGATCAGATTTACAGGCTCTGCAACCGACCAGGATGGACCTCCCGGAGTCTGAATCATCGTCACACAACGGGTTGTTTGTTCCCATAAAGCACTCTTACCCCAAATTTCTTTCTCTCCATGGTTGAAGCCATGATCCGACCAAATCAAGACGATCGTATTGTCGGCATAGTCGGATGCTTCTAACGCATCCAGGATTTGTCCGAGCAGGTCGTCCATGAAATAAATGCTAGCCAAATATGCACGAACCAATGGCTTGTTCTGACCGATCTTCACAAGTTCACTATGCACAGCTGCAGAATCTCGAATTTGGATAGCAGCCTCAGGAACATCTTCCAGATCTTTCTCGATAGTTTCAGGTAATACCACTTGATCTATCGGGAACGGTTCAAAGTAACGTTTAGGTGCTGTCCACGGGTTGTGTGGACGGTAAAACCCCATCGCCGCAAAAAAAGGTTTGTCGTGTTTTCGTCCTAAAAATTCGACGATTTTCTGAGTATTATTGACGTCGGCGAAATCACTATCAGGGTTTTCCCACTCGTCCCAATCAAAAGCTTTGAAACGGGTGGCTGATTTGGGAATCCAGTCATGGATAGAATCAGGCCCGTATCCTCCATCCGCATGCGTCTGATCATCCCACATTTTGGCCATGGCCTCTTCGTTAGGTCTGGTGTGAAAAATCTTGCCTGCCCAAAGTGTCTGATAGCCGTTGTCTTTAAAGAGTTTGGGCAGGGGGTCGGCATTTCGAATCGCTTCCGACTTGTCCCAATCATGACCACGGCCATTCAAATAGACGCCGCTCGTATGAGGACTCAATCCACTCAATACCGCTGTTCGAGATGGATTGCAGATCGGCGCTGCACAGTGCGCATTACGAAAAACGACACTCTGCTCTGAAAATCGATCCAAATTCGGAGTCCTGACCTGCGGGTGCCCCTGAAGATAACCCGTCCAGTCGTTCATATCATCAATCGCGATGAATAATACATTCGGTTTACGCTCTGCCTGTAGCAAGGACGCAAAGATGAATACTAGAGTGACTCTCCCCAAAAATTTCTTCATGTTTCGATTTCAATCATTTTGATCACAGCCTGCGACTCAGGGCCTGTATTTTCTATCCAAAAAGAAACGATCAGTCGCCGCAGGTCATCATCTCGCCAACCTTCGGGCGCGTGCTCGAGCAGGTTTGTTTCAAAAGTCGTATTTTCAAACACTTGCACGACGTCAGCAGAACTTCCACCGCCGGCCCATGGTAGTTCCGAGGTGCGATCCTCGTCAAAAATACCATTATGCAACAACACACTCTTAACAGCCTCACGCTCCAGCAAATAGTCGATACGTATTCCAAGCAGAGCTTCTGGCTCATCTGAAGACTGGATGTTGAAAGATTGGACCTGAAACCCAACTTGATCCGGTGCTTGGTCAACGGTCACACCGCACAATCCTCGACCTTGCTCACCCTTCACACCGACACGCGCTGTCCAGGTTCGCCAGTCAAAGTCACCGTAATCACCGGATAATCCTTCGTCAGTTCGACCAGTCCACTGCCAGGAGCGAATGTATTTTCCGGAAAATGGAGGTTTTTCGTTTTTAGCCTCACGCTCAATCTCCAAATAGACAATGCCAGCTGCGGGGATCGAGAATACCAACGAGTTGCCGAACTGGACAATGCTTTGCTCGAAAACGGGAAGGCACTCATCTGAAGTTCCGTCCAGGTAACTGGCGTGTTCGGAATCAATGCGATACATTTTGATGGTTCCGCCTGTGAAAGGAATGCTATCCATTGAGAGTTGAATTTCGTGCGCCTCATCCGTGTCGTTCCAGAGCATGACACCCGCTCCATCAGCATCCGCTGAAGCGAATCCTCTCACTAGCCCTTGCTCCTGAATGCTCAATAGTTTCCGCTCTACCGGCATATCTCCGTAGAACTTGTAAGCCCAATAGATCGGTCGACGTCTCAGGTCCCTGCCAATCAACCCGCCGGGCCGACCGTAGTTCTGCCAGCGATTCCAGGTCACATAAGGAATGTCGGTCTGCTCGATGAAATAATTCAGATCACCAAGCCATCGAACTGCGCCCAAAGCATATTCTCTCGGTTTCTGCTTATTCGCGATATTCGCTCCAGCAGGGTGATATTCATACTCGGTGAAAACCAGTGGTACGATCTGAAGCTGATCTCCGATTTTTCCTCTCACCATTTTCACGAGAACATCCAAACGATCCTCGCCATCCTTAATTCGGTTGTAGTTGTGAATCGTATAATAATCGATCGGTAGTTGATCCGTCACTACGTTCTCGATGAAGGCATTCGTAAAAGCCTCTGGTCCGCTATTATTCGCCATTGCCGGCGCGGCAATGATCGCATCTGGATCACCGGTTCGGATGCGTGGTGCTACGGCTTGGAAAATCGCATTATAATCACCAATACAATCCTCACTCTTCAAAAACTCCTTTGCCTGGGGCTCGTTCCAAACTTCCCATACAACCGGTTTCGTATCCGCATAAAGTTGAACGAATTTCTCAATTCCCTCAGCATAACCTTCAAGATCGGACGGTGGAACTTTGGGATGAGTTCCTGGTGGCCGGAAATCCACAGGAGACATATTCAACGTCAGACAGGGAAGTGTCTGGTCATCAATCGTCTTCCTGAAAAAACGAGAGTAGATATCGTTTTTAAAAACACCGACACGACCATCCATTTTTCGAATTTCATCGCGACCACCCTGATTCACCAAACCGCGAAACATCCCGAGTTGCAGTTCAGCCATCGGCTCCAACGCTGTTTCCAAATCCGGTTTCCATGGCAGACCTTCCTGAAACACACTGGCCTTCCCTTTCAGCAGCGGGTAATAGGCTGGTTCTGCAAAATCCACAGAAACCTCTACAGGCTTCGCATGAGCCAATCCAAAAATCTGAAGTGAAATCAGACTAATTAGCCAAATATATTTCATATTCTTCTATTTCGAAATTTTGTTTTGGCCACGGATTGACACAATTTTTTACAGATCCCAAAAATTACTATAATCTGTGAAAATCCGTGTTCATCTGTGGCTTAATGGTTTGCATTCTGATGCCAATTCTTCGCTTTGCGATTGGCTTCGGTCACTCTTTCGAGCGTGTATTTAAATGGATTTCCCCAGGGATCAAGGAAACCACTTTGACGATCTTCGCAGCAATCGCGTCGATTCATCCCAACATGTCCTTCTATGTAACCGCAGTAGTGCCATCCAATCACATAAGGCAGTGCCATGATGGACTCTAAATATTCATAGTAAGCATCACCCACAGCGTCCTGCGACTCCACTTTTACCCCTTTTGCCTTGGTCTGGTAGGGCTTCACTACCGAAAAAGAAGAGTCTCCCATGAGAATGGGCTTTCCGGTAGTTTGATAAATCTTCGCCAGCAAATCCTTTTGTTCGTCAAAGAACGCATACCACTGAATATTCATCATGTCGCTGTATCGCCCAATGATTTCCCACGCATCAGGATGAATCCCACTACCCACCTTATCACCTAAGATTAAATGATGCGGGTCGTATCGTCTGACTGCGTCATGATGAACCTTGCACCACAAATCAACGATCTGCAGAAGGAATGCATTCTTGTCTTTCAATACCGAATCGCGAGCCTGAATATTTTTCCAATCGACATTCGCCGCTATCGTATTCCAGTCCTCGGCTGCAAAACCATAGGCCGCGGCAGCATCAGATGCCGTTTCGTAGTTCCGCTTCAAAAGCTCAACCCATTGTCGTTTCCCAGGACTGTCAGCAGATAAAGAGGTGTGATGGTCTACCCATGGGTTTGAAAGATCCTTTGCATTCACCCGCCACGCTGGCATGTCGCTATAGGCGTATCCTAAAAGATTGGGACAATCTGCAAGTTCCGTTGCAATCGCTCGGGTTGACTCATCAACTTGCTTTTTGAATTCATCAGAAAATACATCCGGGAATACTTGGGTCGGACAGTAGAACTCAACCGAATAAGACCGAATCAGTGCGATGTAGTGGAAATCGTCGATCAGCTTGTAAGGAACTGCTGTATGGTAAGCAAATGCGTCAAAGCCCCACTTCGTGAAATTGCTCTTTACCTCTGCAAGCCACTTTTTGGCTCCGGAGCCCTGTGCATTAAACTGCTCGTGCCAGTAAACAATATCAGCGCCGTACATCTCAACAGTATGATGGATATTATGCGGCCCGATAATCATCTGGGGCTCAACATGATTAATCCCTAACGTTACGAATTGCTCATCAGCTCCCTTCGTCATCCACCAAATACCGTCCACTTGCTTCACTCCTATGAAATGATCCGTCGAAGACGAATAGGCGTAGGAACATAGGCATAGCGATAAAATAAATAAACGAAAGAAGGATGGGTGGGGTGGGAACTTTGGTCGAATGTTGGAATAACTATTGGGGGTTCTCATAAGAATAAAGTATGACAGGTTTTAATGATTAACCACAAATCTCACGAATAGTTTTGAAAAGATATCTATTCGTGGAAATTCGTGTAATTAGTGGTTAAATAGCTTATTTTCTTGTCAGTTTCTTAAAGATCTCGATCTCCTTTGCGTCATAAGGCGTGCCGTCTGCTCGCAGTAGATCGTGAAACCAAATCTCTGGCTCCGGCATTGGCTCACCGGGTTGGATCACATTTCCATCCGCACGCTCCTGATTCACGCTACGACGTTTGCCGTCTGCGTCCTTGCGGCTGTCCCAATTCCAAATCGTTGCCGATTTGCCAGAAACAAACCCCCAATTGATCGCGCCAGCATTCAACTCTTTCATTACGGGAAGGCTATCCTCAACAGTGCTGCCCTTGTCACGAGCCAACCACTCGGTCACCATTACGGGTCGATTGTCTTTTTGATATTCAAGAATCTCAGCACGCAGACGCTGAGTAGCATCCAATCCTTTGCGTTTCTCACCTCCGTAGCTATGGATCGAATTCAAGTCGCTGTTGATGCGATTGATGCTGATGTTGCGTTTACCAATGGAACCGGAGCTGTTGGACATAATAGGCTGTGATGGATTCACTTCACGCGCCCAAACCCAGGAATCATAAACAAGCTTATTCGACAGTTCACCAATCTTACTCTCTGCATTTGAAGAGCCCATATCTCCATCCAATCCGTTTCCGCGACCAGGCTCATTGTAGAGCTCCCACATAAGCACTCGCTCGTCGTCTTTGAAGCGACGCATCGTTTCCTGGACATAACCCTTGAGTTGTGCAACTTCCGCTGCGCTAGCAACCCCCTTTGCATAGCGCAGCGCCACATCGCGGGCAGGACAGTTCACCCAGCCCGAATTGTGGTAAGCTCTAACAGGCAACGGCTGCACTCCCAGCTTTGGATTTGGGAAATGGCAATCGTCGAAAAATACGAAGAACGGTCGGATATTGTGCTTTTGACAGATGTTCAGGAACTCATCTATCCGCGAATAGAAACCTTCTTCATCATCTGCCCATACCAGATCGTGCAGGTAAACTCGCAGGGTGTTCATACCCATGTCAGCAGCCCAACCCAGCTCTTTATCGATCTGCTTTGGATCCCAGGTGGATGCCTGCCACATGTCGATCTGGTTAATTGCCGTTGCGGGATAGTAGTTACACCCTACTAACCATGGTAACTCGTCATACCATGCGTTGATGCGCTCTTCCGACCAACGTCCATCAATCACAGTATCGAAATTCCGAGCGAACATTGACGATGAGGTCAGCACAGAGAGTAACATTATGGTTTTGATTTTCATACTTTTTGTGGGTTGTTGAGGTTTTATTGAATGCCTTTTCCTTTATTGGGATATCCATTGGCTTCCGCCCATGCTTTGTATTCTGAATTTCCCGCATACATCCGCTCAAATGCTTTCATTTCAGATTCAAGCCCCTGATCTCCCTGAGACTTCATCCAATCTTTCAATCGAGTAGAGAGCTCTTCAACAACCGAACTGTATTCCGGATCTTCAGCAAGATTACGGACTTCATGTGGATCCTGAAGGATGTCGTAGAGCTCGATTGGCGGTCGGGTTTTGAATCGCTCTACCACCCAGCTGGCACGTTCATCCCCTGATGCTGCCAGTGAGTTCCATTCCCTGAACCATTTCGTTTTATTAATCGAGTTGAAAAACTCTGCTTCAGGATCGAGGTTCAAAATCAGCTTATATTTTTCATTTCGGATCGATCGGATTGGGTAAGATTTTGGTCCACTGAAGATACCCCGGGAGGTTTGCAGTCCGAAGACATACTGCTTATGCGATTGCGATTCACCTTTCAAAACCGACAGGAAGCTTTTTCCATCGATTCCCAAGGGTGGTTCACCTCCGGCTGCTCGCACAAAGGTTGGGCAAATATCCACATACTCCACCATCGCATCTGTCGTGCTTCCAGCCTCTACCTTGCCTGGCCAACGAATCACCATCCCAGACTGGAGGCCAGCATCATAACAAGACCATTTGGCAAAAGGGAAATTGTTCCCTTGCTCGGAAACCACCATCACCAGTGTATTGTCTGATACTCCATGCTTTTCGAGCATGGCCAGCAAGGTTCCGATTTCT
>JAKSBQ010000172.1 GCA_022361075.1 Opitutales bacterium | reverse complement strand
GACTGTGCTGCTAAAGGTATTCTTTCAGTGGACTTGCTGTATGGCGAGTGTTTTAGTGGCGTATTTGATCTCAAACGATGTCCGCATTTGATCCATCTCAGATGAAGTTACCGCCCGAGCTGCCGATTTTGCAGCGGGAGGAGGATATCCTGAAGGCCATTCAGGAAAATCAGGTGGTGATCATTCGTGGGGAGACGGGATCGGGAAAGACGACTCAAATCCCGAAAATCTGTCTCAAGGCGGGGTTGGGGGAGCGAAAAGTTATTGGTTGCACACAGCCCAGGCGAGTGGCAGCTCATGCGGTCGCCAGCCGGATCGCGGAGGAAATTGGAGCCGAAGGCAAACGGCTCGTGGGCACCAAGATGCGCTTCACAGACGGAACCTCCAAGCAAACGCGCATCAAGATCATGACGGATGGGATTTTGCTGAATGAGATGCAGTCCGATCCCTTGCTGCGGAGGTACTCGGTAATTGTGGTGGATGAGGCTCACGAGCGTAGCTTGAACATCGATTTCATTCTCGGGCACCTGATCCAGATTCGGAAGAAGCGGAAGGACCTGAAAATCATCGTCACATCAGCGACGATCGACACCAAGCAGTTTTCGAAAGCGTTTGGCGGCGCGCCAGTAATCGAAGTGAGTGGAAGGATGTTTCCCGTGGAGGTGAGGTATCGTCCCTTTGAGGAGTCGGATCGGGGAGGGGACTACACTTACATCGAGGGTAGCTACGACGCGATTGAAGAAGTGCTTCATGAATCACGCGAGGGTGACCTGCTCGTCTTTTTACCGGCAGAAAAAGACATTCGGGAGTTGTGTGACCGACTACGTGGGAGTTTTCAGCACTTCTGTGAGATTGTGCCGCTCTTCGGGAGACTGACCCAGGCAGAGCAGCAGCAGATCTTTAAAAACACCCAGAAGCGCAAAATTGTGGTTGCAACCAACATTGCGGAAACCTCGATTACGGTACCGGGGATTCGTTACGTGGTGGACGCGGGTTATGCGCGAATCAGCCGCTACAGTTCACACACCCGAACCCAGCGATTACCGATTGAGCCGATTGCTCAAAGTAGCGCGAATCAACGAATGGGGCGTTGCGGCCGTGTGGCTGAAGGCGTCTGCATACGACTTTACAGCGAGGAGGACTATCACTCTCGACCCGAGTTTGTTCCGCCTGAGATCTTTCGGTCCAACCTGGCGTCCGTCATTTTGAGGTTGAAGGCGTTTGATTTCGGATCGATCGAAGATTTTCCATTTCTTGATCGACCCGATGATCGAGCGATTCAGGGTGGCATGATTTTACTCAAGGAACTCAGAGCAATCGATGAAGTAGGGGAGCTGACTGAAATCGGCCGAACTCTCGCGAGACTGCCGATTGATCCGACGATTGGTCGTATGCTTCTGGAAGCAAAAAGGCGGAGTGTGCAGCGAAGTGTGCTCATTATTGCGTCGGCTTTGTCGATTCAAGACCCCCGGGAACGTCCTTTAGAAAAAGAAAAAATTGCGGATAAAGAACATCAAAAATTCGCAGTTAAAGATTCAGATTTCCTCTCTTTGAGGAAAATATGGATGTCTTTTGATGAAAAATACGAGAAATGGACACAGAGTAAAATGCGGAAATTTTGCCGGCAACACTTCATTTCTTACCAGCGTTTGAGGGAGTGGCGGGAGATTCATGCTCAGATTCGTTACGTGCTCATGGATCTCGGAGAGATGAAAGATCGCGGCAATGAGGAAAAACCAGATGACATTCATCAATCGATTCTAGCCGGTTTAATCGGCAACGTCGGACTGAAGGAAGAAGGGAACTGGTATCGTGCCACACGCGGACGAAAGGTGATGGTTTTTCCGGGTTCGGTGATGTTTGAGAAAGAGAAGCCGAACCCCAAGAAAGATGAGCCCAAGGCGAAGAAACCGAAAATCAAACGGAAGGAGGAATGGATTGTTGCAGGGGAGTTTGTGGAAACTTCGCGTCTTTTTGCACGAACGGTTGCAAAGGTCGACTCCCGATGGATTCGTGAACTTGGTGAGCATTTACTGCATTACTCCTATGCAGAACCGCATTGGGCAGACAAAGCGCAGCGGGTGCTGGTCTGGCAAAAGGAATTTCTATACGGACTACTGATTCACCGGACCCGCGTGGGTTTCTCGACCGTGGATCCGAAGGAGGCAAAGGAGATATTCGTCCGCAACGGAATCTTGGAAGGGAAGATTCGGGATCGTTTCCCATTCATTGAGAATCAAAAGAGATTGATGGAATCGGTGATGGAAATGCAGTCCCGGTTTCGGCAATCCCTGGTGTTTGATTTAGAGGAGAAACTTTATCGTTTCTACGATTCCAAGCTTCCCCAGATTTCGTCTGTTGCAGAGCTTCACCAGTGGTGGAGGGGCCTGTCAAAAGCACAACAGGAAGAAATGCTGCTGAGCGAAGAGGATATTCTTGAACGTGTTATGGATGCTGAGAAAGAAAGCTCCTTTCCTGAGAAGGTCGATCTGGCGGGCACTCTTCATCGGTTGGAGTATCGATTTGCCCCTGGAGAGAAGAACGATGGTGCCACCTTGAGTCTTCCGCTGAGCGAGTTTTCATCTATCCGCGAGGGTAGTCTTGATTGGATGGTTCCTGGCTTTGTGGCCGACAAAATTGAACAACTGATTAAGGGGCTGCCCAAAGACTACCGGCGTCATCTTATGCCGATCAGAGAAAAGTGCGACGAGATCCTGGCGAAGATTGAGCCCAGCCCGCGCTCATTGATCAAGGATCTTGGCGAATGCATCGACGAGCTCTATGATCTACGCATTCCGGAGCGCGCGTGGGATCTATCTGTTTTGCCGGATTACGTGCGGTTGAAGGTTCAGCTGGTGGACGACTCTGGAAAGCCCATCGCGGAGTCGAGCGAATGGGAAGAGCTCAAAGAAAAAGCAGATCAATACCTGAGCAAAACCAAGGGGAAAGCGGGACGTTCGGGGCACGTCGACGCGTGGCAGAAAGCAGTTCGGCAGTGGGAAAAACGAGATGTACAGGACTGGACTTTTCCGGATTTGCCAAAAATGTTGCCAATAGGGACCTTTCACGGGATACCGTTGATCGCCTATCCGGGGTTGAGCCTGTCTGAGGATGGGATGCTGTCCGTGAAACTCTTTCGAGACGAGGCGGAAGCCAAGAGATTTACACCCACTGCATATCGAAAACTGTGCGAATGGGGCCTCGGAAGGGAGATTGGCTGGTTTCAAAAAGACCTGAATAAACTCAAATCGATTTATGTGTATTTCAGCGATCTTTACGCGTGGGATGATTTTAAAGAAGATCTCTATCGAAGCGTGATGGGCAGCTTATTCGCGGCAGACTTGTGTTGGCCGCTGACCAAGGCGAATTACACTCAGGCGATAGAGCATGGCAAAAAACGATTGCGGGCGATTGTTTTCGAGCTTGAGGACCTGCTCGGGGAGATCTCAGAGAGCAGGTCTGGATTAGGGACTGGGGAATTTTCGAGAAACGCGCTTTGTATCGGAGGAGTTAAACGATTGTTCCCACCAAGATTTTTGAGGATTTATGATCTGAACCAGCTCATGCAGCTGCCTAGATTCCTCAAGGCTTTGGATCTGAGGTTGAGGCGACAGAAGCAAAATCCCCAGAAAGATGAAAAGAAGGCAGAGCGATTACAGCCTCTCTTGTTACAGTATCAGAAGGTGATGCAAAAAGTGGCGAGAGTGAAGAAGCCCGCTGTTCAGCGAATGCTCAAAGACGTGTTTTTTCTTTTAGAAGAGTATCGAGTTTCCGTTTTTGCTCAAGAGTTGGGCACTTCGCTGAAAGTCTCAGATGATGTGATTCAGAAAAAATTGTCAAAAATCGAAGAGTTGGTTTCGTAAAAATCTCGTAAAAATTCGTCACCCTTTGGCGTGTTAAAAGGATTGGGCGTGGACTACTCTGCTTAAGGTAGTCTTTTGCCGTGACAAGCTGAGGGAGGGTTAGTTAATTATTCGCACACGCGTGTTAACCCCATGAACGATGCGGATCGAAGTCAGCTGAAATCCGAGACGCTCCTCAACCCCGAAGAGTGTAACGAATTAGCTCTTGCTAAGAAGCGAATTCGTGTACTGGAAAACCAGATTTATAAGCTGCGTTCGCGCGATCCGGAAATCCTCAAAGCCATGGAATGGGCTCGCCTCGGTAGCGAAAGGCAGTGTATCAGCAGGTCGTTACTTTATTCATTGCCTTTACCTGTGTTTGTGCTGGACGAAATGGACCAGTTTCTGTTGGTAAATCACACCTTTGAGGAGCAATTCTTTGGGCTGAGAAGAGAGGAAAACAACAAACAGATTCGCGACGTTTTCCCGGCAGAAGTTTGCAAACAGATTTTGCAGAATAAATCGGATATGCACGAGGGGGGAGGGCCTCGCTCATTCGAATGGAGGCATCTTGCAGCCGGATCCGAAAAAGTCTACGACATCAGGCTCTTCTGGGTATCTGATGATGACGAACCCTTTGGTTTTGGGGGAATGGTGCTTGATGTGACCGATCAACAGAAGGCTTCGCTGCAGCTCGAAGCAAGTGAGACACGATTCCAGGAGCTTGTTGAGAAAACCAGCAACTTAGTGATCCAGCTCGACGAAGAATTTCGATTGGTTTTTGCGAATCCGGCCACCCTGAATCTGCTCGGAATCACCGCTGAAATCGGAGTGGGTATGAACATACTGGATTTCATGCACGCGGAGGATGTAGATCGTGTGGAGCGTGCGATGAACCGAAGCGTCTCGCGGGTGCAGGATCATTTGAATCTTGATAACAAGGTGCCGAGTGGAGAGGGGAAAATTCATCATATTCTGTGGTCTTTCCAGTTTACTTATTCTGAAGAAGGTGAGCTCAAGTGCGTGAATGGAATCGGTCGGGACATTACCCAGCGTCGTCGGTTGGAAACTCAGATGGTGAAAGCCAAAGAAACAGCGGAAGCTGCGGACCGTTCCAAAAGTGAGTTTTTGGCGATGATCAGTCACGAAATTCGCACACCGTTGAATTCGATCATCGGGTTGTCGGGTCTCCTGGGTGATTTGGGGCTTCCCGCAGAGGAGCAAAGCATGATCGAGACGATCGGGGCCTCTGGTCAGAGTTTGCTCAATCTGGTGAATGACGTCCTGGATCTCTCGAAAGTTGAGGCGGGGCGAATGATACTCGAGCGGGAAAAAATGAACCTCAGCAGCTGTCTCAAACAGGTAGATCAGTTATTTGCCTATCGAGCGGAGACAAAGGGAATCGAGTTCAACTGGAAGATTGACGCGGAGGTTCCACTTACCGTTTGTGCGGATAAGGACCGTTTGCTCCAGGTGTTGAACAACCTTGTTGGAAATGCACTGAAGTTTACCTCGAAAGGAAGGGTTGAAATTCGAGTCGATGCTGAATCGTTGGCAAATGTGGAGGAACTCGACCTTTGGGGTAAAGATAAAGACTCAATGAGGCCTTATCGACTGAAGTTCGAAATAGAAGATACTGGTATTGGTATTTCACCTGAACAGAGGGTGTTGCTCTTCCAACCCTTTTCCCAGGCCGATCCATCAATCCGGAAGCGTTTTGGAGGGACTGGTCTTGGCCTCGTGATTAGCCGAAAACTGGCAAAATTGATGGGGGGAGATATCGATTTGAGCAGTGAGTTGGGCCAAGGTTCTACATTTACCTTTTCTCTCAAGGTTGACGGCGGGGCTGAAAGCATCGGTAAGGCGGGGCTGCGGCAGGTTGTTGAGGAGGGTCCTGAGAATGAAGATCGGGTCGATCGTAATCTGGCCTCTCGTTGCCCGATGAAAATAGTCGTGGTTGACGACGTGTCCACCAACCGCCTGGTGATGAAGACCTTGCTCAAGAGAATGGGCTATGAACCGGAGCTCTTTGAAAGCGGACTTGCTGCGATTGGATGGATAGAAGAAAATCCGGTGGATTTGATTTTCCTGGATATGGTGATGCCTGACCTCAATGGAATGGACACCGCGCGTGCGATTCGTCATCGGGAGTATTCGAATAAACTCGCCAGCAAAGACATCCACATCGTTGCCCTCACCGCGAATGCAATGACTCAGGACCGTGAAGAGTGCCTGGAGGCAGGGATGAATGAATTTATGTCGAAGCCCGTCAGAACCTCGTTGATCGTGAACTGTATCGAGCGAGTATACCACGAGAGCAGTGCCCGGTCAGGTAGTTGCTGTTGAGACGGAAATTTTCGGTTTTTGCCACGCGTATTGTTTTTGAGGTTTGATTTTTTGTAAAGCCGTGCAGAGTTAGGGTTAGTGGATTTTAACGAACACTTTTCTCCGGTGAATCCGATTGTGGATTCGATTGATTTTAAATCAGCCCTGAATGAAGACCAGTATCGTGCGGTTTCGGCTCCTTTTGGGCCCGCTTTGGTACTGGCAGGTGCCGGTTCTGGAAAAACACGAACTCTAACGTATCGAGTCGCCTGGTTGCTGAAAGAAGGGGTTCGACCCAGTGAAATCTTGTTACTTACTTTCACGAATAAAGCTGCCCGTGAGATGTTGGAGAGAGTGGAGGAGTTAACCGGAGTGTCACCGAGACAGTTTTGGGGTGGAACCTTTCACCACGTCGGACAACGGGTGTTGAGGACGTATGGGGAATTCTTAGGTTTAAAGAGAAGTTTTAACATCATCGACGAGAGTGATGCCGAAGCTCTTCTAACCGAGACCATTCGCGACACGGATAAGGAATTTCTGAAAATAAAGGATCATCCGAAAGCCAAGGTGATCGGGAACATGATCAGTTACGCGCGTAATACGCTCAAGCCGATCAGTGAAGTTGTGGAGCAGAAGTATCCGTTTTTTGAGGAGTTGTCGGGAAAGATCAATCAATTTGCCAAGCTTTATGCTGCTGCGAAGATGGAGCAACAGGTCTGCGATTATGACGACTTGTTGGAACACTGGCTCAAAGTGCTCGAAACGAACGAAGATGCGGCATTTTACTATCAAAATCGTTTTCAGCATATCCTGGTTGATGAGTATCAGGATACCAATCTGCTTCAGAGTAAGATCATTGACGCGATGGGCATTCACCATCGGATTATGGCAGTAGGGGATGACGCGCAGTGCATCTACACCTGGCGAGGAGCGAATTACGACAATATCATTTCTTTTCCCGAAAGACACCCAAACACCGAAATTTATAAGATCGAGGTCAACTACCGCAGCACTCCCCAGATTCTTGAATTTGCGAATCATGTGCTCGAGACACAGCCCGCGGGAATGGGCTATAAAAAAGAACTCAGACCGTCCCGTGAATCCCTGGTGATTCCGTATTTCGTGCATACGGTGGACACCCGTCAGCAGGCTCAATTTGTGGCCTCCAGGATTACCCGCCTTGTGCAGGAAGGATCGCGCAGTCTAGACGACATTGCAGTACTCTACCGTGCTCACTTCCAAGCGATGGACCTGCAAATTGAGTTGTCTAAACGAGGGATCCCCTTCGTCATCACGAGTGGTGTGAAGTTCTTCGAACAAGCACATGTTCGGGATCTGGTTTCCCAGCTGCGTTTTGCTTGTAATCCGGAGGATATGACTGCCTTCCTGAGGTTTACCGGACTACTTCCCAAGGTAGGGGCTAGAACTGCTGCGAAACTTTTTGAAATCAGCAAAACTTTGGCGGCTCGTGAATCCATGAGTATTTTTGAGGCACTGAAGCACTCAGATGTTATCAAAAAAGTGCCAGCAGCTGCCAAAGAAGAATGGCCGTCACTCGTGCAAACGCTCGAAGATATAGCGACAGCGGTTGAGACGCAAAAACCTGAGCGTGTGGTGATGTTGGCTGTGGAAGGCTGGTATAGCAGTTTCATCCGCGAGGTGTATCCAAACTGGACCACGCGACTGGATGATCTCGAGAGTTTAGTGGGTTTCGCATCGCGCTTTGATACGATGGAAGAACTTTTAGCTCAGTTGATTCTTCTCAATAGCGAAACCTCTGACCGATCGATTGAAGGGGACACCAATTGTGTCAGACTCACCACAGTACACCAGTCAAAGGGGCTGGAATATCCGGTTGTATTTGTGATCGGTTTGGCCGACGGGCAATTCCCACTCAAGCGTGCGATTGAAGAGGATAATATCGAGGAAGAGCGGCGACTCTTTTATGTCTCGGTGACTCGAGCGATGGACGAGCTGTATCTGTCTTACCCCATTCTGCAGACGCACGGAGGACCGCCGACTCGCATGGAACCCAGTCGTTTCATCCGGGCATTGCCTCAGCATTGCTTTGAGACTGTGTCGATACAGCGAAATTACTATTGAGACCCCAAAGTATGTGTGGAATAAGAAGATCTATGCGGCTGAAAACTCTCATTACAATGGCTTTGGTTTGCGGGGCGGTTTCGTTTGCTTCAGGAAACTCCTCTGAAGAGAAAGTAGAGTTGAAAAACGTAAAAGTTCGCATCATCGAAGCCGAGAAGTTTTACCGAATTTCCGAATTCCTCGGTGGAGGAGAAAACACTGGCAGACGAGTGATTCTGAGAACGACTCCGGAAGAGCGAGGCGGAACTTATTTCATTCTCCGATTTTCGAAATCCATTAAGAAATTGCCTGAAGACTTGGACATCACATTGGATTTTTACGAAGCGGGTTCGACTTTGTTGCACAGTTATCGTTTACCGTTTCCGGAGGAGCGAAAAGGGACCAATAAGCTGTTTCTCGGGGTAACCTGTGACACAATCGAAAAAAAGTATCCTCCTGTCGCCTGGCGATTGGCTTTGGAAGACTCGAACGGTCAAGTTTACACCGATATCAAAAGCTACCTGTGGGAGATCCCAGAGGATTTTGAGGACTGATTTTTATGCCGTTTGAAGAATCCGTAATGGAATCGGAGGGCTGGAGCTCCTGGACCGAAATCGCGGACTCGTTCTCTCTTACTCCGAGAGTCCTTGAAGAATTGCTGTGGGGTGGGCAGACCTTTCAGTGGTTTCCTCTGGACGAAAAACGAGAGGTCTGGGATGGCCTGTTGAATAGTCTTAGAATTCAGCTCAGATCGAATGCTGGAAATGTGGAGTTTCGTGTGCTTCTCAAAACTAGCGAGTTTGAGGAAGCAAGGAGCGCTTTAAAGCACTTCTTTAGGTTGGATGAAAACTTGGAGGAATTGATGTCCTTCTTTCCGCTAGCGAAAGACGATTACTTGAGCAAGTGTGTGAATGCTTTTCCTGGGCTTCGGATTTTGCGGCAGCCGATCGAGAAAGTGCTGCTGACTTTTTTATGTAGTTCGAACAAGCACATTGATCAGATTCGGAAAATGCTGGGAATGATTGCTCATAGATTTGGTGAAGCAATTACTGACGGGTGGCATGAATATCCGACTTGGCAGGAACTGGCGAAAGTCGCGGTCGAAGAGCTTTCGAAATGCTCGGTCGGCTACCGCGGGAAATACATTGTCGGATCTGCTCAGAGGATTGCGCAAGAGCCTGAATTTTTTGAGAAACTTGAGCGGTTACCTTTCGAGGAAGCAAAGATGAAATTGATTGAGTTGCCTGGGGTGGGTGAGAAAGTGGCCGATTGCGTCCTGCTCTACGGTGGTGGGCATTATGAGGCGTTTCCTTTTGATACCTGGATACTCAAGGCCGTGAGTCAAAGATACGGACTTGAAGGGAAATCGAGGAAAGAGATGCAACGATTTGTCGAAGAGCACCTGGGTGATAATCGAGGGATCGCCCAGCAGTATATTTTTGCCTATGAGCGGGAAGTTCGTGAGTTGTGATGACCTTTTTTGGAATCTGGAATATTGAAACCATGGCCCTGAAGGCAGAATCTGGAGTTGCTAAATAAAAAACCTATCAATTTGAAGTAGGCTTCACACCTGATCGTTGACTTTGTTAAATATTTGATGTCGAGTTGCTTTGGGAATGAGTGCGGACGAAAATCATTATGACATCATTATTTTAGGTGGTGGAAGCGCGGGTTATGCTGCGGCTCGGACCGCACTTGAGTATACCCAAAAAGTTGCCGTTGTGGATGGAGGCTCTGAATTGGGCGGACTTTGCATTCTTCGGGGCTGTATGCCTTCTAAAACGCTGTTGTATTCCGCTGAGATCGCACACGTGGCCAACCATGGCGAAAAGTTGGGTTTGGAAACCTCAGGCGTTCGGGTAAACCCCGCGAAACTTCAGGAGCGGAAACGACGTTTGATAGGCGAATTTGCGGATTACCGGGCAGGCCAACTTCAGGATGGTCGATTTGATCTATTCCGCTCGAAAGCGAAATTTTTAGACCACCTCACGATCTCCTTGGATGATGGGAAGGAATTGTGGGCCGACAAATACGTGATCTCCACGGGTTCGGTCATTCACAAGCCCTCTATTTCGGGATTGAACGAAATTGAATCTCTGACGAGCGATGAGATCCTGTCGCTCTCCGAATTGCCTGAATCAATAGTGGTTCTTGGTGGAGGAATTGTGGCCTGCGAGTTAGCTCAGTATCTAAACCGTTCCGGTGTGCGAGTGACGATGGTTCAGAGGAACCCCTTTTTGCTCAAAGAGACCTCACCTGAAGCGAGTCGAACAGTGCACAAGGCCTTGGAGGATGAGGGAATCAGAATTTTTACCGAAACCTCGCTGAACGGTGTTAGAGAAAGTGGTTCGCAGGTTGTGGTGAGCTTTCAGGATGCGAATGGCCCTCATGTGGTTGTTGCAGACAAGTTATTCAACGCTCTCGGCCGAAAGCCCGCGACTGAGAGTCTCGATCTGGATCAGGCAGATGTGCAATTGACTGCGTCCGGGCATATCCAAACTAATGAGTTTCAACAATCTACGAACCCCGCTATTTACGCGGCCGGAGATTGCGCAGGACCTCACGAGATTGTTCATGTTGCGATCATGCAAGGTGAAATAGCGGCTCATCATGCGTTGGGCGGAAAACAGCGCGTCATTGATTACGATCACGTGTTGAAGATTGTGTTTACGGATCCACAGGTAGCGCTGGTGGGATTGTCCAGGGCCGAGATCGTCGCGAGGGGAATCGATTTTTGTGAAGCATCTTATCCGTTTTTTGATCATGGAAAATCGTTGGTGATGGACGCAAATTATGGCTATGTGCGAGTTTTTGCCCGTAAACAGGATGGGCGTGTGATAGGTGCCGAATGTGTAGGCAAAGATGCTAGCGAATGTATCCATAGTCTGTCGGTTGCAGTGGCTAACAACCTGTCAATTAGCGACCTACTGAAAGTGCATTGGTACCACCCGACTCTGTCCGAAATTTGGACCTACCCACTAGAAGATATTCAAGAGGAAATTGCGGGCTGAGGTCGTTTGAATACTCGCCCAAAAAACGAATAGAATTCTCTGATTTGCCTAAATAAATTGGGTTTTTGAACGATAATAAAGAGGATAGAGTCTATTCGTATAGAAGCTTGTGGTGAGTAGTAGTTCACTCGCTCAGGCGTGCATTATAGATAGTGTTATTCGATTAGTTACGATTTGGAGTGCATCGGAAATATATGATTCTCCTGAGCCTTTGAGAGGATCGTGTGTGAGATAAGTAGTTAGGATTCGTCGATGCACTCCATCTCTATGTTAAACCGACCTCCTTGACCAAAAAGAAGATTCGCAATTTTTATTCCTTGGACACATAATTAAAGCGTGAAAAAACTTTTACTCGTTAGACATGCTAAATCCTCTTGGGATGCTCAAGTGAGTTCTGATTTTGATCGACCTTTGAACGATCGTGGTAAAGGCGATGCTCCCAGAGTTGCGGAATTTTTGAAAAGTCAGGGTTTTCTTCCCGATCAGATTTATTCAAGTGCTGCGGTTCGAGCAGCTACCACAGCGAAAATGCTCGCGAAAGGATTGGAACTGGAGCAGGAAAAGCTCACATTTGATGAACGTATTTACATGGCGGATTTGAATCATCTCCAGGCAATTTTGAGAGAGATTCCCGACGAATTAGAGACTATTTATTTGGTGGGGCATAATCCTACGATTACCGATTGTGCGAATGCGCTTTGCGGTGATTCATTGGACAATATACCGACTTGTGGAACCTATGCGATGGAATTGGATATTGAGTCCTGGAAAATGCTTCGAAGCGGAGTGGGCAAGAAACTGTTTTTCCAAAGACCGAAAGAGCTCTGATTTTGTTTAGAATTGCGCGAAGTTTTTTGCATAAAAAGTTCGAAAGTTTGCAATTTTTTTGAGTATTAATCGGTTCACTTAGTCGAACTCAGTAGTCGTTTAATTAAAATATGAATTACATCTATTTCATCATCATTCCTTTTGTTCTTGGTCTTTGGGCTCAAATGCGTGTGAGCGGGACATACCGCAAGTATTCGGAGATTGGAGCTAGAAGCGGTATCACTGGTAAGGAAGCAGCAGCCTATGTGATGCGAAGATTTGGAATTACGGACGTCGAAATTATTGCGATCCGTGGAATGCTGTCAGATCATTACAATCCTGCGACCAAGCAATTGGCATTGAGTGAGCAGAATTATTATGGAACGAGCTTGGCGGCGTTAGGAGTTGCCGCTCACGAAGCGGGCCACGCGATCCAACATGCGGTTGGATATAAAGCACTTCAGTTGAGAATGGCGTTGGTCCCGATTACATCTTTCTCCACGAAGCTCCTGCCCTTTGTTCTCATTGGAGGTTTTCTCTTTGGGATGCTTGGGCTGATCAAGTTAGGAATCTTCGTTTACCTAGTCCTGACGGTGTTCCAATTGGTCACTTTGCCCGTGGAATTCGATGCTAGCCGACGAGCGAAGAAGGAACTTGCAGGTCTGGGTATCGTGACGAGTGATGAGCTGGTTGGAGTTAACAAGACCCTAGATGCTGCAGGGTTGACCTATGTGGCAGCGTTTGTGGCGAGTTTGGGCAATTTACTCTATCTTTTAGCTTTAACTCGAGACGAGTAGAGCTGAGGAAACATCTTTATTTTGTGAAAAAAGCTCTCTGCTTATCGCTGATGGACATGGATAGCTTCTCCATCACGGAAAGCATGTCTTCCCAGATTTGCCGCTTAATTTGCATACTGCCGTTCCTAAGAACGTAAGACGGGTGGAAGGTGATGATGGTAGGAGTGCCCGCAAATTCGTACCAGTTACCTCTGCACTTCGTGATTGATCTGGATCGATCATAACCTAGCAAGCCGTTCACTGCTGTAGCGCCGAGAGCAACGATCAGCTTAGGCTGAACGATCTCAACCTGGGCTTTGAGATAAGGAAGACAGTAAGCCATTTCCTCTTGCGTTGGAGGCCGATTTCCATAGGGAGTATCGGTTTCAGGCCGCCAGTTCATGATGTTTCCGATGTAAACGTCTGATCTCTGCAGACCTGTTGTCTGAATGATTTTTGTGAGAAGTTGCCCTGCGGGTCCCACGAAAGGTTCGCCTTGAATTTCCTCTTCCTGTCCGGGAGCTTCACCGCAAAAGAATATGTCTGCGTCGATGTTTCCGACTCCGAATACCACCTTTTTCCCCGGTTTGACATGGCTATTGCATTTCTCACAGTTGAGCACTCGATCCCTCAGCCATTCCCACTTTTCCTGTTTGCTGCCTTCAGGAATTGTGAACTCTGGAACTTTGATTTCGGGCTCGCTAGTAAGATCCTTTTCTGTGGTCGTTTCAACTACGGGTGCTTGTTTTACAGCTCGCTTGTCAGGGGATGTAGGTGCGGACTCTGCTTGAACAGATTTTAGAGCGTTCTCAAATTCAGTGAGCGTACTTTCTTGAATATGAAGGCTGTCGAGACCGCTTTTTTTTAGATCGCGGATTCCTGTGAGAAGTTGTTCGAGTTCTTCACGCATGGTTTTCGGTCAAAGCCTACGCAGGAAGAATCGGGAAGACGACCACTTTCTCTTTCAAAAATGATTTTTCAGAGATCTCGGATTTCACCTTGTCGATGTTCCCGTCCAAACACTCATGGGTCGTAAGCATGATGGATGCGGTATCCTGATCAGAGTTCATTTCCTGCTCAATTGTTGAAATGCTGATGTCGTTACTGCTGAGAATCTGTGTGATTTCTGAGAGCACTCCCTTGGTGTCCTCTACCTCGATTCTCATGTAGTAAGGTTGAGCGATCGAACTCGAAGGTGCGAGTTTCTGTTCTGTGTCGCTTTCCGGAATCTTCCGGCCTCCCTGATTGCGGCAATAGTCGACGATGTCACTTAAAACAGCACTACTGGTGGGATGTCTCCCTGCGCCGCGACCGATCAAAAACGAAGTGCCGACGATGTCGCTTTGAATGCAAATTCCGTTGAACGCGTCGTCTACACTAGCGAGGTTATTGCTCAGCGGTACCAGACTAGGCCTTACCGAACAATGAACACCTTCATCTGCGTCCTTTTGCCGAAGGGTAGCAATGAGCTTGATCTTATGCTTCTGCCTGGCCGCTGCTCGGATGTCTTTCAACGCCACATCTCGAATTCCTTCGACCTTGATATCAGAGATGGGGAACCATTTGTGGAAACAAAGGTAGGTGAGAATGATGAGTTTATGGGCAGCATCGACACCATCAAGGTCAAGGCTCTCGTCTTGCTCGACGTATCCAAGTTTTCTAGCTCCACCCAAGGCTTCTTCATAACTTAGACCCTCATTCTCCATTCGGGTTAAGATGTAATTGGAAGTTCCGTTAAGGATTCCCTGAATCGAATGGATCAGATTACCAACAAGGGCCTCTTGAACGACCTTGATAATCGGGATGCCTCCGGCGACACTTGCCTCGTAAAGATAAAGCACACCTGCGCGATTCGCAGCTTCAAGAAGTTCTTCTCCGTGTTCACAAATGAGGGCTTTATTGGCGGTAACGACTGACTTGCCGTTTTTAAAAGCCAGCAGTGTCATTTCCTTCGCCTCTTCGATTCCCCCCATCAACTCGATGACAAGGTCGATATCAGGGTGAGTGACGATTGCTTTTTTATCGAGCGTGAGTTGCTCGGTTGTGAGCTCGATATCTCGTTTTTTGTCGAGGCTTCGAACCGCCGCCAATTTTGGATCGATCTGAACGTCTAGTTTGTTCTCCCAGACAGAGGCTTTGCTTATGAGCTGTTCCCAGACTCCTTGTCCTACTGTCCCCAGTCCCAGAAATCCTACATTAATCTTTTTCATGATTTACCTTTCGAGGCTAAGAAGATTTTTTCCGCTGAAACTTGTTCTCAGTTCCTTTCATCAATCGGATCATGTTGGGGTAGTGCCTTGCAGCGATGAGTAGAAAGATACCTACTGCCACCCAAATATCGATGATGCCGTAGCTCCTTGGCCAAGACCAACCGAGTGCTTTGAAAGCGAGAGTAATCGGCGGAAGACTTGCAGCGAATGCAATGGAAGCCAGTGAAACGTATCTGAAGGTGTAGAAGAAAATCACCCAAACCAGCGCACCCAAGAGAACGATGGGTGCCATGATTGCTAAAAGGCCCCCCATCGTGGTCGCGACGCCTTTACCTCCACGGAAGTTGATGAAAGCCGAAAATGAGTGACCCACGAGCGCCGCTACCAAACAGACCAAGCTCAAAACTAAGGGATTTAAGTCAGTCTGTAGGACTCCAATGGCGCTTGGAATGAAGGGCCAAACGGATACCACAAGCCCTTTTAAAAGATCGAGGAAGAAAACAAGGTTTCCTGGCTTTTTTCCTATAGATCTTTTTACATTTGTGGCCCCCGGATTTCCGCTACCCACTTTGAAAATATCAACTCCATGGGCTTTGGCGACGAGGACGGCATTGGAAATCGAACCAATGAGGTAACTCACGATCACACAAAGAGAGATGACGAGTGCAGGGTGCATATGTTAAGCCTTTCTCCTAAAGTCGATCACTCTAAGATTGAAGATGGATTCGTGTGAAGAAATCTCGGTTATGCAGTCTTCGGTGGGCCGTTCGTCGAGCTCGAAGATCGCGATCGCGTTGGACCCTGCTTTTTGGCGGTTCAGAGTCATGTTTGCGATGTTGATGTCGTGCCTGCCCAGGATGGTTCCCAAGAAACCAACCATACCAGGAGTGTCGGTGTTCTCCAAAAGAAGAAGGACATTTTGTGGAGTGATCTCCAGGTCGCGGTCGTTGATCGCAACGATTCGTGGTTCAAGATCTCTACCCATCAAAGTTCCCTCCACAGAAATCTTCTTCCCGGATTCAGTTGTGGCAACCAATTCGATGAGTTCACTGTATGGGGTGTCGGTGCTGGTCTTGGTGACCTGCACTTCAATGCCCAAACGTTTCATGAGCAGTGAAGCATTTACATCGTTGATGGCTTCTCCAGAGATGTTTTTCAGGTAACCCTTCTGGATCGCCCGAGTAAGCGGCATAGTATCGAGCTCGACCAGGCGACCGTAGTAGGTGAGTTCGAGTTTTTCGATGGAGTCGGGAGTGAGTTGCTGGAGCAAGGTTCCCAATATATCTCCAAGTTTAAAATAGGGCTTCAAAATTTTCAGGGTATGAGCGTCGACTGACGGCATGTTTACCGCGTTTGCGATTATGCCTTTTTTCAGGATTTGCACAATAGTTTCTGCGATTTCAATACCCACATTGAGCTGCGCTTCTTCTGTAGACGCACCCAGATGAGGGGTCATCACGATTTGTTTGCGGTTGCGGAAAGAATGCTCCTTTTGCAGCGGTTCACGTCCGTAAACATCCAGACCTGCAGCAGCGACTTTACCGCCATCGATTGCTTCGAGAAGCGCGTCCTCATCGATCAATCCACCTCGAGCGCAGTTGATGAGCTTTACACCGTCTTTCATCTGTGTAATCGCATTTGCGTCGATGATTCCTCTTGTTTGATCAGTAAGAGGCATGTGAACAGTGATATAGTCTGCTTGTTTCCAGATCTCTTCTAACTCTGATTTCTCGACGTTGAGTGCTTTGGCGCGTGCATCGGTAAGAAAAGGATCATAAGCGACGACCTTCATCCCAAATGCTTGAGCTCGTTGAGCCACTTCGGCACCAATTCTTCCCAGACCTAGGATCCCAAGAGTTTTATCCAGAAGTTCGGTTCCTTTGAGCACCTTGCGATCCCATCGGCCTTCCTTCATGGAATGGTCTGCTTGAGCAATCGGACGTGCCGCACAGAGCATGTGAGTGAAGGTGAGTTCCGCTGTGGCAATGGTATTTCCCCCGGGGGTGTTGGCTACCACGATGCCACGTTCAGTGGCCTTCTCGATATCGATATTATCAACACCAACTCCTGCACGACCCACGGCTTTTAGTAACGGTGCATTCGCAATGACATCAGCGTCGACCGTCGTTTCGCTGCGCACGATAATCGCAGAGACTCCCGATGCCAATTCGAGGATCTGCTCTTTGGTAGATCCGTATGCTTCAATGACCTCAATTCCCTCTTGAGAACGGAGATATTCAACACCACTGGCTGCTATTTTGTCTGCGACTAGGACTTGCATAATCGTATTCTGATTCAGTTGTTTGAGCTGTTTTTAAGATGAAAAACAAAACGAAAGAGATCAAACGGGATCTTTGTTGGAGTCAATTCCGATATCCAGTGGAATTCCGTCGGGATGAGAAGGCAAAAAATTCCTTAAACTTTCAATAACCGGAATCTTTTGAGTTAAGGATCGATTGATGATGCAACAAAGGAACCTGGGTCTACGAGTTTGTTTATTTTGTAAGTAATTGATTATGAGGACTTAATTTATTGTTGGAATCGTTTTTGTGAGATCTTGGCATAATTTAGGCTTAACGTTTACGAACCTTAGCAGAACGTTATGGACAATATTTCACTCTCTTCTGGAATGCGGACTAATTTGCTTAGTTTGCAGAATACGAATGAACTTCTAAACCGGACCCAAGAAAGACTCGCAACCGGTCGTAAAGTTAATTCAGCAATTGATGGCCCTGCGGCGTATTTCTCGGCACTAAGCTTAACGGATCGATCCGAAGCTCTTGAGAAACGCCTTGATGGGATAGGTCAGGCAATTCAAACGATCAAAGCGTCGGAAACAGGACTCGAGACAATCCGTTCGATGTTAGATCAAGCAAAAGCCGTTGCTTCGGATGCCGGAGACAAATCTTCAGCTTCAGATCGACGAACGTTGGGTACGCAGTTTAACGAGATTCTCAGACAGGTTCAGACGGTGGCACGGGACACCTCTTATCTTGGAGTGAATTTGATCCAGCGATCCAGCCCAGGTGATGCAACCGCTGACGACCAAGATATTGTTCTTCAATTCAGTGAACGGATTAATGAATCCACTCTTGTGGTGACTGGCTTCAATATTTATGGACCCGTTGGTGAATTGAGCGCAACCGGAGAGGCAGAACGTGCGTTGACACTGTCGAGTTCCACAGGTGCTTTCACGAGTCTTCAGATTCAATCTCATGGGCAAACGGGTGATAGTTTTGAGTTGGATTGGGGGGGGACTGATTTCAGAAACACCCTACGGACAGTGATTTCGCAAATCGAACTGTTTGACGATCAACTTCAGGTACAATCCTCGCAACTGGCGAATCAACTCAATGTGATAACCTTACGTGAAGAGTTCACTAAGAATATCATTAACGAATTTGAGACGGGTGCGGACAAGTTGACAATCGCGGATTTAAACGAAGAGGGAGCTAATTTGTTGGCGCTCCAGACTTCACAGCAGCTCGGAGTAAGTTCACTTTCACTTGCATCCCAAGCTCGTCAGTCGGTTTTGAGATTACTGGGTTAAACCGATTCCCTGAACTGATGAATTCTCTACCGACAGCAGCCAGAGAGCTTTCGTTAGACTCTCGCTCCAGTGGTTGGACTTACAGTGTGTTGCCTCAGCTTTCGGTTTCCACGGAAGCGCAACAGAGAATCCAACGCGATGACTTGAATGGGGAAGTGTGTCTAGTCCAGATGGAGACTATCCTCGGGAGCGCTGTCGCCGCTGCAAAGAGCATCATACATCTCTGTAGTCTAAATCATTTGCAGACAGAGGCGTTATTGGAAGAAGAGAACCCACAACGTCGGATTTATTGGGCTGGGCAGATTGATGTTTTGCTTGAGCAAATGATCGACATTGCGCGCCAGTCAGGCGTTGAAGGAGCAAATTTGCTGTACGTTGAGGAAGAGTCTTGGTCGGTACCAAGTATTAGTACGAAAATCTCGGACGAAGAGGGATTTCACTACGTCAAAATGTCTGGTTTGTCTTTGAAAATGGTGAAAGAACAAGATGATTGTATTGGGTTACTAATGTTAACTGGAAATGACTCTGAACCAGTTGCCTGGGTCGAGTCTTTGAAGTTCACAAATGAACAACGCTTTCAATCTAAAGAGGATTGGTTGGCAGCTAGTTGTGCTTTGAGAGGTTTCATGGCTCGTATGGAAGACATGTTATCTCATTTTATTTCTGACGTTGAAATTTACCGCGATCTGCTAATTGAAACTTTTGGCGTTCGAAGTGCGGTTTAATTTTCCTCATCGGCCAAAAACACCGGGGATCCAGCGGCAAGCCATTGACCCCAATCGGAACCGGTATCCTCAATGATCACGGTAAAAGGTGCTCGGGCAAGACGGCTGAGGTTGAGGTAACACCATTCGTGGGAAGGCAGATCATTAATGATGAGATTGAGTTCTGAGGAGTTAGTCGAATCCACAAGCTTAATGTGGGATTGCGATTTTTCCGGGGCAAACAGGACAGGAAGCAAGATGGGTCGAATCTCGGAGGAAGTGTTCTGATTATTCAAGGTAAATGAGATTTTTCCTAAATTTTTATCACCTAGGATTGGATCCCATGTCCCAATGATGTGGGTTTCAGGATTTTGGATTCCCAGGTTCTGAAAAAAACCGTTTTCAAAACAAGATCCTTCAGTCGAAATTTGAACCCCATCCGCCTGGACGACTTCACCAATCTCTAACTCCGGGAGTATTCGATATCCAATTAGTTGGTCGAAGTTGATTGAGTAGCCTTCATTTACAAGTGAAGAAGATTTCGATGATAGAATAGTTTGGGTTTTGAGATCGAGCAGGCTTTCTTGAAAAAACACCACCCAAACATAGCTTTGCGTTCCGGGTTTGAGGTAATCGGGTATATGTTTCTTGTTTCTAATAATCGAACCCACTCCGGTTACGGTTCCTTCATCATTTACGATGATGATTTGTTGGGGTGAAAATGCTTGGTTTGAAGAGCTCAGATAAAGAATAGTGCCCTCGTTCCCTTTGTCTTCGATGTGATAAGTCTCAGCGCAAAGGAGATTGAGTTCAGGAAGATCAGGTCCGAGGTTTGAAAGGTCGTAAGATTTTTCAAACGGAGCTCTAATCAAAGGATTAAACATCGCTAGTTTTTTTTCTTTCAGGATTCTTATCGCGTGTTCGGGATAAAGGTGGGAGCCTTTGCCTATGGTGTGCGGGTCCACAAAGCCTGCCTGAAGAGATGCTAATCCTATGTTCCTTAATTCTCCTTGTTCAATGCAATAGGGGAGAACAAGAATTTGCCGAGCGGTGGCTGCCACCAAAATTAGGCATCCTACAAACAGCCTGTAGACTTTAAAGTAGCTGCTTGCGCGTTGGTCAGAACGCTCGGAAAAAAGCAAACCGATTAATCCTGCCCAAAATATGATACCTGTTGATGCATAACGGCTTGTCAGTGCTTGCAAATATCCCTGGTCTACGCGACCCGCCGCTGCAGTGGCTGCACTCAGAATCGCAAAAGTGATAAGCATCAACGAGAAAATCCTTTGAGGGGTTTGATTGGATTTGCAAAAAAAGGTGGCTACGAAGAAATAAGCAGCGGTAGCCAATCCAATGCTTGAAATTGTGATGACTGAGAGGTTATTGGGTAGAGTCAGGTGGAACGGATTACCAACGAAATGGAGGATGTAAAGGGCAATTTGAAGCAGTAAATCCAGGTCGAGGTCTGAAGCACCCACGTGATTTCTTACCCGGTAATTTGTGAAATACACGATGCAAGTAAATACTGCTGCGAGGAAGGCGAACGAGAAATGCGCAAACCGACGGAGCAATAGTAAAGTAGTTGCCAGGATAAACGGTGTAATGAGGCCATTTGCCATGTTGAATGCGGTGATACATGCAACTCCAATCGCGACGAGTAAGTAGACGAGCGCTTGACGTGTCTGCTCCTCCCTAATTTGGAGGTATTTCAGAAACAGGCAGAACGACGATATCGTTAGTAAATTCACCAAGAAGAACTGAAGCTGAAAGACGCTGTCAAAGTTTCTCAGTTGAATGAGGCTCAGGAAAATTGCTACAAGTGAAGAAGTAAAAATTACTCTGCTTGGTTCTGTGGTCTTCCAATAGAAACGCAAAATCAGAAAAAGGGCCAAACCATTGGCGAGGAAGATAAGGGTTTGCGAAAATATTTTGAGCCCACCAAATAAGTGGAAATCGATCAGAATCGCCGCCTTTGTGAGTACTACGCGATGTTCATTGTGGTCTTGGAGGAGATAATCCCAAGCGCTGATAGGATAGGTTTCATCCAGTGAACTGAGCACGGCGATAGTGTCGAAGATTGGAAGTAAAGTGAAATACTCCTTCAATCCAATATAGGTGGTTACCATAAAAAACAGCGCTACAAAAACGATGGTTAGGAGTTTTAAGTCTTTGAAGATAAAGGAAGTTGTCGCAGATAGACCGGAGCGTTTCATGGTGGTTTAAGAAGGATACTATTGAGAGCTCTAAAGTGGGGTCAAATTTGGTACAAAAATAAAAGCTTGGCCATTTTGTGGCACAAGCTTTTTCAGGAAATAGAAGACTCGATTATTCCTCTGTTGGAATCGGTGGTGGAGGCGGAGCGTTCTCCGGGACTTCAGGTTTAGGAAGCTCCTTTTTCTGAATATCTCTAATGGTGAGTTCGAACACAAGCAATGCACCTGCTCCTATGGGTGAACCCGGGCGTGGGTTGTCGCCGTAACCGAGTTCACTCGGGATATACAGTTCGATTTCACCGCCTTTACCAATGAGTTGGAGACCTTCGGAAAATCCGGGAATGACTCCATTGAGCGGGAAAGTGACAGGATTTTCTGGGTCCATGGAAGCGTCAAATTCAGTTCCATCTATCAAAGTTCCTCTGTAATTCACAGAAACGGAATCGTCCATCGTTGGTTTTTCATCAGCAGAACCAGGATTGATAATCTTGTAGCCGAGACCGGATTCAGTGAACTTTACTTCTGGATCTCCTTTCAATTTGGCTACAAAGACTACCGCTTCCTTCTTATTTTTCATTTTGTCTTTGGCGATCTGCGCGTCTCTTTTTTGGGTCATGTATTCTCTGATTCGAGGCATCATTTCAGCGATCTGCTGCTGAGTTGGTTTTTCTTCGAGAGCCTTCTGGAAACCTGCCATTACCGCAGCAATTTCTTCGTCGCTAAATCCGAAATCCACGAAGCCAGAGTTGAAGGCGAGGTAGGTGCCTATAAATCCCAGAGTTTCCGCTTCCGAACCTGGCTCAACAGGTGCAACTTCAGAAACTGGAGTTTCTTGTTTAGGTTGGTCAGTTGAAACGGTGGTTTCAACCTGAGTAGAGTCCTCGGTGCACCCGATGATAAAGAATGCTGCCAGGATGAGAGTGAGAATTAGACTTTTGGATTTCATAAATACAATCTATATGGAATTTGAGTTTGGAAAACAGCAAGCACAAAGCTCATGATGAATTTTGCAAATATTTGGCGTGAATGAGGACGAAAACATACTGCTTGCCGATCTGAGAAGCCTGGAAGAAGGTCTTGAAGGCTTGATTGGTGTTGATGAGGTGGGTAGGGGGCCTTTGGCTGGGCCAGTCTATGCAGCCTCTGTTTTTGTCAACGAATGTTGGTTGAGGTCCATTCGTAATTGTGGTTGGGTTCAAAAAGTAAATGACTCCAAAAAGCTTTCTGAATCTGATCGGAGGGTGGTCGTAAAAAGCGTTAGGCGCGCATTACTCGATTCTGAGGGAGGCTTAGGATTTGCTGTTGGTGTTGCATCGATTCAGGAAATTGAAGCTCACAACATCCTTAACGCAACTGCTCTTGCAATGAATCGCTCGCTCGAAGAATTGTTGGGGAAACTATCCGAAGAAGAGGACATTGAAATCGTACGGCTCCAAGAGACTTTGTTTGGCGGTATGCCGAAGGCTGATTGCAGAAGGGTGGAGATAGTTGTAGACGGTCGGCCCATGAAGAAACTCAATTTCTCGCATCGAGCGGTTGTGAAAGGTGATGGTAAGCATTTTTGCGTCGCCCTGGCCTCGATCATTGCGAAGGTGGCGAGAGACGAACTTATGAATGAGCTTCATCAGAAGTATCCGCAGTATGGTTGGGATTCTAATAAGGGATACGGGACTCACAAACATCGTGATGCGATCCATGAATTCGGCCCAACTGAGCATCATCGAGCTTCTTTTTTGAAAAATATCATTAATCCATCATCCTCTAAAGCGTGAAGCGGCACCTATTCAAGAAACGTACTCGGCCAGATCTGAACCAGCGTTACTCGTTCCCTAAAAGTAGTGGAACTACAAAGCCCTGGAAGAAATTCGTGTTGTTAGTTCTCATTGGAGCCGTTGTGGGAGTCGCTTTTTATTTCAATATGCAACGGCTTGAAAAACTTGAACGTGAAAAAGGGGAGCGTTATCACGGATCAAAACCTCTAAAAGTCCTCGCTTTGGGTGACTCGATCACCCACGGCAAGACTGGATACGATTCCTGGAGAAGGGAGTTACACTCGAAGTTGGTTCATTCGCGGTATCTCGTGGATATGGTGGGTTCCATGTCAGAAGTTTATCCTTGTTCGAACCATTTGCATGATGATTTTGACACCGATCATGAAGGTCACTGGGGGTGGCGAATCGACGAGATCCTGAACGGAAGAGACAAAGAGGACTGCAGTGGTAGTGGAAAATTGTCCGAATGGCTAAAGTCCTACACTCCGGATTTAGTGCTTATCCATCTCGGGAGCAACGACACCTTTCAGGGGCAGTCCACTGAAAGCTCGATAGACGAATTAGAGGCTGTGATCCAAACTTTGAGGAGAGATAATGGAAAAGTGGTCATTTTCATCGCAAAGATCATACCTACAGGTGACCTTCGCTATAATGTTGCTATTCAGGATCTTAATGAAGGAATTGAGGAAGCGATCGGGAAATGGAATACTGAAAAATCTCCTGTTTTCTTGGTCGATCAATACCGCGGTTTTGATGCTTTGCGATACACCTTTGATGCTGTTCACCCGAACGAAGAGGGGGAAGCGGTGATGGCCACAACCTGGTATCAGGCAATTGTGGATTATCTTGAAAGAGAGATCTGAGAACCTCTTACATCGCAATTATTCTTAAAGTGACGTAACCAGCAAGAAGTGCGATAAAGAGCCACATGAGTGTGCTTAGGCTCGATTCGGTTTCAGATTCAATATCGTGGGTGTGTGTTGTGTGATGTGGCTTTGTCATGCCACCCAATATCGGCTTCTCGAAAAACGAATTTAGCCGTTTTGTGATTATGACAAGTATTTCACAAATGCCTGGGGTGTTTTCTCGGCGCTACCTCTGCTCTTGTCTATACTCGCCAGGTGTTTTGTTCGTGCGATGACGAAATGCGCGGGAGAACGAAGATTCACTCTCATATCCACATTCCGCAGCAATTTCTCCAATATTCAATGTTGAAGTAGACAAGAGATAAACGGCACGGTTGAACTTGATTTTGCGCAGCAATGCATTGGGTGTGATACCAAAATGAGCATGGATGTAACGCTCAAGGGTGGAAATCGAAATGTGCATACGTTCTGCCAAGTCTTTCACCATCACTTTGTTGGCCAGGTTCTTTTGCGCGAACGTAATGATTTTAGCGATTGTAGCGTACTCAGGAGGAAGTGGGATGTTCTCTGCCATTTGCCGCGAAATTCCTGTGGTCCCAAAGACTTCTCCTTTTTTATTTCTTACCGGGAATTTGCTGGTTTGCCTCCATTCGATCCCTCCATCGAGTGAGATGACCAATTCGGGCTTATTTTTAATTGGCGGCCCACCCGCAATAATTTCGGCGTCATCATGCATGTATATGTTAGCCAATTCTCCCGGAAAACAGTCGATGTCCCTCTTTCCGATCACTTGCTCTCGGTTCATTTGAGCTTGTTTGGCAAACGTGTCATTAATCCAAACAAATCTTCCGCAATGGTCTTTTACCCAGAAAGTTACGTCAGCGAGCATGTCCCAAAGATCGGTGTTCGGTGGCCCGTGCTGCATGTTAGATAGAAACTCCTCACGGCAAAATGGGGGTAATTTTGCCTCTGAATTCGAGCTGCTAAAGGTGCTTTTCATGAGTCCTGGTCAAAAAGTATATAAATTGCTGAAATTGCAAAAATGACGATTTCTGCACAATACTCGATAAATCTGGCCATTGCAATTTTCGAATAATCTGATAATCTGAGTTTGTGAGTAGAAAAGTTACCCTTTTTACCGGACAGTGGGCTGATATTCCCCTAAAAGACCTACTGCCTAAAGTGAAATCCATGGGTTATGACGGAGTCGAACTCGCCTGTTGGGGCGATCATTTCGAAGTCCAGAAAGCCCTTGCTGAGCCTGATTATGTGGAGCAGATCTGGAATTTGTTGGATGAGAACGATCTCACCTGTTATTCGATTTCTAATCACCTTGCCGGTCAGGCAGTGTGTGATTTGATCGATGAACGCCACCAAGCAATTTTGCCCGAACACGTTTGGGGAGATGGCGATGCTGAAGGCGTAAGACAGCGTGCTGCAGAAGAAATGAAAGATTCTGCACGAGCGTTGAGGAAGTTTCTAGATGCGGCAGGAGATCGTTTTACAGATTCGCACCGGGCTTACGGGAGAGCGGTTGTCAACGGGTTTACCGGTTCGTCCATCTGGCACGCACTTTATGCTTTCCCTCCAACTTCTCAGGATTTCCTGAACAAAGGTTTTAAGGATTTCTCAAATCGCTGGACTCCAATCCTGGATGCTTTCGATGAGGTGAACGTGGATTTTGGCCTTGAAGTTCATCCCACTGAAATCGCGTTTGATATCGCTTCGGCCCAACGTGCGGTTGAGTCTCTCAATGGTCACCCCCGATTTGGTTTTAACTACGATCCATCTCACTTAGGCTATCAGGGAGTCGATTATGTGAAGTTTATCCGACAGTTTGCAGATCGAATCTACCACGTGCACATGAAAGACGTTTGGTGGGATCACGGAGACGGAAGCGTTGGAGTATTTGGTGGTCACACCGATTTCGGAGACGCACGTCGTTATTGGGATTTCCGTTCGGTAGGGCGGGGTGACATCGCTTTTGAAGACATCATTGTTGCGCTGAACGACATTGGCTACCAAGGACCACTATCGGTTGAATGGGAAGACGGTCGAATGGATCGCGTGCATGGTGCCACCGAGAGTTGCGAATACGTTCGCCAGATTGACTTTCCGCGAAATGAAACCGCTGCATTTGATGCGGCATTTTCTGAGTAACTCGCGTCTTAGGGTGCGGCATTTGTGATCTATAATTACCCCCCGGAGATCACAGATGTCGCCTAATTTACCAAACTATCTCTATCACACATTATCAGCAATCGTATGAAAAACACCCCATCACAGTTCTTCTTTGCCAGTTGTATGGCATTAATCGTAACGGCCATGAGCTTCGCCTTGCGCGGGGAAGCCATGGGCTTCTGGACCGAGGAGTTTAATCTCTCAAACGAATCGGTTGGTTGGGTAACTGGCACCGCATTCTGGGGCTTTACCTTGGCTATGATTTTTGGAGGTCCGTTGTGTGACATCCTTGGATTGAAAACCATCTCACTTATTGCTTTTTTTGGGCACGTTGCCTCGATTCTATTGACCGTTTTTGCGTGGGATTTCTGGAGTCTCTACTTGGGAACTCTACTTTTTGGCATTGCGAATGGTTCGGTGGAAGCCGCATGTAACCCATTAATCGCAACTCTCTATCCTAAAGATAAAACTACAAAACTTAACAACTTCCACGTATGGTTCCCTGGAGGGATTGTGATCGGTTCTCTTTTGGCATTTTTCCTCGGGAAGGTCGGTTTCGGTTGGCGCTATCAATTTGCTGTGATGCTCATTCCATCTGCAATTTACGGCTGGTATTTCTTAAGAATGAGTTTCCCTAAGACAGAAAGAGTGGAAGCTGGTATTTCTACCGCGGCGATGTTCAAGAGCTGCCTGAACCCCTTATTTATATTGATGGTTTTGTGTATGCTGATGACAGCCGCTACTGAGTTGGCTACAACAAATTGGCTGCCAATTATTTTTAGCAGCACCGATATTAGTGGAATACTGGTTGTTGCCTACATTTTTGGATTAATGGCTGTAGGACGTCAGTTTGCGGGGGCTTTTGTACATCGTCTGTCTCCCATAGGAATGTTGATCGCTAGCGCTGTTTTCAGTGGAATAGGTTTATATCTGATGAGTCACAGCACGGGTATGATCATTTTCGCTTCTGCCACTGTGTTCGCTATCGGCGTATGTTTCTTCTGGCCAACGATGTTGGGTTACGTGAGTGAACGATTCCCATCAACGGGGGCGCTTGGACTCGCTATTATGGGAGGCGCAGGAATGCTTTCGGTGAGTTTCGTTCTCCCTACCATTGGCAAATTCTATGACAACGGCATCGCATCCAACTTGCCTGAAGGTCAGACAGTGGAAACTCTGTCAGCTGCAGAGCCGGGTTCTCAACTTGCGGAGGTCTGGGCTCAGGTGCAGAATGCTGCTGGTCTGAGTGCGCTTGAAGCTGTGGCAATTTTGCCTGTGGCGCTGCTAATTATTTTCACATTACTAAGAGTGTTGGATCCCAAATCTAAATTGGGAGACTCGCTCGAGAAATAACCCCCAACTCACTTGAGTATATGAACACAATCACGAGGAGATCCTTCGTAAAACAATCCGTTGCTGCCGGAAGTTTGGTGGCTTTAAGTTCCTGTGCGACCTTGCCATCGAGTCGTAAACCGAAGGTGCGTTATGTATCTCCGAATAGTAAGATGAACGTCGCGTTCATCGGAGCAGGAGGGAAGGCCAAGGAGCATGTTGATTTTTTTGCAGCGAAGGAAAACCTCGTGGCTTTGTGTGACGTCGACGACGCGCGTGCTGAAGAAACCTACCTAAAATACCCGGATGTTCCGAGATTCAAAGATTTCCGGGTCATGCTGGACAAGATGGACAAGGAGATCGACGCGGTGGTGGTCACCACTCCTGACCATACTCACTTTGTTGCGACCATGGCGGCTATGGAGCGTGGAATTCACGTGTTTACCGAAAAACCACTTGTCCGCAACATTTGGCAGGCGAGGACTTTGGTAAAGGCGGCAGAATACTACAACGTAGTTACGATCATGGGTAACCAAGGCCACGCGACTGAAGGTATCCGATACGTGAAAGAATGGTATGATGCCGGAGTTTTAGGTGAAGTAAAGGAAGTGCTGGCTTGGTTTGATGGTCCGACAATTGATGGAAAATATTTCAAACGTCCACCTTCATATCCTTTCCCAACAGCCCCGGTTCCGGACACCTTGGATTGGGATCTCTGGCAGGGACCGGTAGTAAACGGTACCCCTTATCACCCGGATATGGTGCCTTTACGTTGGAGAGGGTATTTCGAATACGGATGTGCTGAGTTAGGTGACTGGGCATGCCACACGTTGGATGCTCCAAATTGGGCTTTGGATCTTGGTGCTCCGGTTTCGACTGAGCTTTTGCAGCACGAAACGATGTTTCCGACTCGATATGCGCCTGATAAATCCATCGTGAAGTTTGAATTCGCTGAGAAGAATGGCCGAGCTCCTGTCACCTTGACCTGGCACGATGGAGGGCTTCAGCCTGCGATTCGACCGGAGTGGGGTATTGAAACACTGGAAGCAAACGGAATGATCATGATCGGTTCTAAAGCAACTTTGATGACAGGAGGTCGACCCGACTCACCAAGGTTGATCCCTGCGGAGGACTGGGCTGATTTCCGCAAGAATGTTCCGGCAAAGACGATTCCGCGGATCAAGGGGGGACATCGTCAGGAATGGATCGATGTGATTAAGGGTGACCTCCCTAAGGTAGGCTCGGACTTCGCATATGGTGCGAAGCTTACAGAAATGTCTTTGGTGGGTGTGCTTGCTCAACGTTTCGGTGGTAAAATCGAGTATGATGAGGAGAATATGAAGATTACGAATCGACCGGAATTGAACCAATACATCAAAGATCCTGTCCGAAAAGGTTGGGAAGCAGGTGACTTCCTTTGGTCTTAGTGCTGGAACAGAGTCTGAGTTAGAATTATGAAAATAGGGATTATCGGTGCTGGCGGCATGCTGGATTATCATCTGAACGGCTTCAAACAGGCGGGTGCGAGTGTTCAGGCCATCGCTGATGTTCGGTTGGATGCTGCTCAGGCAGCGGCTGCCAATTACGGCATCCCTTCGGCGTTTGGAAGTGTCGAAGAACTTCTCTCAGATGAGGGTTTGGATGCGGTAAGCGTGATCGTACCGAACAAGTTTCATGCGGATCTTTCGATTCAATGCCTGAAGGCAGGAAAACACGTGTTTTGTGAAAAACCGCCTGCCTTAAATGCCAGGGAAGTAGAGGGCATGATTGAGGCCGCAAATCAAAGCGGAAAGACCTTGATGTTTAACTTCAATAACCGTGCGAGGCCGTTGTGCCAGTTGTTGAAAAGCAAAATCGATGCGGGTGATGTTGGACTGATCAATTCGGCTCAGGCGAAATGGATTCGACGCAAAGGAATTCCGGGTTTTGGGGGTTGGTTTACTCAAAAAAAACTGTCGGGAGGAGGTCCGTTGATCGACCTGCTCCACATGTTGGACTTGTCTCTGTATTTCATGGGTTATCCGAAGCCCAAATACGTCTCTGCGTGCACTTTCGATGACTTTATCCAGGACAAGTCGTTTAAGGGCCCGTGGGGACTACCTGATGTGAAAGACGCGGTGAACGATGTGGAAAGCGCTTCGCATGGCTTCATCACTTTCGAAACCGGTCAGGCCTTGAGTTTCCAGATTTCGTGGGCTGAACTTGTGAAGCGTGAGGAAGTTTCCGTGACTTTTCAGGGTAAAAAGGCTGGAGGAATGGTGCGGCGACTTTTTGAGGAAGACGGAATTGATGATACTTCTTTTGATGAAGCCGAACTTTATACTCAGGTGGATGGGATCCGCTCGAATGAATGCTTTGTTGCAGACCCTGATATTGAGATGGGTCGAACTCTATCTGCAGCTAATTTTGTGGAAACGATCAAAGGTGAGGCAAAACCTCTGAATACACCCGAAGAAGCCTTGGTTTTGATGAAGCTGATCGACGCTGCTTATGAATCTGCAGCAAAAAGTGAACCGGTAAGAATTAACTAAAGATTAAGATGAATAGAAAATTGAAAATGGGAATGGTTGGTGGAGGCAGAGGTGCTTTCATCGGAGGAGTCCACCGGATGGCTGCGAATCTCGATGGTAAGATCGAGTTGGTCGCAGGTTGTTTTTCCTCTGATCCGGAAAAATCCAAACTGTCGGGAGAAGACTTGTTCCTGGATTCAAGCCGTGTTTATTCGTCGTATGAGGAAATGGTTGAGAAAGAGTCTCAGCTTCCGGTGGGAGATCGGATTGATTTTGTTTCGATCGTAACCCGGAACAACACACACTTCGCGATCGCGAAAACTTTTCTTGAAGCTGGTATCAATGTCATCTGTGACAAGCCCATGACCTTCAACCTTGAGGAGGCTAAACGGCTGAAGGAGGTGGTCAAAAGCTCTGGTAAAGTGTTTGCTCTCACTCACAACTATACCGGTTATCCGATGGTAAAAGAGGCCCGAGAGATGATTCGTTCGGGTAAGCTCGGACGTATTCTCAAAGTCGTAGTGGAGTATCCTCAGGGATATGCGGTTGGAAGTGTGGAAAAACAAGAAGAAGGAGCCATCAACTCCTGGAGGACCAATCCTGAAATCGCAGGACAATCGAACTGTATCGCAGATATTGGGATTCACGCTGAGAATTTACTGCGATACATGACCGGCCTTGAAATCGAAGCGCTTTGCTCAGATGTTTCAGCGTTTATTCCGGGGGCACAGTTAGACGATGACGGAAGTGTGCTTTTGCGTTTCAAGGGTGGGGCGAAAGGTGTGCTCTTTGCTTCTCAAATATCGAGTGGCGATGAGAATAATCTAAATATTCGTGTGTGGGGAACCAAAGGTTCGATTCAGTGGTTCCAGGAACATCCCAATGAACTGATCGTGAAGGCTGCGGATGAGCCGCACCAAATTTACCGCAGGGGTAACAGTTATCTAACTGAAGTCGCCCAAAACAATTCGCGCACGCCTTTCGGACATCAGGAAGCCTTCATTGAAGCTTTTGCGAATGTGTATGTAAATGCGGCTAAGGCGATAGCAGATGAAGTCGAGGGTAAGCTTGGTGGCGATTACGATTTCCCGAATGTGGATGATGGAGCTCACGGGATGGCTTTTATCGACGCGGTGTTGCGTTCCTCGAAATCGGATCAGAAGTGGACGGAGTTTTCCGAAATTTAAGAATGGAGTTGTTGAGAATGTTTAACAATGAAAATGAGGGAGGATTCCCCCTTGAGTATACCTTCGCCTTTTGGGTGATGCGTGTTTGGCTGTCGGTCCGTGCG
>JAKSBQ010000241.1 GCA_022361075.1 Opitutales bacterium | reverse complement strand
TTCCTGATGTCGCATCTGGCCTGCGCCGAGGAGCAAGAGCATCCCCTCAACAGCCGGCAACGGCAGGCCTTTTCCGATTTCTGCCGCCGTTTTCCTCAGATGCGGCGCAGCTTCGCCAATTCCTCGGGGATCTTTCTGGGACCGGAGTATCACTTCGACATGGCACGTCCGGGCGTCGCGCTTTATGGGGGAAACCCCACGCCAGGCTGTGAAAATCCCATGGCTTCCTGCATACGCCTACGCAGCCGTATTCTGCAGGTGCGGGACATTGCCCGCGGGGAAAGCGTCGGCTACGGCGCGACCTTCACGGCGACACAGCCAACCCGAATCGCGACCGTTGCAACGGGTTACGCCGACGGCTATTCGCGATATCTTTCGAACATCGGCCGGCTCTGGCTGGCGGATTACTGCGTCCCGATCGTCGGGCGTATATCGATGGACTTGATCACCCTTGACGTGAGCGGGTTGCCAGCGGACATAAGCATGCCCGGTGCATTGGTCGATCTGATCGGCGATCGGGAGACGGTCGACGACATCGCCGAGAAGGCCGGGACCATTGCCTACGAGGTTCTGACTTCGCTGGGCGGGCGCTTTCACAGGATTTACAAAGAGGCGTGACCTTGCTCTCGCTGCTTCAGGCCCTCGGGCGCACGTTTTTGAACTTCCTGGGGGCGACGGGCCGCATCGCGCTCTTTACGGCGGTGTCCCTCTCCCACTGCGTCCGGCCACCGTTCTATTCTCGACTGATCGGCCGCCAAATGCTGGAGGTCGGCTACTACTCGCTTCCCGTGGTTGGCCTGACCGCCATCTTCACCGGCATGGTCCTGGCGCTGCAGAGCTATACCGGCTTCGCACGCTTTTCCGCAGAAAGCGCCATTCCCAGCGTCGTCGTAGTGTCCATCACCCGCGAGCTGGGCCCGGTCCTGGGCGGTTTGATGGTGGCAGGCCGCATCGGCGCGGCCATGGCGGCGGAGATCGGCACCATGCGGGTGACCGAGCAGATCGACGCGCTGACCACTCTGGCGACCAATCCCTTCAAGTACCTCATCGCGCCGAGGCTCATCGCCGGACTGACTATGCTGCCGATACTCGCCCTCGTCGCCATGTCGGTTGGGGTCTTCGGCGGCTATCTGGTCAGCATCTACAAGCTTGGCTTCAATCCGACGACCTACATCGCCAACACCGTCGACTTCGTGCAGTTTCAGGACGTCCTGTCAGGTTTGGTCAAGGCCGCGGTCTTCGGCTTCATCATCACCCTGATGGGCTGCTATCACGGCTACCATTCGCGCGGCGGCGCGCAGGGTGTCGGCGCCGCCGCCATCAATGCGGTGGTCTCGGCCTCCATCCTCATCTTCTGCAGCAACTACTTCATTACGGAGATCTTCTTCTCCCGATGAACAAGCCCAGCACACCAAAAATCGAGATCAAAAACCTGCACAAGTCCTTCGGCAGAAACCGAGTGCTGCAGGGTATCAATCTCACCATCATGCCCGGCGAGTCCGTGGTGATCATCGGCGGCTCGGGCAGCGGCAAGTCGGTGCTGCTGAAGTGCATCCTGGGACTGATTCATCCGGAGCAGGGCTCGATCAAGATCGATGGCGTGGAGA
>JAKSBQ010000232.1 GCA_022361075.1 Opitutales bacterium | reverse complement strand
TGGCGTTGTGGGTGTCGATATGGCTGGTCCGGAGTCTGGCGTGAATGAAAACGATGCAGATTGGCTCAGGGAGACCGCTCAGATGTTTTCCAAAGCAAATAAAGCAGGCCTCCGCTTAACCTACCACATTGGTGAGAGTCCAGATTCGGGCCCCGAGGGGATGTTGAACGTGATCCAAGAGATCAAACCCGATCGCATCGGACACGGAATACAGATAAGAGAGGCGAGAGCAACTTTGAAAGAGAAGCTGGTTTCTCAACTGAGGGAATACCAGATTTGTCTCGAGCTTTGCCCGACAGTCAACATCGTCACTCGGACCCTTCCTGACTATCGTGCGATGGCGTCCTTGACCATGGAATTAGCGAAAGAGGATATTCCTTTTTGCATCAATACTGACAATCCTTACCTCATCCATACGAATCTTAAAAGTGAGTATGAACTTGTCGGCATCGAGTTGAGGGATGATGCGGAGCGGATCCTGCAGGCTAGTTTTGAAAGCGCTCACCAACATAGCTTTTTGAAGAATTAATAGTGTATAGACATCCAGGTGGGTTTCGTATATCTAGCATTGTTCAGTTAACCCCGTTTACCCCCATGAAATCCTACATTCTTGTTTTACTGGTGTGTTTTTGGGTCGCAGGTGCTTCAGGTGCCTCTTCCGTTCAAATTGTTTACGATGCAAATGACTCGGCTGTCGCGTTTGGTGTCGGTGAACTCGAGGCCAAACTGAAAAAGGCTGGATACTCAATAACCGATCGATCCGGAGATTACACGGTCCGTTTTAGGGAGTTTGGACCGGGTATGGGACCCCAATCCTACCGTATCGAGCAAGAGGGCGAACGTGGAATGCGAGTGACGGCAGGTGACTCGGTGGGTGCGATGTACGCGGCAATTGAGATCGCTGAAAAAGTATCTTTCGGAGAGAAGCTGGAGGATATCGCAGACTACGCACGTAAGCCTTACATTTTCCGCCGAGGGTTGAAGTTTAACATCCCATTTGATGGGCGCACACCAAGCTATGATGACACGGGAGACGCAGCTCAGGAAAACGTTGCAACGATGTGGGACTTTGCGTTTTGGAAGAACTACATCAATATGATGGCGCGTAATCGCTACAATGTGCTCACGCTCTGGACGACCAATCCTTACCCGGGAATCGTGAAGTTACCCAAGTATCCGGACGTGAACTTTGACAATGTTGGCAAAATCAACATCCCTCTCGATCCCTCAACAAACAGGCATTTTAACGATTACAATCTTTTTGACCCTCAGAACCACGAGATCATCCTGGAAATTACCTTGGACGAAAAGATCGCCTATTGGACGAAGGTCTTCGATTACGCGGAATCTCTTGGTATCGAAATCTACTTTTTCCATTGGAATATTTTTAACTGGAATGCTCATGGAAAGTACGGAATTACGCGTGAGCAGGACAATCCCGAGATGATTGCCTACCAGCGTTACTGTATTGAGCAGTTTCTGAAAACCTATCCGCAAATCGATGGCATCGGTGTTGCCGCCGGAGAAAACGTAAATCGAAAGAAAAAGTGGAAGATCGGCATCGAAGAATGGCTTTACCAGACTTACGGAATGGGAGTTCTGGACGTGTTGAAGGATGATTCCGAAAGAGAACTGCGCTTCATCTTCAGAAGGCTTTGGGCAGATTTGAGTAAAAGTGCTGAGAGCTTTGCGGAATACAATGTTCCCTTCAATACAGGGCACAAATACGCGAGAGCCCGGTTGTTCTCGAATACCACCTCACCTTACCTCGACTTCGAGTATCGTGAGCTACTCGAGGAAACCGGGATCCCTTGTTGGCTTAACCTCCGTAACGATGATCTTTTCATGCTTCGTTGGGGCAATCCGGATTATGTAAGAGAGTTCCTCGCGAATGTTCCGCGCGATGTCATGCGACACGAAGCAGGTTTCTACATGGGTGCAGACAGTTACGTTTGGGGCAAGGCCTTTAACTATACTACTCCTGAGCTTCAGGATCAGTGGGAAGTGGACAAACACTGGTATCGGTTCATGCAATGGGGGCGACTTGGTTATGACCTGACTTTAGGACGTGACTATTTTGAGAATCGTTTGGCCCAAAAGCATCCAGAGTTAGATACCTCGCTGTTGTATGACACTTGGTCGGCCAGTTCGAAGATTGTTTCGTGGGTGGATCGGTTCTTCTTTCGAGTAAACGATGCACAGTTCGCATTTGAAGGCATGTGTTCCAAAAATGGCTATTTGGGGCTGGACGATAGTTTCTTCGCCCATCCACCACTGCGTGGTTCCGGTTTTCTCTCCGTTCAGGAATATGCGGATTCTGTCATCAACGATCAACACTTCGAGGGTACGACCCCACACGAAGTAGCCGACACTCTTGAAGCTTTGGCGGAGGAAGCTGTGGGAGGCGCAAACAGTCTCCGGTCAAAAGCTGGAGATTTATCACCGGACTCCCGTTCAACGCTCCTAGATTTTGAGATCATGGCGAATCTAGCTCGATACTATGCCCTGAAGATTCGGGCTGCCGCCGAATTGGCGATTTACCGTGCGGACAGAAATAAGACTGAAGCTCATGCGCATGCGGTTGATTTCCTTGAGCAATCCGTCGATGCCTGGGCTGCCTATGGTGACTCCGCGAAACAGCAATACGCACCTCAATTGTTATCCCGTGCAGGTTACATTGATTGGGATGCGACGCTCGAATCGATCAGAGAAGAGGTAGAAATAATTAAGAAAGAATAGGACTTCTTTTTACACCTTCCGTTTATCTAAATCCTCAGACAAATCTGTTCGCCGGGGCCGTGGACACCTTCGATGAGGATGCCTTCGACGTCGGCGGTTTTGGAAGGGCCAGTGATGAAGACAACATAGGGGTCGTCGGCTAAATCGGAGATTGCGTCCAGCAAAGTGGCATAAACGGTTGTTCGTTTATCGACGAGGGTGATGTGGGTCCAGGGGGCGAGGGCAGAGAGGCGACTGGAGGTTTGGTTCTCTTTAATAATGACAGTACCCGTTTCGGCGATGATGCCTGCGGCCAAAGTGACCGAGATCGGATAGTCGTCGACATGATCTACATCAAAGGTTTGGCAGATCTCCAGATTCATTCCTTCTGCCAGAGGCTGAATACTTTGAAAGACCAAGGGGTCGACATAGAGTTTCGAACCGGGTTCGCTCTGAAGAATGTCCTGGAACTCGGATGTGTCTTCGATGACCTTACCGTTGACCGCGATGAACCGATCTTTAAAGACCTCCCAGAGATCGGCTTGATCCTGTGGGGTGAAGGCGGATTGCAAATCACCTGGTTTCCAGTCCGGCAAAGGTGTTTTCGCCTCGGCTGGAATGGATTGAGTTGCTTGTTGAATGGATTGAAAAATATTGGAACGTGACATGACTTTGCTCGCTTAGGATTTTCTTTGTTTAAACCACTTGCGGAACTTCCCTCCTCGAAACTCCGGAAGTTCGCGGGAGTGAGTCCAGGCTTGGATCGGAGGTATAGGCATTTTGTCAATGGGCAGATGATTCATCGCCTTCCCGGTGGCTAGCGTTGTTTTCCACAGTGTTGGGTGACTGCAGAGCTCGGCCCATGCTCCGAGAGGAGGAGTTCCAGCGGCGGCCTTTTTTTGGTGTTCGATTTTGGATTTATTTCGATGACGCAGCAGTAGTTCAGGAAGTGGGATGTCGACCGGGCAGACTTCGTTGCACGCTCCGCAAAGACTGGAAGCTTTGGGGAGGTCGGCGAAGTCGGGGTAAGAATTGCTTTTTAGCAACGGACTCAGCACGGCTCCGACCGGCCCCGGGTAAACCGCTCTGTAAGCGTGGCCGCTGGATTGGCGATAAACCGGGCAGACATTCAGACAAGCACCGCAACGGATGCAACGCAGGATCGACTTGAACTCGCCGCCGAGGATTTCACTCCTTCCGTTATCGAGAAAAACCACATGAAGTTGCTCGGGTCCGTCTGGCTGATCAGCGGACTTCGGTGCGTTCAAAAATTGAGTGTAGACTGTCAACTGTTGACCAGTTGCAGATCGGGCTAGGAGGTTGAGGTAGAGCGCCAGATCCTTGTCGCGCGGAACCAGTTTCTCTATTCCTAGTAGAACGATGTGAGTGCGGTTTGCGCTGATCGAGAAGCGGGCGTTACCTTCGTTGGTGACGATGGCGACACGACCGCTTTCAGCCGATAGAAAATTTGCTCCTGTCAGACCTACCTCCGCTTCGAGGTATTTTTCACGAAGGTATTTTCGAGCGCGCCTGGTGATGGTTTCCGGATCATCGTTGTAGTCACCAAGGCCATGTTTTTCGAAAGTCGTGGCGATCTGCCTCCTGTTTTTATGAATGATGGGAGTGACGATGTGGGAGGGCATGTCGTCATCCAGCTGCACGATGAATTCTCCCAGATCACTCTCCACGCTTTCGAGGCCATGTTTCTCGAGGAAGGCGTTCAAGTGGATTTCTTCAGAAACCATACTCTTGGATTTGATCATGCGCGAGGCATTGATCGATTGCATGATCCCGAGAATGGTTTGATTGGCATCCTCAGGAGTTGAGGCGAAGTGCACCTTCGCTCCATTATTTTCGAGATTGGTAACCGCTTGCTCCAAGTATTGATCAAGATGTTCGATCGTGTGCTGTTTGATTTGACCGGCAAGTTTGCGAAGATCGTCCGGCGCAGTAAACCCGGTGGAGAGAGACGCGAGTCTTTTGTCGTATTTTGCCTTGCTGGTGGAGTAGACAGAGGCTTTGACCTCCGGTTCAGCGTCCCGCGCGAACGCATCAATGGGTTGATAAGTCTTCATGCGATCGCTTCCTTTGTTTGCAGGGCTTGATCGAGAATTTGTGCGATATGCATGACCTTGAAGGGTGTTTCCTCTTTACTGGCGATTCCTCCCATGTGAAGCATGCATGCCATGTCGGTCGCTCCAATGTAGTTCGGTTTAACGGCAGTGAGTTTCTCAATCTTCAACTTACCCATCGATGTCGAAGTGTTTGGGTAGGCGACCGAAAAGGTTCCACCAAATCCGCAGCATTGCTCCGATTCATCAAACTCAAGCAATTCCAATCCTTCGATCGAACTTAGCAACTGAACTGCGGATGCGTAGCTATCACTTCCTCTCGTATGACAGGAACGATGCAACGAAATCTTACCGTCAAACTTTCCGGGCCATTTTTTGACACCCAGACCATTTACCAAGTAATCCGCCAACTCCCAGCATCTTTTAGCAAAGGAAATCACATCCTCCAGATCATCTGACTCCTCGAACGCCAGAGGGTAACCATGTTGCACCATGTGGTTACAGGATCCGGACGGGATGACGACGGTGCGCTCACTTGAGAACGCTTTGAGTGTATGTTGGATCACCTTGCGAGCTGCTTTCCAATCGCCGGCGTTGAAGGCGGGTTGTCCGCAACAAGTTTGGGCTTCTGGAACCTGGACGGTGCACCCTACGTGTTCAAGCACTTTGACGGTTGATGCTGCAACCTGATCGTAAAATGTGTCACACAAGCAGGTAATCATCAGGTCGACTTCCTTACTTGGTTTGGGCTTTGGAGCGTTCATTCTTTGAAATACGGGTAAAATCTGTGGTGTTGGGTTTGTTTGGGAATTTTTCGATAAAAGTGAACTTTATGCTTTATTATCTTGTGAAAAGTGAAAGTATTTTTGGTTTTTATAAGGATATTGAGAGCATTTTCCAACAAAGAAGATCAAAAACACCTCAAAATATGTGGGAAAAGATGGAAAAATCTTTGAAAACATGGATATTGTTCTTGTAAATCCAAATATATAACGCTTAAAACCAAACAAAACCATATTTTTCCGCTACACAATGGGACAGATCCTTCATCATCCTGACAAGACACTTATTGAGCAGCTCGTGAGGCAAAGCCTTTACGAACACATGGGTGTGCAAAAAGCTTCGAAAAGTGAGGGCCCGAATCCACTCCTTGTCAATGTAAGTGCGAGGCATTGTCACCTGACCCAAGATGCGGTTGAAGCGTTGTTTGGAGCAGGACATCAACTTAAGCCGATGAAGTGGTTGTATCAGGAAGGACAATATGCTGCAGAGGAATCGGTGACGCTGATTGGTCCGCGCAGTCGTGTGATTTCCAATCTTAGAATTTTGGGTCCCTGTCGTGACATCAACCAGGTGGAGCTCGCGTATACGGATGCACGGTCATTGGGGTTCGAAGTGCCTGTTCGGCAATCTGGCGACATCGAAGGAACACCGGGTTGCATGCTGATGGGGCCGAATGGGTATTTCAAGATGGACAACGGGGTCATCCGTGCGGCGATTCACGTGCATATGTCACCTGAGGATGCTGCTCACTACGGTGTGAAGGACAAAGATTTTATGAAACTTAAGGTTCACGGTGAATGTGGGCTGACTTTTGACCGGGTTTTTGTGCGTGTGAAGCCAGAATTTAAGCTTGAGGTGCACCTCGATACCGATGAGGGCAACGCCTGTGGGCTTGATGCAGAGACCCGCTGTGAACTTTTAACCTGAATTTAAACAACAAAGCATATTATGAGTGACTCAATTGGAATGATTGAAACCCGCGGATTCGTCGGAAGCGTTGAAGCGAGCGACGCGATGTCGAAAGCGGCAGGCGTTGAATTAGTGAAGCAAGTGCAGATCGGAGGAGGTTTCCTCACCGTGATTGTAAAAGGTGATGTAGGGAGCGTGAAGGCTGCAGTTGAAGCGGGTTCTGAGGCTGCCTCAAGTGTAGGAGAATTAGTCGGCTCGGATGTGATCGCACGTCCTCACCCCGACCTACTCAAGCAATTCGGTTTCTAGGAATACGAAGTAATTTAATAACTCAAATTTTTATAGTTATGGCATCCAAAGCATTAGGAATGATCGAAACTAAGGGACTCATCACCCTGGTTGAAGCAAGTGACGCGGCGCTCAAGGCGGCAGACGTGAAAATGACTGGTTGGGAAAAGGTTGGAAGTGGCCTTGTGACCGGAATCTTCACTGGTGATGTCGCATCGGTGAAAGCCGCTGTCGACGCCGGAGCTGAGGCAGGCGCAAAAGTGGGTGACGTGGTCTCTGTTCAAGTCATCGCACGTCCGCACGACGATTTAGGCAAACTCGGTTCATTTATCGGATAATTTTCCGTACGTTTTTCAGTGAAAGTTCTCGTCGCCAACTTGGGTTCTACCTCGTTCAAATATCGACTTTTTGAAGTCGAAGATGACGCTGTGGAGTTTTTGTCCAAAGGAGGCTACGAGAGAGTAACCGACTACCAATCGTGCATTAAAGATGCGCTTCGAAAACTTGTCGAAAGCGAAGTCATTTCGACGGTTGACGATATCGAAGCCGTGGGGTTCAAGACTGTCTTAGGACATCAGTTAACGGGATGCGTGGTTGCAGACGAATCCGTAATTGATGACCTCATGCAAGGTGCAGAGCTCGCACCCGCGCACAATCCACCTTACGCTGAAGGCATTCGATTGTTTGCTCGGGAGACACCAAAGGCACAGCTCGTTGCCTTATTTGAAACCGCATTCTACCAATGGGCGAAGCCCGAAAGCCGTCGATATGCCGTGCCGCAAAGTTGGTTCGGTGCTGGCGTCAAACGCAATGGATTTCACGGTGCGAGTCACAAACACATCGCTGAGCGTTCGGCTGAACTACTGGGGCGTGATGATATCGCCCGCAGAGTGAAGTTGCTTTACAGAGGCGAAGAATTGCAGGCTGTCGAGGATACTCCTCTGCGTGTGGTCTCCTGCCATCTGGGAGGAAGCAGTTCGGTAACAGGTATCCTGAACGGTGTGGCCATCGACACGAGCATGGGTCTCAGCCCGCAGAGTGGATTACCCCAAAACAACCGAGTGGGTGACCTGGATGCAATGGCCGTGACTTTTGTGATGAAGAAGCTCGGACTCTCGCTGGAACAGATCGAGAAAGAGCTTACCAAGTCGTCAGGTCTTCTCGGAATCTCGGGCATGAGTAACGATGTGCGCGATATCGAGGAAGCTGCGGCATCGGGTTCGGAAGAAGCCCAAATAGCCCTCGACGTCCTCGTTTACAGCATACGTCACTACGTGGGAGCTTATGCCTTTCAGATGGGTGGCCTCGACGCGATCGTGTTTACGGCAGGCATCGGTGAAAACTCCAGCTACATTCGGCAAAAAGTCTGTGAGGGTCTGGAAGGGTTTGGACTCACCTTCGATTCAACGAAGAACGACGAGATCTGTGCGTCGGAGGCCTGCATCAGTGCGGAAAACAGTCGGATCAAAGTCTTTGTCATCCCGGCTGATGAGGAACTCGTCGTGGCCCGTGAAACTTATCTTCTCGCCTCACAGCAATTAAGTGCTGTGGGAAACTCATAAAATTTAAAAAACCAAAATCAAAATGAATAAAGCAATTGGAATTCTTGAAACTAAGGGTCTGGTAGCACTCGTTACCGGAACGGATGCCATGGTAAAATCAGCGGATGTTGAGATCGCTGGTCCTATGAAAAGTGTTGGCAGTGCTCTTGTGAGTGTGACCGTCAACGGAAATGTTGCCGCGGTGAAGGCTGCGATCGATGCAGGTGTTGAAGCTGCACAAACTGTTGGAGAAGTGGTGAGCGCTCACGTGATCGCACGCCCAAGCTCAGATCTCGCGACCGTTTTGCCGAAGGCAGCTCCTGCCCGCAAAACAGCAGCTAAATAACGCTTCCCATGTTCATCGGTAAAGTCATCGGCAAAGTCGTTTCGACTAAGAAGGAAGACTCCTTGCACGGTCGTCGACTGGTCATCTTGCGCCCACAGTTGGTGGACTCTGCGGATCCTTCTAAATTCAAGGACGGTGCCAACACCATCGTTGCGGTTGATACTCTCAGTGTCGGAGAAGGTGAATGGGTCCTGTTCGCTCAGGGAAGTTCTGCCCGACAGGTGGAGGGACTCAAGTCTGTTCCGGTAGACGCTTCAGTGGTAGGAATTGTCGATTCGGTAAGTGTTAAAGGAAATACGACTTATCAAGGTAGCGCGTCCTGATGGATAAACAATTGATAGCCAAAGTAGTCGCGGACGTGATGACGAAGATTCGGGAACAAGAGTCTTCAGCGGCTTCGACGACCCCGACTCCAACATCAAACCCTCAGGTGATGATTCGCAAAGGTCCCCGTAAAGGAGTTTTCGAGCGAGCTGAGGATGCTGCCTTGGCTGCGAAGGAAGGACAGGAGCAACTTCGCAAAAAGGGAATCGATACCCGAGTCGAGATCACCCGCTTGATCAAAGAGATCTGTGTCGAGAAAGCGGCGGAATGGGGCAAGCTGGAGTTTGAAGAGACCAAACTTGGTCGTCTTGATCACAAAATCGAAAAACTCCAGATCGTCAAAGATGTTCCGGGAGTGGAGTGGTTGCGACCCTACGGTTTGAGTGGTGATAATGGCATCACGCTTGAGGAATTCGCCCCATTTGGAGTCGTTGCAGGCATCACACCAGTGACGCACTCGGTTCCGACGATTGCGGGCAACATCGTGAGCATGGTGTCAGCGGGAAATGGTGTCGTCTTCAACGCTCACCCTGCCGGAGCGAAATGTGCCGCACATGCGATTAACTATTTCAACGAGGCAATCGAGAAGAAGACGGGAATTCAAAATCTCGTGACGATTGTCGAGGAACCGTCGATTGAATCCTTTGATGCCCTTTGCAATAGTGAAGCTGTCGATCTGCTCTGCATCACCGGCGGACCTGCTGTAGTGAAGGCAGCCATGAAGAGCGGGAAACGCGCGATCTGTGCGGGGCCCGGAAATCCTCCGGTGGTCGTGGATGAGACAGCAGATCTCGATTTCGCTGCGCGCTCAGTCATTCAGGGTGGAGGTTACGACAATAATCTCCTCTGCATCGGGGAGAAACAGGTGTTTGTAGTGGATCTTGTTTACGATCGTTTCATCGAAGCAATGGGAAGAGCTGGGGCTCATTACCTCAAGACTCCTGAGGTTAAGCAATTGGTGAGCGAAGTCTTCGCCTACAAAGCAGATGGAGGAGGTTGTTCCCATCCGGTCTTAAACCGGGAATTTGTCGGAGCGGATGCTTCGATCCTTGCTAAGGCTGCTGGTAGTTCTTGTTCAGCGAAAACTGAGATTTTGTATTCGGAGTGTAATTTTGAATGTCCCTTCGTGCAGGAAGAACAAATGATGCCGATGATTCCGGTTGTGCTTGCGAAGGACGTGAACACTGCGATCGAGATGGCTTACCAAAGTGAGCATCAGTATCGACACTCGGCGATCATGCACTCCAAGAATTTGGACAATCTCACCAAGATGGGACGTCGCATGGACTGCACGCTCTTTGTCAAAAACGGACCCTCTGTTGCCGGACTCGGATTGGGTGGTGAAGGATATTTAAACTACTCAGTGGCGACGACCACTGGAGAAGGAATTGTAACGCCACTGACTTTCACGCGCAAACGTCGCTGCGTGATGGTCGACAACCTGAATATCATCGGATGATCCTTGCGAAAGTCATAGGAAATGTGACCAAGGCGGCCTGCCACCCGGGGCTGGAGACTGCGCGTGTCCTGATCTGCGAGGTTTTGGATCAGAACGGGAATGCGACCGGAAAAGTCCTAGGAGCTGGAGATTGGATTGGTGCAGGAATTGGCAATGAAGTCATGATTAGTGCGGACGGTGATGCGTGTCAGGCTTTTCTGAAAGATTCAAATACACCACTCCGCAATGTGGTTGTCGGAATTGTGGACAGTCGGGGAGGTAAGGCGATATGAGGTTTGGGAAAGTCATTGGACACGTCGTTCTCAGCACCCGATGCAGTTCTCTTGAAGGCGGTCGTTGGTTGGTGGTTTCACCGATGATGAAAGAGCAAATCGCGGCGCCTGACGGGCCGGATCTTTCAGACGAACCTTCTGCAGTGGTTTACGATGAACTTGGTGGAAGAGTTGGAGATGTCATTGGTTTTACCGAAGGTGGAGAAGCAACCTGGCCCTTTGATAAACCTAAACCTGTCGATGCCTATAATGCCCTGATCGTGGATCGCGTGAACATCTAGATAGTCAAAAAAGAATTTTCTCATGAAAAAAGTGATAACAGTAAACGAGGCAAAGAGGCTGGTGAGGGAAGGAAAGTCCCCTGAGAGCGTTCTTGAAAGTGCGATTCTCACTCCTTCTGCTCGTGATTTTCTAAACGAATCCAAACGCATTACACATAGTAGCGTAAAATTATCCGTTCCAGCCAACGATGATCTTTTTGGAGAACCCATCATTCCCGACCATGAGTTTAAGTGGGAAACCGGAAAAGATCCGAAGACGAAGGACGAGATTCGCAGATTCTATTATTCGCCGGAAGTGACTCGAGTGCGCGAGATGATGGCTCACATCGGTGATCGCATGTGGAAGCGGGAGTACACTGACGGGAACGGTGGTAATTTAACAGTGAGAGTCGGTGACAATTTGGTGCTCTGCACGCCAACTTTGGTCTCTAAAGGTTTCATGAAGGCTGATGACATGGCGCTCATCGATCTTGATGGAAATCAGATCGCAGGCCGTTTGAAGCGCACCAGTGAGGCGATGACTCACCTGGCCATCATGAAGCGCCAGCCAAAAGCGAAGGCCTGTTGTCATGCGCATCCCCCTCACGCCACGGCTTTCGCAGTTGCGAAGGTCCAGCCACCGACATGTTTGATTCCGGAAGCAGAGGTTTTTCTCGGGCAAATCGGACTTGCAGAATACCGCACTCCTGGCACGCCCGCCAACGCGGATGAGGTCGGAAGAGTGGGAGTCGACCACATGTCGATCCTCATGATCAACCATGGGGTGATCACTTGGGGTAAGGACATTGAAGACGCCTACTGGAAGATGGAAAATACAGAGTCTTACTGCAAAACGATCTGGGTTGCGTCTCAACTTGGGAAGGAACTGACTCCAATCAAAGGTTCGGAGGCGATCGAGCTTATCGAGCTTCGAAAATCTCTCGGGATGGATGACAAACGAGAGGGACTTAAGGAGTGTGAGTTGTGCGACAATTCGGACTTCCGACCAGGTTTTTTCAGCCAGATGAGTGCGGCGTGCGCCGTACCGGGACAGGAAAAAGATGAAGACGTTGAGGAGCTTGTCCAGGCGATCACTACGGAAGTTTTTAGTCAGTTGAGCAGTGACGTGTGCTCCTGTAGTTAGAGGGAGATTTTAGAGATGAAAGTATCAATAATCGGAGGAGGCGGTCGTGTAGGTTCAAACGCTGCATTTGCGCTTCAATGTGCGGGACTGGTTTCCGAAATCCAGATCATGGATGCGAACGTGGAACTTGCCGAAGGCGAAGCATTGGACCTCTTGCACGGTGCGTCGGTTTTAGGTGATCAGCGAATTTACGCCGGAGATTACCAACGAGCCAAAGACACGGATCTTTATGTGATCACTGCCGGACTGCGACGCAAACCCGATGAATCCCGACTCGACCTGATCAATCGAAACGTGTCGCTTTTCAAGTCCATCCTGGAGCAAATCCAATCCAACGGATATTCGAAGCATGCTCAGTTTTTTATCGTCTCGAATCCGGTCGACATCCTCACCCAACTCGCTGCTGAGACTCTCGACGTGCCAAACCATCAGGTTTATGGACTTGGGACGATGTTGGATACGGCACGTTTTCGTTCATTGATCGCTGAAGAGATAGGACTGCCGACTTCTCAAGTCAAAGCTCTGATCCTTGGAGAGCATGGCGATACCATGGTGCCGGTTTGGAGCAGTGCAGTTGCAGCTGGGCTACCCTTGAAAGGTTATCCCGGAGTTTCCACCAATTTTGAAAACAGCATCTTTGAGCGAACCAAAGGAAGTGGAGCCGAAGTGATTCGTCGAAAGGGTGGAGCTGGTTGGGCCGTTGGTGCAACGATTGCTGAGACGATTCACTCAGTGCTTCTCGACAAGAAACAGATCCTTCCGGTTTCAAGTGTTCAAAAAGGTTGTTATGGGATCAGAGACATCAGTCTGAGTGTCCCCACTGTGGTTGGGAAAAATGGTGTGGAGGATCACATCGAAGTGGAACTTTGGCCGAAGGAGAAGCAAGGACTCATCCGTTCGGCGGGTGCGCTGAAAGAGACTTTCCGTAAAATCCAATAACCTTTTCGAGGTGTCGGATGAAACAAATTTTTTATTCCACTCGTATCCGGAATAATAAGTTAACTACTATGGGTGGAGTGATTGGCCTCACTCCACCGCTTTTTTAGAATTGAATTACAAAATACCCCGATATTCATGAGCGATTTATTTCCCAATGCTAAAGAGCAGTATGCATCTATTGGTGTGGATGTGGAAGCTGCGATAGGAACCCTACAAGATACCCCGATTTCGATGCATTGTTGGCAGGGAGATGATGTGGGTGGATTTGAAAACACTGGTGAGCTGAGTGGAGGAATTCAGGTGACCGGAAATTATCCCGGCAAGGCGCGGACCATTGATGAACTTCGTGGCGATTTTGATTTTGCGACGTCGTTGATTCCCGGGAAGAAGAGATTGAATCTCCACGCGATTTACGGAGATTTTTCGAAAGGAAAAGCAGATCGTGACGAAATCGAATACAAGCACTTTGAATCGTGGGTGGAATGGTGTTCTGAAAAGGGTTACGGATTTGATTTCAACCCAACTTGTTTTTCTCACGATAAGTCAGCAGATGGTTTTACATTGTCGCATCCCGATAAGGGAACACGCGATTTTTGGGTTGAGCACTGCAAACGCTCCCGGAGTATCGCTGCTGAGGCTGGCAAACGTTTGAACAACCCGGTGATCACCAACATTTGGATTCCAGACGGAATGAAGGACATCCCCGTTGGACGTGACGCTTATCGCGGACGTTTGAATGAGTCACTCGATTCGGTTTTGGCGGAGGATCAGGGTGCGTTAAACATCGATGCAGTGGAATGCAAGCTGTTCGGTATTGGTTCTGAGAGTTTTGTAGTCGGTTCCCATGAGTTTTACATGGGCTACGCGGTGAAAAATCAAACCTGGCTTTGTTTGGACATGGGGCATTTCCACCCCACCGAGCAGGTGTCCGACAAGATCAGCTCGATTCAGCAGTTTGTGCCGGGTGTTTTACTGCATGTGAGCCGCGGTGTTCGTTGGGATTCGGACCACGTGGTAATGAACGATGATGCGACCAACTCCGTGATGGAGGCTCTCGTCCAGGGAGGGCATCTCGGGAATACCCGGATCGGACTCGATTTCTTTGACGCGAGTATCAACCGGATCGCGGCTTGGGTAATCGGAACGCGGGCGGCGCAGAAATCGCTTCTGAAAGCTTTGCTTCAGCCCACTCAAGCGCTCCAGAAATTGGAGAAGTCAGGTGATTTCACATCCCGATTAGCAATGATCGAAAATGGTAAATCACTGCCCTGGGGTGCCGTGTGGGAAGAATACTGCAAACGCAACGAGGTTGCGGGCGAGCAACTATGGCTCACTGAAGTGAAGCGATACGAGGCTGAGATTCTCTCCAAAAGAGCTTAAATTCTGATGAGAAAGGTTTATTTAGCAGCGGATTGTGGCGCGGGAAGTGGCCGCGTGATCGCAGGCATTTTCGAAAATGGCACGATCACGCTCGAGGAGATTTGTCGATTTGACAATCAACCCGTGGATTTGAACGACTCACTTCACTGGGGAATCACCCGCATCTTTGGAGAGATCAAATCAGGCATTGGCATGGCTGTTGCAAAATATGGAAAAGATGTGGTGAGCATCGGCGTCGATACCTGGGGGGTGGATTACGGCCTCCTGGATGAGCATGATCGATTGTTAGGTATCCCCTACTGCTACCGTGATGCACGAACAGATGGTATGATCGATCACGCGGACAGTATCCTGAGTCAACCTGGTCGATACGAACATGCAGGACTTCAGTTGTTACATTTCAATACACTGTATCAGTTGCTGGCGGAGAAGCGATTGAGCTCCAGTCAACTGGACCGGGCAGAGTCACTACTTTTTATTCCGGACATCATCAATTTTTGGCTCTCTGGTGTGTTAGCCAATGAAGCCACTATTGCCAGCACCAGTGAGCTGCTTGATGCGAAAAGCGGACAGTGGTCAGAGGAATTGATCGATGCCTACGGGTTACCAAAGCAGATTTTTAAGAAGCCAGTGGAGCCGGGTGAAATCCTTGGCCCCGTGAAATCGTCGATTTGTGTGGAACTCGGTATTGATTTTGAGATCAATGTGGTTGCGACACCCTCGCACGATACCGCTGCTGCAGTTGCAGCATGTCCGCTCGAATCTGCGAATTCAGTTTACATCAGTTCCGGTACCTGGTCGTTGATGGGAATCGAGGCAGAAGAAGCATTCACCACTGAAACCGCGAATGCGATGAAGCTCACGAATGAGCGTGGGGTGGAAGGCACAACACGATTGTTAAAAAACATCAGTGGTTTTTGGATTTTTCAGCAAGCCAAGCGGGATTGGGATCTTTGTGGTCTTGGTCTTGGTTATGACGAACTTCGGGAACTTGCAGTAAAAGCGGAACCCTTTCAGGCCTTTCTGAATCCAAATGATCCTTGTTTCGAAAAGCCGGGTGGCATGGTTTCGCGGATCATGGACTACTTTGAGCGAACAGGACAGTCGGTTCCAGAAGATCCTGGAGTCATCTGTCGAAGTGTCTTTGAGGGGCTTGCCCTGAGTTATCGAAAAGTTCTCAAGGGAATCGAAAGGGTAACTGGTGAAAAATACGACACCCTTAACATTATCGGAGGTGGTTCCCAAAATCCGTTTCTCAATCAATTGGCTGCGGATGCAACTGGTTGTAAGGTGATTGCAGGACCGATTGAGGGTAGTGGGCTGGGCAATATCCTTGCGCAGTTGAAGGCTGACGGGGAGATAGGGAGCATCCGATCGGGAAGGTCCATCATTGAGCAGTCGTTCGAGCTGAAGGCATACGAACCTGGAGATTCGGAGGTTTGGGATAAGGCTTCTGAGCGATTTGATGCGCTACTGTTTTAAAGGAAACATGAAGTTGTTTCGAATGGAGGGAAGTCTGGCAGATGCCGGATCACTTCGGTGTTTAGATGAAAATTTTCCGGCAATCCCGACAGCATCGGGATTGTCCTCCACAATCGTTTTCCAAAATAATGATAAGGTGATGAACATTGATCGTGAGCAGATCTCAGAGGTTGTTCGTGAAGTGCTAAATGAAGAGCAGTTTTCACGAGGATTAGCGAAAAAAGTAGTGATTCCTGAGAAGTGTAAAGCTGCGGTTTTGGTAGACAAACGTCGTATGGAGATTCGCGAGTTTCCCGTTCGGAAGATCGGAGATGATGAGCTTCTGCTTAAAGTCGAGGCCTGTGGTATTTGCGGGACGGATGTGCATTGCTTCCAAAAAGATCCGTTTGGACTCATTCCAAATGTGCTAGGGCATGAGGGGACAGGAATTGTTGTTGCGAAGGGTAAGCATGTAACCTTAGACAGTGTGAACAAACCTGTTGAGATTGGCGACCACATTGTGACCAGCGTCATGGAAACCAGCGAGGAGTGTGTAATTGCTAAATACAACCCGCTGGATTCGAATTTGTGTGACGATTTCAGCGTTTACGGTTTGTTGCCGGACGAACCGAACAATCATCTGAATGGTTATTTTGGCGAATACATGATCATTCGGCCCGGTTCCAATTTTTATGTAGTGAACGGGATGAACCTGAATCTTCGTTTGTTGATTGAGCCGGCTGCTGTAGTGACTCATGCCTTGGAGAGGGCAAAGTTAACTGGTCTTATCAACTTCCGATCTCGGGTTGTGGTTCAAGGATGTGGCCCAATTGGATTACTCATGATCGCAATTGTGAGGACTTTTGGTGTTAACAATATCATTGCGATAGATGGCAATCCTTCCCGGTTAGAGATGGCTAAGAAGTTAGGGGCTGATTACTCTCTTAATTACAAAGATTACAATGGTGCTGAGGAGCTAAAGAGAGAGGTTTTCGGGCTATCCAAAGGACTTGGAGCACATTTTGGCTTTCAGACAACTGGAGTTCCGGCAGCGGTTTCCAATATTTTTAAATACATTCGACGTGGAGGTGGAGTCTGCGAAATAGGTTCGTTCGTTGATAGTGGTGATTGCTCGATCAATCCTCACAAAGATTTTTGTAAGAAAGAGATCACTTTGTTAGGGAGTTGGGCTTACCACGCGTGGGATTACCCGAACGCGTATCACTTTCTACAACGTGCGCAGTGTATCGGTTTACCTCTTGAGGAGCTGATTACCCACCGCTTTCCGCTGGACGATATCCAAAAGGCATTTGAGACCAACATCGCTCAAAAGGGGATTAAGATTGTGGTTGAGCTTTAGTTGTTAAAATATTTGTCACTTCTTAACAGGTAACCACTCGTCTAGCATGCCTTGAAGTTCTGCAGCGATCTCAGGGTAACGGTAAGTGAGGTCGGTTCTTTCCCATTCATCTTGCCGGATAGCGTAAAGCTGTTGCGGGGCAACATCCCAATCGTGCAATGCAATATGCTTTTCGGCGATATCTAGACCGTGAGAACGACTGATGAACTTCCACCGATCGGTAATCAGGTAACGGTACTGAAGGGTTTTCAGATGGTTTCCAAATTCCATATTGTGCGAGGAATACGCTGAACCAAACACAGCTTCGCGGGAATTTCTCGCATGTTCATTGGTGAGATCAATCCCTGGCAGACCTGCCGGAGTATCGATGCCGCAGACACTCATGATCGTCGGAAAGAGATCGATACTTGAGGCAAGTTTCAGTGAAACCCCTTGATCGATCTTCCCGGGTAGAGAGAGCATGATGGGAGTGCGGATTCCGTTTTCGTAGGGAGAACCTTTCGATTTTGGGGCAAAGGGTTGTCTCCAGTTTGCCGGGACAGGATCGTCGTAAACAGGCAGTTGGGTCCATCCGTTATCGCAAACATACACGATTAAGGTGTCTTCTCGTAGATTCCTCTCTTCAAGTGCCTTCAAAACCTCCCCGCAGGTTTCGTCGAACCATTCGCACATGGCGTAGTATTTGGCGACTGCTTCATGGCGGCCCGCACGTTGGTATTTTTTCTCGAGCCGCTCGGGTGGATTGTGAGGAAAGTGTGGAAGATAGGGTGCATACCAGATGAAAAATGGCTTCTCCTCGGACTGAGCTTCATCGAGAAAGGATTCGATCTCTCCAATTCCCTGTCTTCCGATTTTCAGGCCCACATCGCCGTGACGACCTCCCCGTTCGGGATCTGCGTGGGTCATCCCGTGAGTAAATCCAGCGTCCTTCCAGGATCCTTCCCACCATTTCCCGGTTTGCAGTGCGAGGTAACCGTCATTGACGAGTTCTTTGATTAAAGTGGGTCGTTTGTTGAAAGAATCGTAGATGGGTTGATTTTGCTCAGCGCGCACCTGTTGGGCGTTCTCTCGGATTTGGTAGAATGGAACCACGTCGTTGGCGGTGATCCCATGCTGGTGCATGTAGAGCCCTGAAGCGATTGAGGCTAGAGAAGGGCGACAGATCGGTGCCACGACGTAACCTCGGGTGAATACCAGTGATTCATCTGCGAGTTTATCGATATTGGGGGTTTGGATATCCGGATGCCCCATGAACCCGTAATCCGACCACGCTTGATCGTCCGACAAAATGAGCAGAACATTTGTTTTTGCGTGGCACAAAAATGCGAGAATTAAGGACGCGAAAACAACGCAAAAGCGAAGACTTCTGGGGGCAATCATAGGGGGTAGTTTTTTGGGTTTAGTTTAGCTTTGGGAGCGTTTGATGTCGGTCCCCTCCGCTTTTAGGGTCTCTAAAATGGGATGATCCGCTTCAGTATTCGTGATTAATACATCCACTTCCTGTGCACTGGCAAAGAAATAGGATGAAGCGGCTCCGAGTTTGCTTTGGTCGGCTAGAAAGATAGATGTTCCCGTGCGGCGAATGATCGTTTCCTTGATGTAGGCCTGAGATTCGTTAATTTCGCTTACTCCTCGATCTACGTCGATGCCGTTTCCTGAGAAGAAAAATTTATCAATTCGGTAACGCCGGATTGTCGCCATTGCGGCCGGGCCGACATAGGATTTTGACTGTGGGTCGAATCTCCCTCCCGTCATGAGCACTTCGATATTGGGCTTTTCAAAAAGTGCAGTGGCAAAAAGGTGAGAATTGGTCAGAACCGTGAGATTGATATTCCAGAGGTATTGGGCCATCTGAAGTGCGGTTGAACTAGCGTCCACGAAGATTCGATCGTTTGGTTTGATGAGATTCACCGCTTCACGAGCGATTTCCTTCTTAAGATCAATGTTTTGAATGACTCGGTCTTCGAAAGGCCAGTCTTTTACGGGTCTCTGGATCTGGACAGCTCCACCGTGAGTGCGCTGGATGAGGCCGTCTTTCTCAAGTTTTTCGAGGTCACGTCTGATGGTTTCGTCTGTGACGTTGAGGCTTTTCGCGATGTCGATCGTGCGGATACTGCCTTTTTGATCGAGTTGACTGATAATTTCGCGATGACGTTCTGCTGGTAACATTTATCAATAGGTGGTTGGTGTGACCTCGATCTGTTCAAGCCGAGGGAATCTTTCTAACCGAAGGATCTTAACGGATTTATTCGATGATCTCTAGTCTTAAGTCGTTTTTCTTCCCATCCAAAAGGGTGCGGTGGCGAACCACACCACAGTGCTGATGAGAAGGAAAGTCTTGTTGCTCTGAATGCTGATCACGTCGAATGCAAAAAGAAATGGGATGACAACCAGAGCCAAAAGGGCGATGTAACTGATGATTTTGCTCATTGAATTTCCTTTTTATGAATTAGCGGCTTTGATTGAACTGGATTGTGCGATTTTGCTCAGTGTGACATAGAGAACCGCTGCGATGAACCAGCCAGGTAGACTTGCGAAATAAAGCCCGATCGTTCCGGTTTTTACGAGTGTGACGCAAATCGCGAGAGTGAGAAACCAGGTAACTCCAGGTGCCCAGTAAAACTTAAGCCCTTTCCATTCCGCAAAATAGGATTTTAAGCCCAGTTTTTCGAGAAGGTAGAAATCGACAACGATGATGGCGCCCATCGGCATGAGGATGAGTCCGTAGATCGCGACGAAGCCCAGGAGTTTCATCGCGATGAACGGGAACATCGCGATGATTGCCACGATGAGACCTGTCCCCAAAGTCACCTTAAAACGTGAAGCGTTGGGCATGATCGCCTGAAACGCCAGACCCGCTCGGTAAATCGTGGGGTTTGCGGTGGTCCAACCTGCGACAATTACGCAGATGAGACCTGCAACACCTGCAACGGAATGAGCCAGGGGGCCAGGCAGAACATCGGTTGCGGAAGGATCGCGTGACAACTGAAGTGCGTAGAGCAGTGAAGCTGCGATCCAAGCCATGAAGTGTCCGATATACATCCCGGAAGATGTAGCGATGCCATACCAGGATTTTTTCGCAAAACGGAATACGCTCAAATCGCTCATCCCGATGTGCATGGCCATGTTGCAAAACCATGCGAAGAAAGTGACATGCCAGAATGTGAATTTAGTGGCACCTTCCAGAGGAGCTCCACCCTTCCAGATAGATGTGTTGAGGAATTCCCACAAAGTGCCGACGCTGTTGATGTTTGCTTCCTGCTCGTTCACCAGCATTTTGAAAGCGACGACTCCGAACGCTACGAAGACGAGTACCATCCAGGGGGCGGCGATGTTCGCGATTCGGGAAACGGTTTTGTAGCCATAGGATGCTACGACTGCGATTGCGGCTCCTACCGCTAATGTAGCAATGACCCAGCCGATACTATTTGGGTAAACGTCGGAAAGACCCGGCATTGGAAACTTAAACCAGACCCCCACAGCAGTTGCCGACACCGTGACCATGGCCCCTGCGAGAAAACAGAACGCAATCCCGTTGGCCAAATTGTAAACGATCACTAGGTTACGACCGCAGATCTTCTCCAGCTGATAGTAGAGAGTTAGTCGTGCTTTTGTCGCGATAGGAGCGGTGACAAAAGTCCAACTCAGAACCGCCAGAAGATTTCCGACGAAAAGTCCTGCGAGGAGATCAAATGCGCTGACGCCTGCGGCGATGAACAGCGGGCCGATCATCAACTCGGTTCCTGCGCAGTGCTCTCCGGCATACATGCCAAAGAAGTTTTTAAAGCCAAGTTGTGATTTTTTGGGTACCGGTTCTCTTTCGAATTCTCCGGAACTCGCTTCGGTGGAGTTTTCTTCTGTCATGGGGTAGTTGTCGGTTTCAGTGCGAACGCGGGGAATGAATGAGTCACACTATGTTTTTTTGTAGTTTTAAGAAGGTGCTAAAACCCTATGGAAGCAAGAAAAAACCAATTTGAAGTCAATGACTTTGATTTAGAATCGTCAAAAATCCACACATAACCAATTTTCGCTTTTTTCAGTGAGACTTTAGTTTTTGCGAAAAACCACGAAAATCACACACTTGAAAGTGGTAATTTGATTAAAAACACACAAAAAACCAAAAATATACGATGAAAACTTGAATATTTGCAGAGTTGTATAGATATGTATAAGAACTTGTGTGGTCGAATTGAGCTTTACCGAGTTCACGTCGACAACGATGGATGGCGTTTCGCCAGAAAATATATCCCTAAACTAATTCTAAATGACCAATATAATGCCCCAATTGTTGAGACCTTTTCGTAGGGTCTTCGCTCCTGTCTGTACCATGCTACTCTTTGGTGGGCAGAGCTTAGTCGTCGCCCAAGATTCAACGACTTCAGATGACGATGTTATTACTCTTGAAGAGATGGTGATAACCGGTTACCCAGCAGCACTCATCGATGCTCAGGTGATGAAGCGTGAGGTCATCCCTGTCGTGGATCTTATCACGTCCGAAGACCTGGGTGAATACACTGATGAAAACCTTGCGGAATCTCTCCAGCGGATTCCCGGTGTGCAAATCGGCCGAAGTGAGAGTGGCGAAGGAGAATATGTCTCTATCCGTGGATTAGGCCCTAACTTCAACTTCACATCAATCAACCGTCGGGGAGTTCGCGGCGGTGCTTCAGGAGGTAATCGTAATGCTTACGGCCTGGATAATGTTCCGCCCGAGATGGTTTCCGGTGTTACCATCTACAAGAGTCCCACAGCGATCTTGGACGAAGGAGGAATCGGTGGCGTAATCAACATCGAAACTCCAAAGCCGTTAGACGTGCAACAGGTGGGTCGCGACCTGTCCTTCCGCGGCAGTGCAGACTGGTCCTATAATGTTGAGGCTGAAACGTTTGATCCTCGTTTATCAGGATTGGCTATTTGGACTCCGAATGAAAAGTTCGGCATCCTCGCATCAGTGGCTTACAGTGACCGCACGACCCTGACTCAAATCGCTCGTTTGATTCAAACAGATTCCAACGATACCGTGGACGGTATCGCTAATGTTTTACGTCCGGGTGCCAACTCCCAGTATCAGGTGAATGACGGGTCCATTGAAAAAATTGGATACGGTCTGACTGCTCAATGGAAGCCATCTACAGATTGGAATCTCACGGTCGATTGGATGACCAATGAAAGTGATACCCGTCGCCAGCAAAACAACATGCGTCACCGTACTACAGGTAACGGCAGCACGATTCTTAATCCCGTCGTGATTGCCACTCCCGATTTCCCACGAGTGGGAGGTATTTTGGATTCGGCAACATTTAGTGAAGGATTCAATGGTATCCGCGGAAATGGTTCAGCGATTCAGGGTGTAGGTACTTACACGACCTTCCTGAGAAATGACGATGTTTATGGTCTCAATCTTGAGTGGAACCCAAATCAGGGGCCTTTTAAATTTGTCGTTGATGTTGCCCGCAGTGAAAGTGAGTTTGACCGCGATAATCGTATCCTAACCATCAATTTTAATGACGTTCCTGACGGATTTGAATACCGCCGAAATGTAGACGGAATGCCTTTCTTTGAATTCCTCCCAAATTCAGTGACAGGAGAACGATATAACCCCGAAGAAGCGAACGCAACATTGGGTAATCTCGGATACAATGTGATCAATTACGGATCCCAGGAAGACATCATCGCCTTTGATGCGGAGTGGGATGCTCAAAAGGGCGGTGACAATTTCATGCTCTCAAAAGTTTATGCTGGTTTTAAATATCGTGAACGTTCCACCGATCAGGTTTTCAACACCTTCCGATTCAACGCTAATGCACGCCGAAACATCCTAGCTGAAAACGGTTTGACCGAAGCGGACGTTCCCGCTTTTACAACCTTCAGACGTGATTTCCCATCACCAGCAGGAGGATTTTTAAGTGAAATCGACGAAATCCAAACTCGCACATGGTTTTCTCCGGACAATCAAGCGATTTATGACTACTGGCAACCGCTTCTGGAGAACTCCTCTTCACGCCCGGACCATCCGGATGGTTTTTTTGCACGTGATCCATCAGCGGGAGGCAATGCTGGCCAAGGTCGTTATGAACAAGCCGAAGAGGAAGTGACTGCCTATTATTTTATGGCAGATTTCGAAGGTGCTCTTGGGCAAATTCGCTATCAAGGCAACATTGGTGTGCGCTACCACAACACTGAAGTTTTGGGTGCCGGATTTAATACCAGACCACAGACTTCAAGTGACCGTGTTACTGGACCGGGTGACTTCGTTTATGACGCCAATGATAACCCCGTGAGTCTACCATCCTCTCTGGTTACGGACACCGCGTCATACGATGATTGGCTACCAAGTATGACCATCAGCTTCGACCTGACTGATGAGTTGAAGCTCCGTATCGCGGCATCCAGCGTGATCGCCCGACCAAGTCTGGGCAATATTGCGGGATCGAGTGGAGTGAATCCAAGTTTCGAATTCGGTTCCACCGATGTAGATGGAGTTAATATCAACTCCAACAACGTCGGAATTCCACCATTCAAGGCGGACCAGTGGGAGGCGATTTTGGAATGGTACATGGGCGATTCCGGTGCTTTTGCCGCTGTTGGATACTTCAATAAAGACATCAAATCCTTCATTTTCACCGAGTCTTTCTCACCGGCAGAATGGACCGTTGGTGGTGTGACCTATGTGGATAGCGACACTTTCGACGTTCAGGTCAACGCTCCGACAAGCAACGCTGAAGGTGCGAAAATCACAGGTGTGGAGTTCCAGGTTCACATTCCGTTCAGGCACTTCACAGATGAGGCTTTCATCAGTGATTTCGGATTCCAAGGTTCCTACACCAAGCTGTTCGATAACGAAACAGCTCTCTCGGATCCAATTACCGGATCTATCCTTCCGCTGGTGGGTGCTTCCGAGGACAATTATTCGGCGGTTTTTTATTACCAGGGTGATAAGTTCTCATGGCGCACGTCCTACACCTATCGAAGTCGAAACTTGGTGTCACCAAGGACGCAAGGTGGGGCGCTTTTCGATGAAGACTACAAGGCTTGGGACATGAATTTCACTTACCGCATCAACAAGAATGTATCGGTTCGTTTGCAGGCGAGAAATCTATTGGAACAGGCAAGAAAACAAACCTTCGCAGACGGTTTGTTCCCCTACAGCTATTCTCAAAATGGGCGCAGTTATGTGCTGGGTGTGAGGTTCCGTTACTAAGAGCCTAAAAACACAGGAACAGTAACTGATTGAAAGGAAGTCTGCAGGTCGATGATCTGCAGACTTTTTGGGATTCATCCGAGAAACGAAAAATCTTCGAAGAATTTTTTTAGTTTATCGGAGTTTTGTTAAACGACTTATTTGCTGATGAGCTCTTGTAAATACATCCTTCCTGGAAGCAAATGAAAGTGTTTGTTGTATTGTTCCTCATTTTCATCGTTTCGTGTGTAGGCTGTCATTTGAACAATCAAACGGATATCGCGGACCATCTTATTGATTTTAAAATTAAAGAGGGATATGCACCCGAATCCCTAATGAAAATGGCTAAACAATCGGGGATCCAATACATAAGTTCAGCGGATGAGGTGAGGCTGGTGAAAACGAATAAAGTGGAAGGCTTCCATTCGACTGAAGAAGCTTTTCAAATACTACTGGCTGGGACTGAACTTGAGGCCACGTGGAGTAGTGATGTGGGTGTTTATTCGATCAGAAGGCGTCCGCGGCTTCCTGAAAGTCAGGAAAGATAAGTTGATTTGATTGTCGGAGCTTTGTAAGAATGAGAGTTGACTACCCCATGAAACACACCTCTCAGAGTAAGGAAGACTGGTATCGACAGCATGTTGAACCGCACGCCGATATGATCAGGCACTGGATTACAGTTCGCTACGGTGAGTATTGTGAGGTTGATGATGTGATGCAGGAGAGCCTGATGAAGCTTTTCGAACGTTTTGAGATTCAACCCATCAATTCACCGAAAGCGTTTTTTTTCTCTATCGCGAGAAACACCGCTGTGAGTCACATCCGCAGATCCAAAGTGCGGACCGCGGAATCGATGACTGACGAACATGCTTTGAGCATCATCGATGAGGAAGTTTGCATAGAGGAGGAAGCAGCAAGAAATCATGAGTTGGAGATTTTGACGAAGGCAATCCAGTCGTTGCCAAAGAAATGTCAGAAAGTTTTTACGTTAAGCAAAGTCTATGGAATGAGTTACCAACGGATTGCGGATGAATTGGGGATTTCATCCAACACGGTAGCCAACCAAATAGCGATTGGCTTGTCGAAGTGCACCGAATACATGCGCCGAAACGGTCGAAACTAGGAGGGAACGATGAAAGAGCACGAATCAGAATTCGAGGAAAATAAAATCGACCTGGAGGCGTCAAAATGGGTCTCTAAGCGGACAAGAGGGTTTACTGCAGTTGAACAGGATCAGTTTTTTGAATGGCTGGCTAAAGATCCGAGACATGGATATTGGTATGGTGTGCACCTCAATACCTGGAAACAACTGGACAAGTTGGCGGAATGGAAACCTGAGCACAGTGAACAAGCCAACCCTCATTTGCTGCGTTTTAGGAGTCGCCAACATATGTGGTACACATTTGGCGGGTTCGGAATCGCTGCGGTTTTACTCATCGCCTTACTGAGTACGCAGCCTAGATTTGCGCATGATCAGACTGAGTCCGGTTGTCACGTGAAGGACATTGTCGCTCACACCTACGAAGAGCATCAACTGCCAGATGGATCCTTTGTCGAAATGAAGAATGGAGCTGCGATTAAGGTGAATTACAGCCATGAAGAACGAAGGGTGGAACTGGTTTCCAGTGAAGCCCACTTTGAAGTGGAGAGCAATCCGGATGTTCCCTTCATTGTTCAAGCCAGAGATGTTGAGATTAAAGCGGTTGGAACTGCCTTCAGCGTGAGTATCTCGGATAACGAAGTCGAATTACTGGTAACCGAGGGCAAAGTGGAGGTCTACAAACAGTCTGCGGAGAGTGATGACGAGGTCATGGTGCCGTTGGCGCAAAATGTCGAAGCAGGGCAAAAAACCGTCGTGTCAACTGAGGACATTGAGCCGGACGTAAAGGTTCAGGAGGTAACCTCTCAGCAAATGGATGAAATGCTCGGCTGGAAACCAAAGAGATTGAATTTTGACGAAGTGCCATTGAGTGAGGTAGTCAGCGAGTTTAATCGAAGGAACGGCTATAAAATCCACATTGGGGACCCGGAGTTGGAGGGTATTCTGATTGTTGCCTCATTTCATTCGGCGGACACGCATAAATTGGTGTGTTTGCTTGAAGGCACGCTCGATATTCAGGCTAACTTCGAGACGAATCGTGTGGTTTTGTTTCGTTGATAGTTTGGAAAATTTGGGTTTTTGGTGGTAAATTTGTCTTTTTTTGTTCGATTTTGTTGGGATTTGTGTAAGAAAACAAAAAAACTTTTGGTAATTTTTGGATTTTCAGGCGACTCAGCTAATGAAGCATAAAGCGAAAACGATTAATACCCCACACAGAAAGCGCTTTGGCGTCCTGTTTCGGGTGTTTTTTGTTTTTGCCTTTTGCTTTGACAGTTTGGCTGAACCTGAAAGCGATTCGGGCAAAGTTAGGCACTTCGATGTTTCTGAGGGGAACGCAATCGTGACCCTTCGAGAAGCAGCCCGGCAGGCGGATGTTGAGTTCTTTTACTCAGCGGAGGTCATCCGGGGGGTCCATACTCACTCAGTAACTGGTGAGTATGAACCACTAGAAGCGTTTAGCCTGATGTTGGAGGGGACAGACCTCACTGTGCATCAACACAGAGAAAACGGCGTGTATCTGGTTACAAAGACCGAACAAGCCGAGTTGAAACCCGAAAACATGAACACTACAAATTCTATCCCCAAAGAGAAAAAACCAAACAGGAAAGGTGTGTTTGTCGCACTTTTGTCTGTTTTACTTCCTACTACAACTCCTGTTTTGGCGCAGGATGCTGAAGAGCAGGATGCTTATGAATTGTCCCCGTTTGTGGTCGAAACCACTTCCGAACTCGGCTACCTTGCAACCCAGACTCTGGCAGGCACACGCCTCAAGTCGGATATCAAAGATGTGGGGGCATCTCTGACAATCCTGACTCAGGAGTTGATGGAAGACCTGGCCATCACGGACCTCGATTCAGCAATCGATTACGTTGCCAGCACCGACCAAGATCTGGACATTGTGGCTGACCTTGCGACAGGTAATTTTGTTTTGAATACGGGAGGAGCGAGATTTGTCAGTCGTGGTGGATTAAGTGGTACTATTTCACGAGACTTTTTCCGGAACCGGTTTCAACAGGATAGTTTCAGTACGGAACGTTTCACTTTTGCGAGAGGTCCTAATGCGGTTCTTTTTGGCCTGGGCAATCCTTATGGGGTGTTTTCGACAAGCTCCAAAAGAGCACAATTCAATCGAAATTCTTATAGGATTGGAGCTCGTATTGACCAAAGAGGTTCTTTCAGAATCACAGGTGATGCAAATAGAATCCTTATTGATGACAAACTGGCATTGAGAATCGCCGCAGTGCATGATGATGCTGAGTATTTCCAAAAACCCACTGGGAGAAACCAAAATAGGCTTTACGGAACTGTCACCTACAAACCTTATGAGAACACCACGATTCGTGTGCACTGGGAAGAAGGCAGCATCAAGAGAAATCCTTCTCGTCCGTGGCCTCTTTGGGATTACCTAAGTCCGTGGATGGACACCTACCAAACCAATCCAACTGCAGGATTTGTTGATGGTGTGATGCCAGCAGCTCCGGGAAAACCTCTCCCTCCTGCTGTTAGGCGCTACACCAACGGTAATCGTTGGATCTCCACCGAGTACACTTCAGGTGGAACCACTACTCCAACCCTCAACTGGAGAAGGTCCTCTATATCGGATCGACCCTCCGGCAGATACGGAACTGTCACGGGTAACGATGGTAAAGTATCTCTGCTGCGTAACGATCTCTACCCTCTGGATCACGCAGTAACCGGTTACGCTATTCAGCGATTTGAAGACTACTCAAACTGGTCGGCGTTCCTTGAGCAGCAGATCGGTGAGAATCTTTTCATCGAGGCAGCATACAATCATTCGAACACTGACATCTTTGTGGACAACGGAACGGTGGGAATTTTCTATGCGGTTTTCGTCGACACCAACAACCATCTCCCTAACGGAGACCCAAATCCAAACGTGGGATTATTGGCTACCGATTCACCCGCGGGATTGTTATACAATGCCTATGAAGATGACAACTTACGGTTCACAGCGTCATACAGTTACGATTTTGAAGGAGATTTTGATGGTTGGCTGAAATACCTGGGGCGTCACAACATCGCGGCGATGTGGCAGCGCACGGTGCGCGAAAGTGCTTCTCAACAAAAAAGACTCTACAATATCAACTCAGCGTCTCCGATGGGATGGTCGAGCCGACTATTCCTGCGGCATTACTTCGAGGAAGGTGAATACTGGATGAAGAATAGCGCTTATGGGCAGGCTCCTGTTTATAGTGCAGGTGACACGTTACCAACTTTCACGGACAACACCCCTTTTGGTGCTTACATGCCAGCCGATAATCCTAGCGTGGGTCACAATCGTCTGCTTTCCAGGATGATCGCTTTGCAAAGCTTCTTCTGGGACGATCGCATCGTATTTACCTACGGAACGCGTAAAGATATGCTCACTCAATACAGTGGTAAGGGCAGTGATTGGAATCCATTCAAAGACGACAATGGATTGGCTCCGAACGGTTGGGAATACAGTGCGAAAGACTTCCCACACACTCGACTGGATGTTGCTGACAGTAATATCTCTAAAGGCGTCGTCTTCCATGCGACTGAGTGGTTGAGTTTCTTCTATAATGAGTCGACCAACTTCAGCGAGCCAAGCACACAACGCAACGTGTATGGGGAGCAATTGCCAACCCCTGGGGGCAATGGTAAAGACTACGGTATCCGGTTTAACATCAATGATAACAAGATTGTTGGTTCCTTAAGTTATTACGAAGTGAATGCTGTGGATGGGCTGGACGGAAGTGTGCGCCAAGGTGTTCACGGGAAATTCAGTGATCGGATCAGCAACATTTGGAGAACTTATGGTGAATACACTGGTCAGGAACAATACACTCAATTCCCTTGGGTTTCGGGCACTAACCGTTGGTCTGATGTATCAACTCATGCCAATTCGGGTTATGAATTTTCGCTGACTTTGAATCCGAACAAGAACTGGAGGATCACCATGAACGGAAGTCTCCAGAACGACCCCGAACTTGAGGACAGAGGCCGTTACATAAACCAATACCTTGATGAGTACATTCCATTCTGGAGGTCCCTACCCGCAGATCTTTTGGCAACTCCGGTGGATGAGTCTGACGATGAAGCGGACTCTGCGACCGTCGCGGATGAAATCGACGCTCTTGAGAGAATCCTCGCTAACTTTAACCAACTCTCTTCGAGCCCAACTTCGATCCAGCGCAGCTCAAAGTGGAAGTTTAACCTGATCGGTAATTACACTTTCGATAGAGATTCCCGTCTGGGAGGATTCTCTCTGGGATCCGCTGTTCGAGTGAAAGGACCGTCCATCATTGGTTTCGCTTTCGACGATGACGGTCTGATGGACGGAAACAATCCTTTCGATGGAAAAACGCTCATCGATGTGGACGGATGGATCAAATACAGGACGCACATCTTGAAATCAAAAATCCCATTGTCGATCCAGCTTAACATTCGCAACTTGCCGAATGCGAACACGTTGATCGACATGAAAGCTGCTGATGACGGAACTGGAAATCCTGTGATCGTTCGAAAGAAATTGCAGGCTCCCAGAACCTTTATTCTGTCGGCGACATTAAGCCTTTAAGCGGTTTGTTTTAGGGTTCAAAAACGCCATCCTTTTGGGGTGGCGTTTTCCTTTTTTGAATTAACATCAAACAGAGTCATATTAAATCATGTTCAACCCCCGAATCATCTATTCTCTAGTGCTGGCCTTTGTTTGGAGTAGCTTCTACTCCTTTGCCAGACCCAACGTCATCGTCATCTACACTGACGACCAAGGCTACGCAGACCTGGGCGTCCAGGGAAGCAGGGATGACATCGTCACTCCCAATATCGATGCACTTGCGCTTTCTGGAGTTCGTTGCACGGCAGGCTATTCGACTTCGCCGCAGTGCACTCCCTCGAGAGCGGGATTGATCTCGGGACAGTATCAAAATCGGTTTGGACAAGAAACCAACCGCCACGGACCCATGCCGCTTAATGTGGTGACAATTGCGGACCGTATGCAACAGGCGGGTTATCTCACAGGGATGTCGGGAAAATGGCACCTGGCAGTATGTAATTATGGTCCAGACAAGGGAAAGTGGGATTCACGGGATCCTCAAAACCCCTACCTACCCGCGTATCGTGGGTTTGAAGAGTATTGCACTGGAATTTTGCAGGAATACGTGGCGTCCCATGATTTTGATGGAAAACCCTTGGATGGTGCTCCGGTGAAGTTGGAAACGGAGCTTTATCGCGTTCATGCGCAAACTGCTTGGGCAGAGCATTTCATTGATCGAAGTGTTGGCACGGATCGACCCTTCTTTCTCTATTTATCCTATTACGCTCCACACGTTCCGGCAGTGGCTCCGGAGGAGTACATGGAGCGATTCGCTCACGTTAAGGACGAAACCCGGAGAGTGGGTCTTGCGATGATGGCAACGGTTGACGATGGAGTCGGGAGAATTTTGGAGAAACTTGAGCAACATGGGATTCGAAACAACACCCTTATTTTCTACATCAGTGATAACGGTGCTCCCGGAGGCAAGGGTTGGAATGGCTCGCTAAATGATCCTCTGCGTGGATGGAAAGGGTCGGTTTATGAAGGGGGTGTTCGGGTTCCCTTCCTCGTGAGTTGGCCTGAAAAACTGGGCGAGGCTCAAATTTATACGAAAACAGTTTCTACTTTGGATGTGGCCGCTACCGCATTGGATGTTGCTGGAACAGAAATACCAGAGGAACTGGACGGTGTAAGCCTCATCCCGTTTTTGAATGGTGAAGAAGAAGGTGCCCCCCATCAAAGTCTGTTCTGGAAGTGGACGTTCCGTACTCCACGAAGGGCGGTAGTTTACGAAGATTGGAAATGGATGAAATGGGACGACAATCCGGCCGAGCTCTACAGTTTGGCAGGTGATTTAGAAGAAGCTAAAAATCTCGCAACTCAGCATCCTGAAATTGTCGAGCATATCCAAAGGCTCTACTTTGAGTGGGAATCGGAGATGCCTGAAATTGGAAACCCTTGGTTGGATAAGTGATTTTTACGATGAAGCTGAAATTTTCACTGAGTTTGTTGAGTGCGATTTTATGGGGAAACCTCGTTTCCGCTCAGTCTGTGAACTCACCTGATGGACGAATCGTTTTTCATCTGGAAACTAACGATGGACTTCACTATTCAGTAAAACGAGATGGCAAGACTGTCATCGAAGCTTCTCGGATCGCTATCAGTCTTGGTGACGGCAAGAGGGTTGGGTTTTCAACGATGGTTGAAGCTGAAAATGTGGAACAACTCGATGAGTCCTGGAAACCCGTGGTGAACGGAAGATTTTCGATTATTCGCAACCGCTGCAACGAGCGAATTTTTCATTGCGTTGAAAATGGGCCAGACCGTGTGAAATTCGATTTGGTTGTGAGGGTATTCGACGAAGGAGCGGCTTTCCGAATCCTCTGGCCCAAGCAGAAAACGTTGAATCAATTCCGGATAATGGAAGAATTACTCGAATTTAGGCTCCCTGAAGACAACCAAGCATGGGTAATCAATCACAAGAAATTTGGGAGTGGTCAGGAGTCTTTTTACAATAAACATCCTATTCGCGAAGTTCCCGTCGAAGGTTTGTATGGATTACCACTATTGGCCCAGAATGAAGACACAACGGTTGCGATCACCGAGGCCGCTTTGGTGAACTACGGTGCAATGTTTTTTGAGAAAACAGGCGCAAACAAATTTCGCACTCGCCTCGCAAGACGTGATGCGGAGACCCTCCCTGTTGTCGGACAGCTCCCTTACTCCTCTCCTTGGAGAGTGATCATGATCGCGGGAGAACCCGTGAAGTTGTTGGAAAATACGATGCTTTTGAATCTCAACGAACCTTGCGAAATCGAAGACCCCTCTTGGATCGAACCCGGCATGATGGCCTGGGATCATTGGTGGAGTGGAAACGTGAAAATGGACACCGAAACCATCCTAAGCTACATCGACCTTGCCGCAGAGATGGGCTGGGAGTATCAGTTGATCGATTGGCAGTGGTATGGACCGTTCAATCGGGATTCTGCAGATATCACGACCGTAAACCCAACTGTGGATATGGAACAGGTCCGAAATTACGCAGCTGACAAGGGTGTGAAATTGTGGTTGTGGCTCCATTCGAACGATGTGGATCGAAACGATGCTTATTTGGATGCGTTTCCCCTCTATCAAAGTTGGGGGATTGTTGGAGTGAAAATTGATTTCATGGACCGAGCAGATCAGGAAATGGTGAACTGGTATCACAAGATCGTGAAATACGCCGCCAGGCACCACCTGATGGTGAACTTTCACGGTGCCTACGCACCGACGGGCTGGCGAAGAACTTATCCTAATTTACTAACGCGGGAAGGTGTTTTTGGCAATGAACACAACCGTGGAGGCTCTAAGACGACACCTTCTCACAAATGCGCACTCGCGTTTACCCGAAATCTTCTTGGAGAGATGGACTTTACACCTGGTGGCTTCCTGAATCGAACCCCGGAGACCTTCGAAGTTCGTGCGCGCCCAACCCAGGTAATCGGAACCCGGGCTCAGGAGTTGGCCTTGTTTGTCGTTTATGAAAGTCCTTTGACTTGTGTGTGCGACCGCCCGGAAAACATACTCGGTCAGGATGGTGCAGATTTTCTAAAGATCGTTCCGACCGTGTGGGATGAAACTGTTGGTTTGATCGGTGAAATTGGTGAATACATCGCTGTTGCCAAAAGGAGTGGAGATCAGTGGTATCTGGGAGCGATTAATAATGAAATTGCTCGCAGCATTGAGATCCCGCTAACTTTTCTGGAAACAGGAAATTGGAAAGCGACTTTCTGGAAAGATGGGGATGAAGGTCCGGAGAGTATTTTGAAAGAGAACGCTACAGTTTCCGGGGAGCAATCACTTAGCATTCCAATCCGTGATAGTGGAGGAATGGTTGCTGTCTTCGAAAGGATGTAGATTGTTATCAAACCACGGAATACACGGAAATAGGAAACCTGTTGAAAATTCTCAATTCCGTGTTTTCTGTGCTTTCCGTGGTCCAAAAAAGCGCTATTAGTGAGATTCATTGATCGTGCAGATTGCAGCGATACTGTTACAAATATTAATATGCTTTAACTCATCCATGCTATGCTTCGAATACCTGGGGATATGATTAACGATCCCGCCGGTGCCTGGCTACAGGCTGGTGGTTTCTGTTTTGGAGAATACAGAAAGGATGTTACTCAAGAGCCGCGAAACGTACTAGTTACCGAAAACACTCTGATCTTCGTAACTAAGGGAGCTAAAGTGTTTCGTTTCCCAGAGTCCGAATGGACTGTTCCGGCTGGCAAAGCGATTTTCCTCCGAAAAGGCTGTTACCTGCTTTGTGAAAGCCTTCGAAATGATCACCAGTATGAGAGCCTCTCAGTCTTTTTTTCGGAAGCGGTCCTGAACGACTTCTGGATTGAACTTTGTCAACGAGAGGATCTTCCTGCTCCAGCAAATACATCGCCTACCGAGATGCTCACGATGGATATGTCCCCTGAGCTTGAGGCTTTCCGAAACACGCTGATCGCTTGTTTCGACTACCATGGGAAGCACCTCGAACTGCTACTCAAGAGTAAGATGCAGGAACTTATTCTTCTCTTATTGGAAACCGATATTCGGGGTGAATTACTATCGTTCCTTTCCCAGATTTACGACAAATCTCAGCGAGACTCCGAGTTCGTGACCCGTAGTCATGCTTTTGCTCCACTGAAGCTTTCGGATTATGCCCGAATGTGTGGTAAGAGCTTGTCGACTTACAAATCGGATTTCGGGAAAAAAGTGGGTGTTTCACCAGGAAAATGGATTCTTGAAACTCGTCTGGACCGAGCTCACCTCCTGCTTCAATCGACAAGTAAAGCGATCAACGAAATTTGCAGAGATTCCGGCTTCAACGACGTGTCCAACTTCAACAGAAGCTTCAAGGAGCGTTATGGTTGTGCACCAGGTGAATTGAGAGCCAAAAACCAATAGTTTTGACTGATTTGCAAAGCCAAGTGGTTTTGATTTTCGGGAATCGTTTGTAAGCTTTCTACTTGTAATCGTAGATATGAAAGCGTCCAAAGTCCCCTTTTTCTTGATTCTGGCAACTTCGCTTGTTTTCCAATCCTTTGCAGGCTGGAAATCGGCAGATCGCTTCGGTGTTTTTTGTTTTGATTTCGCCCGCAATGGCGACACAGCAGAAGAGCAGCTGGAAACGATGCGTTCGATCGGATTCGACGGTTTGGTCATGCGGACTAAAACTCCAGGTGACCTGAAACAACTCAAACTTTATGCTGATTTTTCGAAGACAGAGGAGTTTGAGATCTATGCTGGATATTTACCTACAGCAAATATTGCTAAGCTGGATTTCGCTTTTGTTAATCAGTTGATTAGCGAGCTTTCCGCGGTTGGAGCGAGTTTGTGGTTGATCGTCAATGACGCGAAGGCGATTGAGAGTGATATTGAGCGATTGATCACAGATCTTGCGGATCGTGCTATGGAAAAAGGAGTGGAATTAGTCCTCTACCCACACGATAACACGCGTATCGAATCTGCTGAAGAAGGTTTGCAGTGGATTCATAAACTTGATCACGAGAATCTCTTCGTATCCTTTCACCTCTGCCACGAAATCCGAGCGGGCAATTTGGAACGGATCGATGAAGTTTTGGAAAAAATTTACCCTTATCTTCGCCTCGCGAGTATCAGCGGTGCTACATCCGATTACGAGGATGGCAGCAAAGATTGGTCGGATGTTATCAAACCGCTCAACGAGGGAGATGTTGATGTAGAGCCAGCGCTAAGAGCCTTGGCTGAAAAAGGCTACGAAGGCCCTGTTGTGTTGCATACTTTTGGGCTGAAGGATTCGGACCTAAACCATCATGAGAGATCCTATTCTGTTTTTTCAGAGTGGTCTGAAAGAATTGAGGCTCCTGAAAAGCCTGCATTTGACGCACCCGAGAACGCCCATTGGCACGAAGCTAGTCAGAGCTGGTTCGTCAGCAATCTGGGGGGAGGGCTCAATTTATCACGCGATAATTACGGTTGGGTGACGCGACTAGACGAGAGTGGAGAAGTCGTGGATCCTCAATGGGTGGAGGGTTTGGATGCTCCTACAGGAATGGACGACTACGAGGGAATCTTGTACGTTGGAGATCGGGGCTATGTGACTGCAATCGACATTGAAACCGGAAGAATTTTGAAGAAAATCGTGTTGCCTGGGGCAGAGTTTGTAAACGACGTTGCCATCTCGGAAGACGGTCAGGTCTTTGTGTCGGATACGTTTGGAAATCAGATTTTCCAGTTCAGGAATTTAGGACCCGCTGAGGTCTGGCTCAAGACTGACGAACTGAACTACCCAAATGGACTTTGGGTGGTGGATAATCGCCTGACTGTGGCTACGTGGGGAAACATTGTGGATCCTGCTACTTTCGGAACAGATCGACTCGGTACTCTAAAATCGGTCGATCTTGAGTCTAAAGAACTCACTGAACTGGCTGACGGCAGGGAGCTCGCGAATTTTGATGGTGTGGTCCGCTACAAAGATTCCTGGTATGGCACTTTTTGGACAGAGGGACAGCTGTTGCGAATCGACGATAAAGGAAATGCGACGCCCGTTTTGACAGGTTTTAACCAACTGGCAGATTTAGGCATCAATGAAAACGACGGACAGATCGGTTTGGTTGAAATGAGTAAAGACCGGTTTCTGTTGTTGGATGTCGAAGGACTTCAAGATTAGCTGCGATTTGGGTCAAACACCGAGGTGGTTTATGAAAGGATTGAGGTGCCCGAAATTACACCGACGAACCTTTTGTAGAAGGATTATTTCTATCTTAACTACAAAATAATTTTTAACCACGGATGTTACGGATTAAACAGAATTCAGGATATTGTTTATGAGGGTGCATAGAAGGAACAAGTCCGTGCTTTTGTGTCTTCTGTGGTTCATTCAATATCTATTTCTAAAACAAATTGGGACCTCCGAGGAAGAAGCAAAGGGCATTGTCGAATCAATCTACGAAGGATGTTACTCTGGTATTCGGAGTCATTTCCAGTTTTGAGAATATGATGCCGAAGTCTAAAAGCTCATCATTTCCTTGAATTTGCTGGTTTGGCGACGGGATACCTCTACTTCCTTTCCATTATGGAGTAAAATTTTGATGTTACCGGAGAACCAAGGTTCAATTTTGTCGATACATCCTAAATTGATCATCTGCTGACGATTCGCTCTGAAAAAGGCTTTAGGGTCTAGTCTGGTCTCCAGATAGTTGAGGGTTTTGGGAATCATGGGACTGTTTTCCTCAAAATAGATTCTCGTGTAGCTCCCTTCTATTTCCAGCAAGCTAATATCGGCTAGTTTGACAAACCAGCAGTTGTCACCGTCTTTGACAAATACCTGACTGTCCTCTCTCAACAATTCAGTGCTCTTAGAAGAGGAGTCTTTGTGTGATTGTTTCTCATAAACTTTCTCAATCGCTGTAAGTAAACGCTCTTTTTCGAGTGGTTTTTGAAGATAATCAAGGGCGTTGTATTCAAATGCCTTAATCGCGTATTCGTTGTAGGCAGTGGTGAAGATAACTTCAGGCGTTTCTTCTAGGTCCTCCAGAAGTTCAAATCCGTCCTTGCCCGGCATTTGGATGTCCAGAAATAGCAGGTCGGGTTTTGCTTTGTTGATGAATTCGATAGCTTCCCCGGCGTTGCTTGCCTCGCCTGAGATGTTAACAAGGTCTATGTCTTGCAGCAGATGTTTTAACTCCTGGCGAGCAAGGCGCGAGTCGTCGATAACTAATACATTCAGTTTCATTGCGTCATACAGGGTGTCTTTAATCAAATTGTTTAAACCACGTTGATCATAATAACGGTATGTGGATGGTTGCGATGACGTTGTCTCGATCCAGATTTTCGAGTCGGATGCTCGCTTGATCGCCGAATAGCAGGTTCAATCGTTCCCTGGCGTTTTGGAGTCCAAGACCGGTCGAATCAGAAGGCGTTGCTGAAATTTGCCCGGTATTCGTTACTTGGATCATTAAAGCCTCAATCGTTTTTGAGACACCTATTTTAATGAACCCGCCTTCTGGAATTTTAGAAAGACAATGTTTGATCGCGTTTTCCGCAAGCAACTGAACGATCATTGGTGGAATTTCGGATTCGAGCGCGTCGTTGTCGATATGAAACGTATAATTCAAACGGGAATCCATGTGAATGCCTTCAAGGGCTAAGTATTGTTTCACGATGGCGATTTCCTCGCGAAGGGTTACTTTTTGTTTCTGATTGTATTGAATTGAGTAGCGAAGCAGGTCGGAAAGTTTGGTGATGGCGTCGCGGGCTTTTTCGGTGTCCTCGAGCACTAAAGCGCGTATATTGTTGAGACAATTGAACAGGAAGTGTGGGTTTACCTGGGTTTTGAGCGCGGTCAGCTCGGCGTCCTTTAGCACTGCTTCAAGCTTCCATTTCTCAATTTCAGCACTCTTGTAATTTCGGAAGTAATGAAAGCTGAAGTAGATCAAGGACCAGACAATCAGGATGATTTGGGACTGAAAGATCGCTACAATCAATGTGTTGAAATGAAATGGTTGTTTGTCGAATAAACCAAGGGGCCACCACATGAAAGCTGCTACGATGAATTTAGCCAAAACTGCTAGGATAAGGGTCGCGGGCACGACTCGAACAGCGAGTTTGAGAAAAGAGAGGGTTTTCCAAGTGGTTTTTTGCAGGACGTAGCGGAATCCGTGCGTGATGATTAAATGAATGAACGCATCGAAGATACCAATGAGGCTGTTGGTTGAATTGATTCCCTGATAAAGAGCCATCATTCCGATGCTAAGGGTTCCAAAAGAAGACCACCCAAGGATTTGAAGTGGCCAATAATAAGTGCGATATGGTGGTTTGATAATGGTAAGGGTTAAAATGCTAGCTTCTTCGTAACGAGTTCCAATAGCAAAACCTGGTTCGTGCTTTGTTGTTTCTCCAAGCGATTGAGAGGAAGACGACGCTTACTATTAATCCGATTGTGAGATTGTCGACGCAGTATCCAACGGCTTTCGCTGAAAATAGAAGCGTAAGGTGGATGCCGAATACGATCAAGGCAGTGTGTTTTGTGATCATTTTGGTGAAATCTGAATGAGGACTGTGTGGGTGTTAGTTTTCTTTGGATAGAAAGGCATCGACCTTAGCGAAGAAAAATTCGGGATCGTCCCACATGATGAAGTGTTTACCGTTATCTGTCATCTCAAGTTGGTAGTTTGGGAGCCTGGCATACTGCGCGTTGAAGATTGCTTCGGTGGATTCACGTGTGGCACCGAATGCCTGATATCCGATCCATGCTCCAAGAACGAGAGTGGAACTTTGGATTTTAGAGAGATGGTCTCGCAGGTCGATGGTTTGCATTTCATACATGGATTGAGCAACGGTTTCAGCATCACTATCGATGCTCCATTGAGTGGCTAGTTTGATTTTCTCAGGATCGGTGATCATCCCTTGCAACAACCGAGGTTGGCTTTGGCGTAAGCTGTCTGCGGTAGCCTTTCTCATCTGATTTCTCATGGCACGAGCCTGGGATTTAGTGCTCTCCGTTGTGGCAGTTGGATTCATGGCCGCAGGGAAAAAAGGCAGTGCGTCCACGATGACAATTTTACCCAGACCATTTCGCATTTCCGCTGCGAGAGACAGAGATACGAATCCACCTAAACTATGTCCTATCAGGATGGGGTTTACGAGTTGCTGTTGTTCGATGTAGATTCGTAGATCGTCTTTAACTGTTTGGAGAAACTTGCCATTGTGTTCGATGGCGGGTGTCCCGGCAAATCCGGCCAAGGATAACACGTGGCACTCGTAATTACTTGAATAGTATTCGATCACCTCATCCCATACTTGCCCTTTGCACGTCAAACCGGGGATCAGGATCATAGGCTCACCTTGACCGGTAATTTTTGTTACGAAGGAACGGGTTGCATGGCTTTGAGTAGCTAGAGCAATTGTTAGGAGAGTGAGTAGTGTTGTTTTGATGTTTTTCATATATTTGGATTCCGTGACTTTAAGTTCGGAACCCACACTATCTTAAAAACATTCCTTTTGGCGGATATTTGAGGGAGCGGTAAAAAAGCGAGGGCGAGCGGTAAGGTATTCACTGCGAAAACTAAGATTTGAACTTACACTCGATCATCAGGTGCTTCGATCAAAACCTACACTTCGTTTGGAGGGTCCGGCAGCGGCAGGACCCTACTCAGAAATTGCGAGAACCTTAACCGGCCCTATCAAACCATCCCTGAACAATGCATCATCTGGTTTTTGGAATTCGTGAAAGGTCCAGGTTCGTCTTGGAGTATCTTCTGGCAGGGGTTCTCCATTCAAAACCCAGTCAGGAATTCCCTCGGGGTGTGCGGGAAGGTGACTGTCTCCGATTAAACGATTGTTCCAACTATTGGTAACCCTGATTCTAATGATGTTTTTGCCGGCTTTGATGACCTCGCTCACATCGATGAGATAGGGGGCTTGCCATAGCAGCGGGTATTCCTGACCGTTTAACGTTACCCTCGCCATCGTCCCGACCTCGCCAAGATCAAGCAGGATGGCCTGGTTTGGGGTAGATCCTAAATCAAAAGTGGTGGTGTAAGTGGCTGTGCCGGAGAAGTATTTAATCTCATCATCTGTATGTTCACCATATGGGTGCAATCGGTCAAAAATGACTGGACCCCATTCAGGATCGAATTTCACAGACCACGGGCCATCGACATCCAGTATTTCGACCGGTGTCGGAACGTTCGTGTCCATGTTTTGCAAATCTGTTTCTTCCCTAAAGACCACAAATCGACTTCCTTCAGCGGGGAGGTGAAAGTGAACAGTGGTGCGATCATCCTCGGTGGTTTCCCATTGATTCGCGGATTCCATCCTTCCGGTCATCGGATCCCAAATCTCTGGGATCTTTCCTGTTACTCGAAATGTGAGACTGAGATCTCGGTTGTTTGGGTCCGCATTTACGACGAAATAATAAGCATCATCTCCAATTCGTGTTTGGCAAAAAAATACCTTTTCTGAAGTTTCACAATCATCAACCAAGTCTGCTAATAGTTTCGGGTATTCGTCTTGTTCTCGGATAATTCCGCCGTCCCAGTATTTTTTTACCAGATTATCCAGTTCGCGATCAGCCGAATTTGCGTCTTTCAAACTCGGACTACGAATCGGGCGAGGGGAGACTATGGTCGCTCCTTTTTCAGCAAGTTGACCGAGGAGTTTTATGTTTTCGGGCAGCATCAGATCAGCCTGTAAAACATGGATAAGCCGGTAGCGGGCATCCAGTAACTTGCCCTCGTAGCGGACGCGAACATGACCTTGGTCGTCCACCGAAAGATCTTTCAGTAAATTCGTATTACCGATATCATAATTATGACCTTCGACGAACACAGGCACGATGTCTGATCCGACTAGGTTGTTAAACGCCCTTTCATCGCCGTATAATTTTAAGACATCGGCAACATATTGGCCGGATTGAAAGATCCATTGACAGCGTTGCATGTATTCAAAAAACTCCGACGCCTCTTCGAACCAAGTGTTGTTGCGATCGAAATTAGAACCGAAACGTGACATCGTCATTCCGGGTTTTACTGAATCGTGAGCGGGTTGGTGGGTGTAGGTATGAAATTGATTGCGGTTAATCCCCATCGTGAAAAATTTGTCCATAACGGGCTTCAGATCACGGGGGGTTGCCTTGAAATCTCCGAACCATGAGGTGAACGCTTCGGCTGAGACGACATTTCTTCCACTCAGATGGGCCCCGGAAGCGGCGACTTTAGCCATCCAGTATTTCCAGTTTTTCACCATTTCGGGATACCAAAACTCTCCCATTGGAATGTCAGAGATACGGGCGATTTCGACCGCATCAAAAGATCCGAATCCGTAAGGTTCGGTTACGAAAGTAATACCGTTCTTGCGGCAATGATCGCGAAACCTTAGAAAATAGTGTTCCTTCATCATTGCTGCTACCGTTCTGCGGAGATCCCACATTACCCTTTCTGTTGTTTCGACATCATCGACTGTATATCCGGCAAAGATGGGTAGATAATCCATTAAATCGTAGCCGTTGTGTTCGCTAAAGAACTGTTCGAATCCTGACGTCCAGTTCTGAACCCCGACCTCATAGCTATCGATCAACATCTCGTTCACGGTGTTTTTGCCACCTGCAACATCGACGATACGTTCAAGAAATGCCTCCCAGTGCAGATCGGTGGCTGATGGATCGAGCTTATCGAGTTCCAGTCCGATTCCACCGGTGCTCGCTGGATGATTGGTTTTGCCGTTGCTGGCGTAGCCCAGGCGAATCACGACCCATTCACCTTGTTCGGGTCTCCAGTGCAAAGTGCCATCCTCTTCCAGGTGCTCACTCAAGTGGACAATACTCTCTTGAGCGATTGTACCATCCTCTGGTGCTCTCTGATGATCGGGCACGAAATGTTCAGTTCTGGAACCCTTTCGGTCGACAAGTGCTTTTTGAGGCCAGTTCTCAATTTCAAACTTATGAGTTGGTTTTGGAAACGCGACGACTGCGATGTCTTCGTAAAAACGAATATCCCGGTGATGCTTATTGTAGTTCTCCAGGGACTTTTCGTGAATTCCTTCGATGGGTTGAGGTTCCTGTAAAATGGCATCGGGAGAACTGGGATCGACCGTGATCTCGGTCCAGACCACCCATTTCATTGATTTTTCTGGCGTAATCCAGGGTCCTCCGGAGCTGGACCAACCCGAACAGTTGTGGAACCCAAACTCGACCCCATTTTTTCTTGCCTCCTCCGCAGTGAGTTTCACGAGATCGAACCACGAATCGGAAGCGTAAGGGTGAGGTCCTGCTGGCGTTTTCCAATTGATGTCAAAAAGC
>JAKSBQ010000266.1 GCA_022361075.1 Opitutales bacterium | reverse complement strand
TCGACAAATGTTGATTTAGCCGAACGTTTTAAGGAAACTTCTTCTTTAGATTTAACCCCTTTCAAATGAATACCTAACTCAGATTTCTAGTGATCTCTGTCACTCATATTATTTTCAAAATACGATGAACTCAGAAAATACCAATATTACTTCTAAGCTGATTAGCGATGGTGAATGTGTGCTCGGTATCGAGCTCGGATCCACTCGTATCAAGGCTGTTTTAGTTGGACCCGATAACGCACCATTGGCATCCGGTGGTTTCGGATGGGAAAACTCATTGATTGATGGATACTGGACTTACTCTATCGATGAGGTTTGGGAAGGCATTCAAAGCTGCTATGCTGAACTCAAGAAGGATGTTAAAGAGCAATACGGTGTAACGCTCGGCAAAATAAAATCGATGGGAGTGAGTGCGATGATGCATGGTTACATGCCATTTAACGAGTCTGGTGAGCTTTTGGCCGCATTCAGAACCTGGAGGAACAACACTACAGGTGAGGCGTCAAAGCAATTGACTGAGTTGTTCAACTTCTCGATTCCACAGAGATGGAGCATCGCCCACCTTTATCAAGCAATTTTGAATGGCGAATCTCATGTATCGGACATCGCTTTCCAAACGACGCTCGCGGGTTATGTGCATTGGAAACTGACCGGCGAGAAGGTAATGGGTATCGGTGAGGCATCTGGTATGTTCCCCATTGATCTGGAAACCCAGGACTTTGACAGCGCTTTGATTCAAAAGTTTGATGAGGCCGTTGCAGATCAATCGTTTGCATGGAACTTGAAGGACATTTTGCCAAAAGTTCTCAACGCAGGTGAAAAAGCGGGTGAAGTTACCAAAGAAGGTGCGAAATTACTCGATCCTGAGGGTGATCTCCAGGCAGGTTTCCCAATGTGTCCTCCTGAAGGTGATGCCGGCACTGGTATGGTTGCGACCAATTCGGTTGCAGTTCGCACGGGTAATGTTTCAGCAGGAACTTCCGTTTTTGCGATGATCGTGGTGGAGCAAAAGCTTTCAAAACCGCATGGAGAACTCGATCTCGTCACGACTCCAGACGGTAAATTGGTTGCGATGGCGCACTCCAACAACTGTTCATCTGACAGCGATGCCTGGATGGGGATTTTTAAGGAAGTAACCGAAGTTCTTGGATTTGACGCCAAGATGTCGACCGTCTTCGACACGATACTCGAACACTCGCTGGCTAGTGCAGACGCAGACGCAGGTGGTCTGCTTTCTTTCGGATACGTTTCAGGTGAGCACATTACTGGTTTCGAGGAGGGTCGTCCAGTTTTCGTACGTTCTTCCGATAGCAAATTCAATTTGGCAAATCTGGTTCGCTCTAATCTGTATTCAGCACTTTGTGCACTTCGCACGGGCTTGAATGTTCTGGTTAAGGAAGAAGGCGTACAGGTGGATGAAATCAGAGGTCACGGTGGATTCTTCAAAGCCGCTGAAGTTGGCAAGCGCATGATGTCCGCTGCAACAGGATTCCCGGTATCCACACTGGAAACTGCCGGTGAAGGTGGGGCATGGGGAATCGCTCTATTGGCAGCTTATGCAGTTCGCGAGAGCCAGGAACAAACACTTCCTCAGTTCCTTGATGTGGTATTTGAAGCTAGCATGAGCGAGGCAACTGCTCCAGACCCTGCAGATCTTGAAGGATTTGAAGCCTATTTCGAACGCTACCACAAAGGCTTGGCAATCGAACGTGCGGCCGTTGAATCGATTAGCTAAAATAGGATTTCTTCTTACTTAGGTAAGATCGAAGAGGCTGATGTGAATATCGCATCAGCCTTATTTATTCACTTAAGCCACCGATACACACAGATTAGCGCGGATATCTTTTGATTTAGTCAGTGAAAATCCGTCCCGAGGAGTCGGAATCGTGGCCTAAAAACCTCTGCATCAAAATACAAAAAAAGCCGAAGCCCGAGGGCTTCAGCTTTTAAATCACCGTAAATCCAAATTCCCTAAAGGATCACGGTAAAGAGTGCGACGAAGAAGAACATCATGCCGAGGCAAATAGCCCACCATAACAAAACGCTCTTGTACCACTTGTCTCCAAGGCCTTCTCCAAAGCTCATCTTTGCCCAGTTGAAAGTCAGGCCATCGCTCACTTGCTCCGGATCAGGATCTGATGAAATAAGCGCAGATATGATGAGAACGATCATGCATACACCCCAAACGGAGAGACCTTGCATCACAAAACCCATCATCAAGTCCGGGAGCATTCCGAGGTTTTCCAAAATCTTAAGGATGATCGCAAAACCAAGTGCCACAATCGTCGAAAGAAGTGCGTCGAATCCACTGACCTTCTTCCACAAGGTTCCAACAAGGAAGGTCGCAGAGAATGGTGGAGCGAAGAATACATAAAGCATCTGAATCCAGAAAAAGAGATTCTGCTTAAACTTCGTTGCCAACAAGTAAGCCATCAAGATGGAAAGGAAGAGAATGATCGTTCCAGCAATGCGTCCCACAGCGATTTCCTGCTTCTGGGTTGCGTTCTTGTTGATGAACATCTTGTAGAAATCGAGCGTAAAGACCGTGGAAGTGGAGTTCAGAACCGAACACACGGTGGACTGGATTGCACCAAAAAGTGCGGCCAGGAGAATACCTGTCAGGAAAACAGGAACCAGCTCCTGAATCATCACGATGTAGGTCTTGTTCACCGCGTCACTTGAATATGCAAAGGCAGCTTCACTAAGTGCTTCAGCGTCACCGGATGCCACCGCTTCCGGGTTAATCTCAGCCAACTGTTCCTGAGTGGGGTGAAGCATCTCAGGATTCATTGCGAAGAAAATCAGACCTGGAATCACCACGAAGAATGGCAACAAGAGTTTCAGTCCAGAAGCGAAAACCATTCCCATACGAGCGTTGTACATGTCCTTCGCAGCGAGAACCTTCTGGATCATGTGCTGATTGATCGCAGTATACCATAGGCCAATGTAGAAGAAGCTGAACACCCAGTGGACCCAGGAGGTCAGATTGTGCTCCCATGGTTGAAGAACCAACAGTCGATTGTAGTCATCACCCTTCTCAGCTCCATTGATGATGTAGGGAACATTTTCCTGAACCCATTCTTTCGCCCAGCCTACTTCGGCCCGGTTGACTTCGATCATCTTTCCTACACCTGCGAAAAGACCGTCATCTCCACCGAGGTGAAGGAAACCGAGATAGGTTACACTCAAACCACCGAATACCATCACGACGATGGTAAGAACGTCCATGAGTGCGATGGATTTCAAGCCACCCCAAATCGCCCAGAAACCAGAGAGAACCGCAATGAGAATGATAGATTCTAGGATGCCTATTCCGAAAAGCTGTTCCACAACGAGCGCGCCACCGTAAATAACAGGCCCAAGGAAGGCGAACACGTTTACGATTAGCGTCACTGCCGCAAAGAGCGTGCGCATCGGTTTATTGAAGCGTTTCTCCAGGAACTCGGGTGCGGTATAAACCTTTGAAGAAAGTAGGAACGGAACGTAGAGCCAGATCAGGAAGGTGAAGGCAACCACTGTGCTCCACTCCCCTGTCGCCGCACAGATTCCGTAGATCACTGCCGCACCGATCAGCCCGATGAAGTGCTCAGTTGAAATGTTTGCGGCGATGTAAGAGCTTCCTACGACGTACCACGGAAGTGAGCGTCCTGCGAGGAAGTAATCTTCAGCATCCTCTTTTTTCTTCTTACCGGCTACATAACCAATAACAGCCAAGGCAATGAAGTAACCAAAGAAGGCTACGTAATCCTGCCAGGCCAGATGGCTTGCGAATAATGCGAGATTCATAATGTATCCTTAATTCGAGTGTTTTTGGGGTTCCTCTGGGGAACGGGGTTTCTAAATTTCGGGTAATAGAAAGGGAATGATTTTTTATCATCCCCTCTTTATGATGTACGAAAAGTCTACGAAGTTCATTTCTGCCCGTAATAGGCGTTCGCTCCGTGTTTTCGGAAAAAGTGCTTATCGAGCAGGTAAGTGGGAACCACGTTGGGCTCAGGATTGATCGAGAGCGCACGAATTGCCATGTCGGCGACAATTTCCAACGCCTGTGCGTTTTCTACTGCTTTCTTGCCACTCGAACCCCATGTGAAAGGGCCGTGATTCTGAACCAGAACCGCCGGACAATCCATCGGGTTACGACCTTCGAAGGCCTCCGCAATTACCTTTGCTGTGTCCCACTCATACTCGCCCTGGACTTCATCACGAGTCATCGTACGAGTCACGGGAACTGAGCCATAGAAATAATCACAGTGAGTGGTTCCCAAGCAGGGAATGGGTTGCCCTGCCTGAGCAAATGCTACCGCGGCTCTGGAGTGAGTGTGAACCACAGAACGCACTCCCGCTTCCGCAAACTCCTGGAAAATTCTACGGTGAGTGGGTGTGTCCGATGATGGGCGAAGCTCGCCTTCGACGACCTTGCCACTCAGGTGAACGATCACCATGTCCTCTGCAGTCAACTCATCGTATTCGACTCCAGAGGGTTTGATCGCAAATACCTGAGTCTCGGGATCGTAGACACTCACGTTACCAAATGTAAGGTCCACCAATCCGGTTTGTGGCAGAAGCTTATTTGCCTCCGCACACTCCTCCCGTATTTCGCGGTAGTGCATGGGTTTAGATTCCTCTCAGTCCATACGTTGCTTCGTTCCAACGCATTTCCTGTTTAAATGATCTTAGGTCTGTGTTTTCGTCGATAACCAACAACTCAATGCCAGCCATTTCAGCAAAGTCCGCCATGTCCTCCGCAGTTACGCTGTAACTGAATGCAGTGTGGTGAGCCCCACCTGCAAGAATCCAAGCTGCAGCTCCGTCCTTCAAAGATGGTTTCACATCCCAAAGCACACGAGCAACTGGAAGATTCGGAAGATCTTCATTCGGCTTCATCGCCTCAACGTTGTTCACGAGCAAACGGAAACGCGTACCCATATCCACAAGTGAAACGTTGATTGCAGGACCAGACTTGCCGTCGAATACAAGACGGACTGGATCTTCCTTGCCTCCAATACCAAGTGGGTGAATTTCACATTTTGGCTTACTCTCCGCGATAGACGGACAGATCTCCAACATGTGAGAACCGAGACAACGTGGACCCGCAGGATCAAGGTGGTAGGTGTAATCTTCCATGAAGGAAGTCCCCTTGTCGTTACCAAGCGCCATGTATTTTACCGCACGAAGAAGTGCCGCATGCTTCCAATCGCCTTCCGCACCGAATCCGTATCCGTCAGCCATCAAACGCTGTGTAGGCAGACCCGGAAGCTGCTTCATTCCATGAAGATCTTCGAAGGTGTCAGTATAAGCCGCAAAGTCTCCTTGCTTTAGGAAATGACGGAGTCCAAGCTCGATCTTAGCCGCCTCGCGAAGAGACTCGTGACGGTCCCCTTGGATACCAAGCTCCGGAGCTAAATCATACTCAGTTGCGTATGTCGCAACGAGGTCATCGATTTCAGACTTCGCGACATCGTTGATCACACCAACAAGGTCACCGATACCGTGAGTATTTACAGAAACTCCCAGAACGATCTCAGCTTCAACCTTGTCTCCACATGTCACGGATACCTGACGCATGTTGTCGCCAAAACGGACGACCTTCATACCCTGGAACTCTGCCCAGGTCGCTGCAACACGGATCCACTTAGAAAGGTCATCACGAACATCATCTTGCTCCCAGTGACCCACAATCACCTTACGCTCGATTCCGAGACGTGCACAGATGTGGCCGAACTCTCTACCACCGTGAGCAGATTGGTTGAGGTTCATGAAGTCCATGTCGATTGTCCCCCAGGGAATGTCACGGTTGAATTGAGTGTGCAAGTGACAGAAAGGCTTGTTGAGAGCGTTCAGACCACGAATCCACATCTTCGCAGGGGAGAATGTGTGCATCCAAAGGACCAGGCCGATACAGTTCGCATCATGATTAGCGGCTGAACAAACCTCAAAAATCGAATCCGGGGTAGTGACCACTTCCTTGAAAGTGATTTTACATGGCATACGATTATCAGCGTCCAAAGACTCCGCAATTAGTTGGGAGTGTTGAGCTACGGTCTTGAGTACTTCTTCTCCATAAAGGTGCTGGCTGCCAGTCACAAACCATACCTCTTTTTCTTGGTATACTTTCATATTTTCTGTTTAGGGATCTATTATTTGTAGGGGGAGTCTTAAATTTACCTTAACCTTTGAGCTGCATTTCTTTGATGTTCAGCAGGACCTTCATCACCTAGCTCATGTCAGTTTGCTGCGCACCGCCGAATAAATCGCACGACTGCTTATCAGTTAAAATATCTTGGTGACCACTAGGACATGGAAACACGTAAGTAGCGAGCTCATTTCCGTTTGAGCAATCTACCGTTAGAGAACGCACTAAGTTCGTTCCGTAATCCAGTCCCAGGGCATATTTCATAGGAGGCTAAAATTATCAAAATTTGTGTATTGAAAAACCTCTCGACGACTTTACAGTAAAGCCATGAAAAAGTTACCCTCGATGAAGGACGTTGCAATTAAGGCAGGGGTTTCCAAGACCGCCGTATCCCTGGCACTACGTAACGATCCACAGATCTCGGAAAAGCGTAAAAAGCAGATTCTTAAGATCGCAAAATCAATGGGTTACGTCAGAAATCCGAAAATTGGGGAACTCATGTCGCAAATGCGTGGAGCAGCTTCTGGGAACCATCACGGCATCATCGGAATCGTCAATTGCAATCAGGACTCCACAGCACTCAGGGCTCACCCTACGATCCCCAATTATGTTGAAGGCTGTAAGCGCCGCGCAAAGAGCCTCGGCTATCATGTCGACACCTTCTGGCTTTACGAGCCAAACCTTTCCTCTGAACGCTGGATTGGCATCCTGGAATCCCGCGGAATTTCAGGCCTTGTGCTTGTTGGGATGATGAAACAAAACAAAATCCCTGACTTTTTCATGCCTGTAGTGGAACAATTTCCTAGTGCTGTGACAGGTGTGAGAACCCGAAGACCTGCACTTTCATTTGCCAGTGTAGATCATCACATTCTCACATTGCGTACTTTTGAAAAAGCAATTGAACTCGGCTACAAAAGACCTGGTCTCGCTCTCGAATCCACTATTGATCAACTAGTAGAACATCGCTTTATTGCAGCCTACCAAATAGGACAACAGTTGATACCTCCTGAAAATCGTCTCCAACCGTTCTTAGACGTTGATGCGGCAAAGGAAGACATGAACCTTTTCCAAAATTGGTTGGAGAAAGAAAAACCAGATGTCATTTTTACGCTCTACAACATCGTAGACAAGTGGGTGCAAGGCCTGGGATACAAAGTACCCGATGATATCGGACTTATCCAACTGGAATGGAGGTCTTATCGCCCCCATTGGGCTGGAATGAATCAGCACAACGACATCTGTGGGGAGGCGGCTGTGGATATGCTCATCAATATGATCTACAACGGTGAAAAAGGTTTTCCTGAGTATCCACGGGCAACCTTAATCGGTTCGTCCTGGATCGACGGCGAGACCATCCGATACGATTTGAAGAAGTAGAAAAGAACCACAAATCTCACTAATCTACACGAATTTTAAAGAATATTGCTCTTAATGAAATAGTTCTGAGAGGCAAAGGTGATTACTGTGAAACAATCTTCCACAAAATACATTTTAACATCGCCTCGCTCTATTCGTGTAGATTCGTGTCATTCGTGGTTAAATAAAAAAGACCCAGCCTTTCTTTCGACCGGGTCTCATGGTTTAAAAACCTAACTGCTTATCCGTGATGGATTAGATATCCATTTCGAATTGCAGGATGAATACGCGTGGCTCAGGACGAGTGAGACGGATGATATTTCCGTTAACATCCTTCAACTGAGGAGCCGCATCAGGCTCAAGCACGTTACGAATGTTCAGACTAACGTTGTAATCGCGCTCACCCAACATCGGGAAGTCAAACGTTCCCTTGTAACCAATATTTAGGTCTAGCTTATTTTCGGACTCACCATTGATCTTGTTATCAAGATCAGGACCTTGAAGCCCTGCATCATTAACAGCCTTCGCACCATACGATATGAGAGGTGCTGGACGCCAGCGAATACCTCCACCGAAGCGCCAACCTTTTAAACGATCGGTAAAACGATAGTTCCAGTTCAGGTTGAAACGTTCCGCTCGAATGAACTCGTTGGACTTACCATCAAGAGCTTCAATAAGAGCACGACCTGTGTTGCCTCCTGGATTCACAGCTTGGCGCCACCAGTCTGCAATAGTCTGAGTGTTACTGTTTGATCTGGTTGCTTCTTCCCAAGTGAGCCCATCAGCAGTTCTCAATCCGCTTACGATCTCTACAAAACGATCTTCCCACTCCCACCATTCAAGGCCGATGTCGCTTTCAGTAACGTCCATTTCAGTGTAGTTGAAGCGGATGTCCAAGTTGTCTGTAACCTTCCAGTTAGCAGAGATCTCACGACCTTTAGCCTTACGGAAAGAAACAACCCAGTAAGGATCACCATTACCTTTTCGATTGTAGATAAATTCATTATCTGTCCCAGCAACATCAACTAGATCGAAGTCAGGGAAAAGCGCCAACACACGGTTGGTGATTCCACCGATCGCCCAACGGTGACGGTTGAACGGAGTGTTCGCCGCACGAGAAGGACCCTGGCTATTTTCGTATTCATTCCAACGAAGAGCGAATTTGCCGTCGAATAGCTCAAGACGAACACCCAAGTCATGTCCATCACCCAATGCACCAGGATACTGACGGCCTTGCGGGCTGTAGTTGTTGGTGTTAGGCTGGAACGTAGATGATTCGTTGTAGAAGAAAACGATGTCACTTACAGCGGGGATATCAATGATGTCGCGCAACGGCGCAGCAATGACACCAATGGTTTCGGTGATACCAGTCTGAGCTTCACCCCATCCGTCCCAGTCAAGGTCCCAGAGGTGATTACGCATTCCAGTCCAGTTGTCACGTGAACCCGCATTCATGAGATTAGACGCACGAACGATGTCTTTTCTCCAACCGTAAGTGGCAACAACGCGGTCTTCCCAGAAGTAACCTTGATAAGAGAACTGAACAGTCTCCTGCTTTTGTTTTCCTGAGGGAGAGAAACCCTGCATGACAAGACGCTCACCACGATAGTTCCAGAAACCTGTATTTTCAGGATCAATAGCCCACGGATCACCATTAGCATCAATCAGAGTAATAGTTTCGCCGGGTTCAAACCATCCAGATGGAACCCAGTCCCCATCTCCTACATAATAACGGGTTCGGATACGGTTGACACCGTTATCCACAAAACGCGCACGAGCTTCTG
>JAKSBQ010000150.1 GCA_022361075.1 Opitutales bacterium | reverse complement strand
AGGGTGAGGAGAATTTCAAAAAAGATGACGTAGGTCCAAAACCAGATGTGCCCGAGTTTCCCCCATTTCTGTCCAGAGGATTCCAGCGAATGCGCCATCCAGAGGATCAGCGCAGGGAAAGCCGGTAAAATGTAGTGAGGAAGCTGGGTCGAATAAAATAGAAAGATGATGTAAGGACTGATGCTCCACGAAACCAAAAAGGCGGAGGATTTGTCCCATGACGAGCGGATGTTCCAAAGACGTTTTCCGAGAAATGCCACCCAAGGGAAAAGGCTGATGAAAATGGTAGCAAAATAATAGAAAGGGAGCACCTTTCGGTCGTTGAAGGCCTCCACCCCACGATCAATTACGTGTTTGCCCATCCCAATTTCCCAAAAAAGACCGTTCGTCTTGATGAGTGCCGGGATCCCCCAAGCAGCCACCATAACCAAGACGATGACAGAGCCGGTGACGGGTCTGATCTGCTTCCACGCAACTGGTTTTCTCCAAAAAACCAATCGGAACAGGATGACCGTCAAAATGGGCGTCGCCAATGCTATCGGGCCTTTCGCAAGAAACCCCAACCCGAGTGAACCGTATAAAATCCAGAACCACTTTCGGTTTCGTTTAGGATCGGCGTTGGGATCGCTCAGTTCATAAAATGCCCAGGCGGCATAAAACACTGCAGTGATCATCGGCATGTCCGCGAGAGCCAGTCGACCGTGCTGAAAAACCTGGAAACACGTGAGCCACATAAACGCGGCCAGCCAACCCACTTTTCGATTCAGGTGACGATCTGCAAACAACCACATCCCCACCGCGACCAAAAGGGTGGACCAAACCGAGTGAAGACGTGCACCTATCTCAGTTTTTCCAAAAACCCAGTAATGCACACGCATCCACCAGTAGGTCAAAGGCGGCTTATCAAAGCGGTAATCACCGTTGAAATAGGGAATCACCCAATCCGAACGATCCATCATCTCTGCAGTCGCCTGACTGAAACGAGGTTCGTCCCGGTCTAACAACGGCATCTGGATAGAACCCGGTATCAACACTAGCAAACCCACTGCGATGAGAATCCACAATCCATACCGTTCGATCCACTGACTGAGACGTCCTTCCATCCACCTTTTGAAACAAATCCATGTAGATTTGGAAAGCCAAATACGGCTACCCCCGCTCTCTGCAGTTGCAAATTGGGCAGCCACTTACAGATTGAAAGTCTTGACTATGCAAGATTCCATTTCGCAAGAACTGCTTTCAGTAGTGGATGAATCCGACAAGGTGATCGGTATGGAGAAGCGAGGGATTATCCACGCAAAGGGACTTCTTCATCGCGCCGTTCACATTCTGGTTTTTAACCCGAAAGGGGAGATTTATCTCCAGAAACGTTCCATGCGAAAGGACAGTTCACCCGGGAAATGGGACAGCTCCAGCTCCGGACACGTGGACGCTGGTGAAGAGTATTTACAGTCTGCCGTGAGGGAATTGGATGAAGAACTCGGAATCTCCGTAAGCCCTTACGATTTGAAATCCATCACCAAACTACTCCCTACTGCCGCGACAGGGATGGAATTCACAATGATCTACGAAACAACAACAGATCAAATGCCTTGTCCTAACCCAACTGAGATTTCTGCGGGTCGATGGCTTCTTCGAGATCAACTTCAAAGTTGGATCGAGGAATCACCAACGGATTTCGCGAGTTGCTTCCTGGAGGTCTGGAAGGCTTTTCAAAATCAATAGTTTGAATGAATTCACTGGTGCTCGGTCCAAATTAGCATTCAGAAGTAATTAAAAGCCGTTTGCGTTTTATGGACGGCTTCATTTAGCTTCCTCTTTGCAAATATGCTCTACGATCGACCATACATGAAGGCAGATTACTCGACGAAAAAACGTCTGGGTGTGTTGCCTTGGGTTCTCATCATTCTTATCGGCGCCTACATTCTGGAAAAGATCTTTTTGACGATCACCAACATGCGCCTGGAGCAAAGTGCACTTATGCTCAACATTGCTCTCAGCACAGAGGCATTTAAATCCGGCAAGATTTGGACTCTCTTCACCTATGCATTTTTGCATGACGATAATACGATTTTTCACATCCTTTCGAATCTCCTGGGTATCTTTTTCATCGGAAGAATGGTCGTGAAAATATTCGGGGAAAAAGTCTTCCTTGATACGCTGATCATTTCCACAATCACGGGAGGTCTTGTTTATCTGCTTTTTCATTTCTCAAGCAATGGATTGGTTGTCGGAGCATCTGCAGCGGCAATGGGGCTGCTCGCAGTTTTCTGCCTCGCCCGACCGGACGAACACATCACGTTGCTCTTGTATTTCATTATTCCCATCACACTTAAACCCAAATGGGTGCTTTGGGGAACTACCGCGATCTCGCTGATGGGACTGCTTTTTACGGAAATTCCACGGGGGTCTGGAATCGCACACTCAGCTCATCTGGGTGGACTCGTAGGAGGATTCATTTATTACCAAATGATCTCAAAAGGTAAGACCTTGAAGGGTTTTAGGATCAAAAATCCCTTTGGAAAAACAACAGCTACTCCGCCACCAAAACCAAAAGTTAAACGTCCCAACTACACGGTAAACATCGAAAGTAAGGACAAAATGCGGAAGGAGGTAGACCGCATCCTTGATAAGATCAATACGCATGGATTCGGCTCGCTCACCATCGAAGAACGTCGGGTGCTGGATCAGGCAAAAGACCTTTTGAAAAAGTAAAGCGCAAACTAATCCTCCTCGAAAATCACATTTGAGGGGAGTTCGTCCATGAGATCCGCCGCAACCTGACTGGTCGCAACTACCGCACTGCTCAAGCGATTTTTCAAAACAAAATAGGCGAGCATGGCAGGAATACCCACGATCAATCCACTCGCAGTCGTGATCAAAGCTTCCCCAATATCACCTGCAAGCAACTCCGGACGACCCATTCCGCCCTGACCAATCGTTTGAAATGCACTGATCATCCCGCTCACCGTTCCTAGCAAGCCAATCATTGGTGAAACGGCACCGACTACGTTGAGATAATTCACCCATTGAGCGATGGAGTTCTCCTCTGCCTCGAGATGCTCGATCAACGTAGCCTCAGCCTTTGGTTTGTTAAACTCCGGAGCGTCCGGTTTGATCCTTCGAAGTCCCTTTGTCATCACACGCGATAGAACCGTCTTCTCCGCGCTTAGTGAGGTAACCGCTTCATCAACGCGAAATTCAGCGATCAATCCAGCGCTTTCTTGATAAGAATCTGTTGAGACGAACCTTTTCCGACTAGTTTCTCTCCAAGAATAAAAGATCAGAAAAAACATAAATAGCGAACACAGGCCAAGAGGATACATCGCCCATCCACCCTGTTGAATCATGCCCCACAGATTCGTGTTGTCCGTAGGAATCTCTTCCAGAGACTTTTGAGCAAAAAGCATAGACTGAGTTCCAAGGGAGATGATCACCAAAAGCAGGAGTCGAGGGAGACTGAGAGGAGAGTAAAAGTTCATAGTGAGATTCAGGAGGTTGAGTAGGGCATTGTTATGCTTCCTTGACTGTAGGAGTCGAATCAATTTTGCAGGACTGGAAATCGAATCACAGGAACGTCCTCTTCCCGGGTATCTGTTGAGTGGGCCAAATCGGATTCGATGTCACCATACTTTTCAATCTCATCAGTGTTTTCTCTAAGGCTTCTCCAGTCCACGGAAGTCCACCAATCGTGCCACTCCGTCTGATAAGGTTTCGAAATCGGGTAAACGGAAGCCTCAACCATGTCGTCATAATATTTCAGCGCGATGGAAACTTCTTTCATCTTCAAAGTGGCGATTTGAGCAATCATGAAGGCGTCAGAGATATGGGCCGAGTCCCCTCCCTGGTCAAAAAGCAACGGATGAATCGCACACAACCAAGCCTCTCGGTAGCGCTTTCGCTTCAAATGTTGAAATCCCAACGCTACCCAAGGGAATGACGAAATAGTGATGTGTGGACTTTCGTAGATCATTGTTCGCGACAACTTCACCAATTCTTCATGCATGCCACTGAGGAGGAAAACCTTCAATCCGTGTTCACGAATCTTCAGAAGGTATTCAGGTGTTTTTACCCACGACTCCAATTGCCTAATCAGACCCATTGCAGCAGTTGGATCTTGGATTTCGATGTAACAGGTAACCAATTTTTCGAACTGGAAAATCTCCGTTTCCGAAAGAATCGGGAAAAAGGGCGCTCTTTGCTCATAAAGTACCCGCATGATACGTATACACTCCTTCCATTCCTTCTTCTCAAATGATACATCGATCTCCTCCCACAATCCATCTCCTTCAAAACCCACCTCATCAATATCCTCCCACACGAAGGTCATGACAGCCAGCCCCTCCGCACCTACGGACTGAGAAATAGAAAATCCGGTGTCCTTAAAACTATCCAACACTCCCTCGAAGGTGTTCCCATTTTTAAGCATAATCGAAACCGGTTTGCTCGCCAAAGTGCCCAGAAGGTCGTTCTGGTGGAACTCCACATTTTGTCCATACGTCCAAATCCCGAATCCCAAAAGCAACACTGAAGCCGACAATCTTTTCAAACAATTCATAGCCGCAGGTCTTCCTCCTTTAGCGGTTCGCCACCGTGTTCATCTTCCAAAATCAAAAGTTCCGGATGTTTCGTGACCAACTCTCTGCGTTTTTGCTTTGCCGTTACGTAATCTGAGAATCCTGACAAGTCTTTTTGCCCGATGAATTCATCATAACTTTTCAGCCCACTCCGGAAATCACCTATTTTCTCAAAAAGCTCGGCACTTCTCAGGTAAGCTTCAGAAACGTCTTCAAGATACGCCCGATACAAAGTGTAAACACGCTGCCAATATGCGATCGCCTTGTCGTTTTCGTTGTTGAGTTGATGGAGTCTCGCCAAGCCCTTCAAAGCATCAACGTGAGGCTTTCCTCGGGCCTGTTTCCAACGAAGCAATTCGCGGTAAGCCTCAATCCCTTCTTCAAAATCTCCAATCCGCGCATAAACTTCACCCATCAGCAACTTTGCATCCGCAGCCCGCGAATGGTTTGCAGTCTCTTTTTCAAATTTAAGAAGCCACTTTTTTGCAGCGTCTGTTTCATCTTGACGTAACTTAAATAGTGCGAGGCCATAGAAGGCCAAAGCCTTGTGGGGAGTGTTCGGAAACCGCACTAATAATCGTCGCAGATATCGTTCGCCGCTTTCGAATTCATCTTCCAACAGAGCCAGCCCAACTTCTCCTAACAATTGAGCATCCAACACTTCCATCGAATCGACCAAGCTGATATTTTGAATAGCTGCCCTTGCCAGATCATACTCTTTGCGACGGCGTAGCTGAAGCGCTTCATAAAGTTGCAAACGTGCAAAATAGGTTTGCGCGGAGATTTGTTGGGCGCGCTCGATTTCCAATTCAATCCAGCTTTGAAAATTCGTAGATGTTACAAACTCCAACACCCGTTCATCCTCTAGATCCACATTCGCAAAGCTTTCAGTTGACACAGATTTCTTGAGCCCTGCAAGTTGATCGAGGATTTCGAGGAGTTCTCCCGAATGCGGATCGTTTCCATAATCTCTAACAGCCTTCAACAAAAATGGGATCGCCTCATGTGGTCTGTCCTGTTGATTCATCGCCCATGCAATCCAGTACAGTGCTTCGCTGATGCGAGCTTTTCCGGCAAATGTAAGATCATCCACGTAGATCTTGAAGTGTCTCTCCAACTCATCGTAGGCCTCCGTAGCCTTCAAAATTTTGCCGATCTGAAACTGGGAGTACATGAAAAGCTTAGGGTCATTGGGAAGCACTTCCGCAAATAGTTTTATTGCTCGATCGAGCTCTCCTTTTGCCATCGAAACATCCCCCAACAATACTTTCGCCTCGTGACTAAAATGATGCTCAGGGAAATCACTCAGGTAGCGATGAAGTGTTTCCTCTGATCTTTCATAATCTCTCATGGAATAGTGGATCATCCCAATTCGGTAGAGAAAATCCGGACACATCCAATGAGTAGGATGCTCCAACAACAGAGACTCGAGTCCCTGAAGAGCGTCGATAAATCGATTCTCGCTACTCAGAGTAACCGCCTTCCAATATCTTGTACGGATGAGGATCACTTCCGGGACAGAGTTAGAGTCAATGACCTCTTCAAAGTCTCGTAGTGCATCCCCGCTTTCTCCAAGCTTCGCAAAATTGAAGCCCCTCGTCATCTGCCATTTCGGAAAATCTTCGTGAACTGGAAACCTCTTCATCAAATCGGAAAGCACCAAGTTAGCTCTTGCGAGATCTCCAGCATCCTGTTGGGTCCTCGCAAGCATGAACAGAGCCTTAGGCAACAGCGCTGAATCTGGATAGAGCTCTCCAAATCGCAAACAGAGGCTTCTCGCCTCGTCCCAATTTCCGGCTCCGTAACTTGCAAGAATCCAATGATACCATCCCTGCTCTTTTTCCAAGGCATCCAACTCCCCCCTCAACGCCAAACTTCTAAAAATCACCCATGCCTCAGCATATCGCCCGGAAAAGAGGAAACACCGGCCATACTTGAGCAAGAATGTAACTGTGTAATCCGACCCCACCTCGAGATGCTTCAATCGTTCTCTCATTTGAGTGGCTACCGTCCGATAATGGCTTTCTCGAATGATGCTTCTATGGGTTGGATCATCTTTCTGAAGGGAGGCCAAACCCATATCAAGGGTCTTCAACTGGCTTCTCTGTTTCTCCAAAAGAACACTGTAGAAAGGAACTTTTGAAAACGCTTTAATAGCTTCTTCATAACGCCCTTCTGCCATCAGCCATTCCCCCACTTTTAGTGAATTAAAAGCCAAAAATGCAAGTTCGGGCATGGAGGAGATTTCCCAGTGAGCGGAAAGCAGCAAGTCACTCGATTTCTGCAAATCCCCTTGATCCATCAGACGCTGTATGACCATCAAACGACTTCGATATCTTAGATCAGAAGGAGCGATCGAATCCCAGATTCGCTGGAATTCCGCTTCAGCCTTTCCGTCTTGATCAAGCTCAAAATGCCACACCATTTTGTCGAACTGCACGAGATACCTGTCACGATGATCTGGGTAGTCCTGCAAGAAAAGATCATACCATTGGGATAGCTTGCCAGAATCACCCTGTTTCCGTAAAGCCCAGATCAACCCCATTACGAGAAGTGCTTCCTCTTTCGTTTTCTGATAGTGGGTCGAGAGATAGTTCTCCAACTGTTCGACTGCGATTTCATTACGTCCGGAAAGCAACGCACTCATTCCATACATTGAACGATAAGGTTTCTGAAAAACTTCTTCTTGAAACTCTTCTTCCTCGGCAAAAAACTCCTCAATTTGTGAAAAATGCGAGACGGCTGATTCGTAGTTCTCCGACAAAAACTGCTGTCTTGCCATGGAGTAGAGCTCAACGAACGTCATCGATTCCTGTTGAGCAGCTAAAGAAACGCTAACCCCGTGATGGGAGCACATTAGAAGGATCAGCAAAGTCCTCTTCATGAGGTTCAGAGACAAGGTTGGGTTCGAGGAAGAAGGAAAATGGTCGGGGCGACTGGATTCGAACCAGCGACCCCCTGCTCCCAAAGCAGGTGCACTACCAGGCTGTGCTACACCCCGACTGAGTGAAGGGCTATCCATTCCAGATTCACATATAAATGTAAAGCAGGAATTGGAATTTGTTCGAAAAATATTTACTTCAGCCGAAATCGAGTGTTCAGGTTTTGACAGCTTAGTTCAAGGCAACCAATCTGTCTTCTCATGGAGAAAGAGCCTCAACGATGGATCAACCAAGGGAGCAAACTCGAAGCGGACTGTCGCATTTTTAAAGTGAACCGGACTACCTTTCTTCATGAAGGAAGGGGCACTTCAAACGACTTCTTCGTGATGGATACACCAGACTGGGTGCACGTGGTGGCGTTGAATAAAGATGGCGAGCTGGTGATGGTTCAACAGTTTCGGTTCGGCAACGAAAAGTTGTCATGGGAGGTACCCGGAGGACTCATGGAGCCCGGCGAATCACCTATTGAGGCTGCCAGGAGAGAACTTAGAGAAGAAACTGGTTACACAAGTGAAGACGCCCGAGTCATCGCGGCAATTTCTCCCAACCCTGCAATTCAGAGTAACACCTGCTATTTCGTGCTGATACGAGACGCTGAAAAAACTGTCGATTTGGAATGGGACGAACACGAAGAGATTCTGTGCAAAACGCTACCGGTCGAAACAGTTGAGGACTGGGCACATTCGGGTAAGATATTTCACAGCCTGAGTATTACTTCGCTGTTTTACCTAAAAAAATACTTGTGAATATAAAAACTCCGACAATTCAAATTATCCTATTCTGGGCAGTCATGTTACTGCTCTGGATACCCGCTTTTGAAATTGTGGAGTTAGAGTGGAAGCTCAATGAGCAGTACCATTTTGGCTATTTTGTTCCACTTTTCACCCTGTATCTGATTTACCAGCGCTGGTTGGATCGACCACCTGTCTCTAAACCCTTGCTAAGCTCAGGCTTTCTTTTTGCCTCAATCGTCTTTGTGATCCCAATCCATCTGGTTGAAACAGCAAACCCCGATTGGAGATTCATTTATGCAGCCGCAGTTCTCGTCTCACTGGTGGTTACTTTGCAGCTGGTCGATCAGATTGGGGGAAGGAGATGGATGCTTCATTTTCTACCGGCTCTATTGATGGTCGTCTTTTCACTCCCCTGGATCATGAGTATGGAGAAAGCACTGACCAATTACTTGATGAAGATCGTTTCTCAAGTAACGGTCGATATCATTAATCTGTCAGGCATCTATGCCGTACAAAGGTCACACATCATCGAGTTACCAAATGGTTTCGTGGGGATTGAGGAAGCCTGTAGCGGAATGCGTTCACTCCAGTCTTCAATCATGGCGGGTTACTTGTTCGGAGAACTATTGAGGCTCAACGTTTTCAAACGAATCCTGCTAATCGCATGCGGTGTCGCTGGAACTTTTCTTCTTAACATCTGCCGAACAGTCGCACTCACTTTGGTCACGCACTACCAAGGAACTGCTGGTTACGACAAATGGCATGATCCCATCGGGAATATCGCGATGGTGGTGGGGTTCGGATTCATCATTTTGGTTGCCTGGATTTTGAAGGGAAAAACGGAATCAAACTCCGGGGAAGAAAAAACCTCTCCAGCGGGTACTCTAGTCTTTCCGAAAACTGGAACCTCAGTAACACTTCTTCTCATCATTGCGGTTTCATTCCCATTAGATCACATTTGGTATAGACAAGCGTCTATGGATCAACCTCGACTTGTGCTCAGCGAACTACCTTGGGACAGACTCTCACCCGCCTTAGAAAGACTGGAAATCCATCCGCTCACAAGAGCCATGCTGAAATACTCCGAGGGGGAACAACTCGTTTGGACCGCCTCTGACGGACGTATATGGACTTGCTACTACTTCTCCTGGGATGAAGGCAGAATCTCCTCTCACGCAGGTGTGCATCGCCCCGAGAATTGCATGACTGCTGCCGGATTACAGATGACAGCAAGACATCCTTCTTTCACCTACGAAACACAAAACCAAAAAATCGAGTTCAACCATTACACTTTCACCGGATACGGACGGGTCTCGAGTGTATTTTTTACAGTGTGGCAAAACGACGGAAAACTCAATTTGTCCGAGTCATGGAATGATCGAATTATGGATGCGGTTCGGCGTCAAAGAGTGAAGAACCGATACTCTCTCCAACTCATTGTGGAAAATCCCGTATCTGCAAAAGATGCCAAACACCAGTTGCTGACAATCCTGGAGGAAGTGGGACTTTAGGGAAGTTGCATATTTTCCCTAATAGAATTCTCGATCATTTTCCTATAAATCGTCCAAGCTTCTTCGGGTTTGTCTAGCTGAAAATAAATTTTAGCGAGTTCGTAATTTAAGTAATCACTGGTAACTCCCCGATTCCTACCGACTTCGATGGTGACCATTGCGTCTTCATACAAGCCTGTCTGAATTTGCTTTTGCACTAGCGCGATGAGCTTTAAAGGATCCTCCGAGTCGAGCAGGTATTCTGTACGGATGGCACTAATGACGCGGCCTGACGTGAGATCGATCATTTCTTCAGGAGGGAGATTGATCAGGGCTAACCTAGCCGCCTCTCTAAAATTCTGATCTCCTTCGGCAATCTGAGCTTTGAGCGTCCAGTTCTCACTTCCAAGAACAGGGAACCTATTCATCAATCTCTTTAAAGGAGCTGTCCCACTGTGTTTACCAAATAACCAGAAAAGCGTCTGCTTCTGTTCTGAAGAAAAACCGTTGAGTTCACCATTAATCGCCAGTTCCACTCCTATCTGTCTTGAGAAGGCAACAGGATCGTTTTTGAAGAGAAGATAGAATCGATACAGTAGATCCCAGTCGATACTTCCACTAATCTCAGTTAGTGGTTTGAGTCTTGCGTAGTATTCCTTCGATACGGATCCACTGATTTTTTTGAAGACATCCGAAGACGATTCCCCGGAAAGCTGCAGAGCCCTCGCCCAATAGTCCATCGCTAAATCATAGTCCTGCACATGCACATACAACCCATGATAAATCATTGGTTCCCAAAACAGTGGCTTTAAGTCGTGACAAATATCAAATGCCTTTTTAGCGCGCTCGATATCCTCACCTTTGTAAACTGCCAACATCCCTTCAAGTTGATGAAGCTGATACATCAACGGAGCTCTTTTTTTCCATTCCGTTACTTTTTGGAGCAAGGTATCCGGATCCATTTCTTCCAACTGCTCAGCCAAAGGACGACTACAGGACTCTCTGATATCTTCGATCGTAAACGGTCGATGCTGGGTGACGTTAAAAGTCCAAATGCCTCCGAGAATCAACATCCCCAACCCCATCAGTCGCGAAAACACCCATAAAATGGAAGAAGAATAGGTTTTTACATGATCATGCTGAATGATACCGTAGAGCACAACAGCCAGCAATGCCGTTCCGATTCGATGGCTCGAAACCTCAAAAATGAAGGTGAACAAATAAAGCAATAGAGCCACAAACCCTGTAAGCCTTATACCCTTACTATAATTCACATCTTTAGGGTCCAACCGAATGATCAAAAGTGAAAAGATGAAAAGAACGAGGATGACTCCTACCAATCCCAACTCCGTCCAAACCCACAAAAGATCACTCTCCGGATGAAAAATAGATCCATCCACTCCTACCAAATCCTGAAACATTGGGTAGAAGTAGCGAAAATTCCCTAGACCCACTCCAAAAACGGGAAACTCTCTAACAATATTGAGTGAGTCTAGATAGATCAATATTCTCAACTCTTGTTGAACTCCACCAGAGCCCATGAGGGAAAGGAATTCACTCATCAACTTTTCACCATACAAAATGAAAATCGCCAGCAGGAGCATAGCGAAAGGAACCCCTAATTTGAGATAAAAAGTAGTGTTTTTCTTGTCTAGAGTAAGCAGGAAATAGAGTGCACATCCTGCACTCATCGTAAGCACAGCACTCCTCGACATGCCTCCGATAATCGAAAGAAACAAAACTGCAAAAATGATTAGATACTGAATGATTTTCCATTCTCTTCTCTTAATCGATCGGATGATCAAACCCATCGAAAGAATCGCTCCAATCGCAAAAATCGCTCCCTGCTGATTGTGGTTTGGAAAGAAACTGAATTTATGGGTTCCCCACGTGAACGGGTGCTGAAACTTCATGGTCAATCCAGCGAGAGCGATTAGCCCCAAAACACCAATCATCCATGTGAGGATTTGAATGCATTTAATTCGATCATAATGACTACATTTTCGTTCCAGAACCATAAATAGCCAAAATACACAGCATAGTGGATAAAGAACCTTTTCGAGTGTGAGCAATGGCTGAACAGCTACTTTGTGTTCGGGCATTCCACCGCTCAGGCTCCCATCTAAAAAATCAACGACGGCCCCATGGATGGGTAAAAACGCTGTAGCCAAAATCCAAATGAAAAATAGGACGATTGAGATTATCAGCCCTCTACCCGGACGTCGTTTAGGCGGCGCTACCAAAAGCCATCCACCTGTCAGAAAAAGAGTGAAGATCAGACCAGAATAATGAGTGCCACCTCCCAGCAGAATGAGGAGGCCGACTGATATAATCAGTACGATGTAGAATCTTAATGATTTCGAGGAACTTTGCACTTGATGTTATCGGAACCAGATATTGATTCACTATGTCAACGAAATCTTGCTCTTCTTCCGATCAGCAGATGCCTTCCTTTTCACTTTTCCAGCATCCTCTTGATGGTAACGGTAGCTTTTATACCTGCTGTAATAGTAGTAGTCCGCACCACTTGAACTGACGTAGTTGATCACAAATCCCCAAACTTTCCTTTTGGTTACACTGATCCGATCAAGCGCTAGCCGAAGCTGACGGAAAGTGGTTTGAGAACTCTTCGTAACGAACACGATGTCATCTGCCCGTTTTAAAAGTCCGATGGTGTCGTCAACCGCCAAGATCGGAGCGGTGTCCAATACAATGTAATCAAATTGCTCCCTACAGCGATCCAAGATTTCATCCATTCTTTTAATTAAGAACAAATCACCAGGATTATCATTCGCCCGGCCCGCAGTGATCACGCTCAAGTTTTGAAAAGACTTATCTCCTGTGAGAGTGATTTCGCCGATATCCAAAAAGGAATTTTCCAATAACTCAGCGAGTCCCGGCTCCCTCGAAATGCCGAATTTATCGTGAAGGTGGCCTCGGCGTAAATCACAGTCGACCAACAGAGTTTTTGCGCCCGAGTAAGCCAAGATTGCCGCAAGATTACTAGACACGGTGGATTTTCCCTCCGCCGGAGCACAACTGGTCACTAAAATCACTTTGCTCTTGTTCTGCGATTCCTGCGAATGCATCAAGATTGAGGAACGCAGTGAACGGAAAGCTTCTGCAAAAACATGGTTCGATTCCTTTTTAATGAGAGTCACCCGTCCCTTCGCTTTGGGAATAAGCCCGACAACCTTCCCGTCAAATTGGTTTCGAATATCGTCAGCTGTAGTGATTTTGTTGTTCAACACCGCAAGCAATGCAACAATACCACAACCAAGCATGAACCCAATGACGCATCCAGTGGCAACTTCCTTTGGTTTATCCACCTTTCTCAAGACTGCAGGAGTCGCGTTGTGGAGTCTGGAAACCAGTTCGGTATCTACCCCACGACCGATGTCCAATGCCTCTTTTCTGCGAATCAAACGATCCTGAGTTTGCTGCAAACGATCGAGTTTACTGGTAAGGTTTTCATACTCGTTCACCTTGTTTTTATATTGGATTACCTCACCACGCCACTTGTCCAACTGAGGTTGGAGTGTTGCAATTCTAGTTCGAATCGAGGCTTTCTGATCGTCCATTTGCTCGAATGCCTGACGTCGGATCACATCCAACCGGTTGCCAAGGAGTTCCAAATCCGAATTAATGTCGATCATCTTCGGATGTTTTGGCTTCAAATAGACGCCCAATGTATCTCTCATCGCAATGAGGCTTTGATATTGCCTCTTGGTATCACGATAACTTTGCGTGCTCTGGAGAGCCTCTAGATTTACGACGTCTTGAATCTGATCGAGTGATGCATTTTCATCAAAAGATTCCAAAATTCTCAGTTCAGTTCGATAATCCTCCATCTGGGCGTTCACCCTGGTCAGGTTCGCTGCGGCAGACACGGACATTTCCTGAATTGCCGCAGTATTCGTTTGTTCCTGAAACCTTCTGATGTCTCGCTGAGTTTGTTCGATCTCTACATCGAGCTCCCTTAATTCCTCATCAATCGACAACATCACATTGTCCGAGGTCTCCATTCTTGCCTGCCTTCGTGACTCGAGGTAGGCTTCGATAGCTTCATCCAGGAAGTATTGCGTGAAAACTGGTTTCTCACCAACAGCGGAAAGAAGAAAAACATCTGTCGTCCCTTTACGAGATGCGTTCAATTTAACCCCACCTTTCTCAATCTCAGGATGCAATGCACGAACCCTTTCAATAGCTCGATTTTTTACCCAAGGTCTCAACATCAAGTGAAGTTGATTCTGGTGAAAATTTGAAGCTACCTCTCGCATCCGATCGCCTTCGTCAATCTCGATCTGGCCCTGAATCATCAACTGCGCTGTGGAAACATAACTGTCCGTCATCTTGCGCACTTGCAACGCTTTCATCGCAAAACCCAAGGTTGTAGAAAGGAGCAAAATCCACCAATATGATGACAACAACGACTTCAGCCGATAGGTCATTTTTCGGATAGTATCACCTAGGTCCGAATTGTTTCCCACCGCAGAGCCTTCTGAATCATTTAAAAAATCGTCATCCATTCCGATTAACCAGCTTTCCTACTATATTCGAAGAATTTAGGGATTAGTTGAGTTTTAAAATACGATTATTTTTTCGGAAACGTTGATGATGTCGTCAGGTTTAATGAGCATGTCTTCACGTCTATCCCCATCTTCCAATACTCGCTTAACGTTGATATAAAATGTTTCGCTCTCGTCTGAATCTTCAATCTGTCTTGTCAGCTTTACTCGAGATTCTCTTGCCACCTCAGTGAAACCGCCTGCCAGAAGAATCGCATCGCTCACCGTCAACTCTTCTTCTTCAATAATATAAAGACCCGGGCTATTAACTGCTCCCAACACAGAATACCGTCCACCCATTTCTTCTTGCCGCCCAACGATAATGACATCGTCCCCTTGCAAAGGTATATCGAGGGCCACATTCCCTTCGTTGACGATTTCATCCATGTTCACAGTAATTCGGTCTTCTTTCTCAGGGTTATCCGCATTTTTGCGAACTACAGTGACTTCTTTCAGATTCGCACCCGGTAGAAATCCTCCCATTTGAGCAATCGCTTGGCTGATCGTTGTGATTGAACCATCTCCAGCTAATAGCATTCGCCCACGTCTTTGCACTTCCCCAAAAACAGTAACATGCTCCCTAAAGGAACTCTCAGCAACTTCAACGATGACTGTCGCTCTGTAGAAGAAATCAACCTCGAGGAGGGCCTTCAATTCTCGAGCTAAATCATAACACGTCTTTCCAGTTACCGGAATGGACTCCATCAAGGGAGGAAAGCGAATTTGACCTTCCGAATCGGAATTCAAAATCACAGCAGGTGATTGCTCTTCGAGAACTTGATATCTTAGCCGATCTTCAGATGTAATCTCACGCGTCTTATCGAGTAAATCCATCCGACTGAAGGAACGCTCCATACTCTGCCCCAGCAGAGTAACAACGCTCACAAACCAGATCGCAGCACAGGCAAATTTGCTGTAAACGGACTTACCCATCTTCTTGGATTAGAAGTCGTAATTAAGTCTTACGCTTGCCCGTGTTTGTTTGAAATCGCGGTCATTGTTGTTCGAATCCTTATCCGCGTATTGGTAAGAAATGATCGAGTTCAAACTCTCAGTTAGCTCGATATCAAGCCCGAGGGTCGCCAGGAACAGATCGTAGTCCTCCGCAAATGGAGAGGGTCCTGAATCCTCTGCGTCAATCCACTGAATTCCTCCTGTTAGGTCCACATTTCGAATGCCCTCATATAAGAAATCGTAAGCAATGATCGTGGATACCTGCTCGTTGGTTGCACGTCCGAATGCGATTTGACGAGTGAATGACAACTTGTGGTTGAAGGTTTCACCCAGGAGATTGAGAATCTCCAGTGAGTAGAACCAATTCTTTCCTTCAAGGATATCCGCGATTGTTCCGTCTTGGAATCTCAAGATATTTTCTTCGTCAAAACTTCGCACATCGTAACCCACAGTCGCGGACAAAGCAGTTCGATCACCCAATGACCAATCCAGGACCGCACCAATCTGCCATCCGTCAGAGTCGGTAAGAATGTCTCTCTTGTAATCGTTAGACGAGTATCTTCCAAATACGCCAAAACCATTATCTCTACCCAATGGATAGTAAACTTGGGTGTCTATAATGAGCTCGCTACGACGAGTGAATTCCCACCTATCAGTTTCCAGTGAGCGCCCAAGCTCATCAATAAATTCTCCATCATCGTTGTCGTCAGGCATCACGTCATACCTGCGAATGCCAAAAGTCCACTCAACCGGGTTGAGGATAACAAGCCCTTCAAGTCCAAGTTCATTCTCCCATGCCGCATAACGATCAACTGCGAATGAGACCGATCTTCCTTCAATGATCGGGCGTCCGTCGGGATCAACCACTGGTCCACCTGGATCAACGGCAACACGATCAACCAATACCGAATTTGAACCGTCGACCGAATAACCAAAACGATCATACACTCTGAGTTCAACAGAGCCAAGCAACACTACAAAATCTATCTCAGACTCTGGATCCACAGAGAAAAATGTTTTCTGCGAATCAAGGTAGTCGAGCTCTTGATAATCCAACATCGAGAAACCCAACACCACACCCAGCGTGTTGTTATCTGAAATCTGCCATTCGATTCCCAAGTTTGCTCCCAAGCCTAAGGAATAGTCTGTTCTTGGGCCAACAATAGTCGGGTCAAAACGATCAATCGCATCTTCTGGAATCGTAGTTACGTTGTCGTTATATGTATACTCCGCATACACTGAAAAATCCATCAAGAGATCTCCAATTTTAATATTGTAGTCTTCAGATTGAGCAGAAACGGGAATTACTAGAAAAGGAGCGAGAGCGAGCAAACTAAGATACGCAAAAGTCCTATTTAACCTCATATAACTGTTCATATGTATATTAATTAGGGTCAAACGGCCATAAATTGTGAATAACTAAGGGTGTAATGGTGAATAACTTTTGTCAAACGTAAAGGCTGATAGAAAATCTCCCCAAAACATAGGTTGAAATAAAGATATCTATATTCAGAAAAGATCAAATATTTGTTCTAATTTGCTCGATGCTTCAAATAGTCCAAAAAACTCATAAGAAATTCATTGTTTTGGTCTAGCGACTTTACAAGTTTCTTCCCTTCATTAACAAGTTGATCCACCTCGTCTCGCGCACCATCAACTCCATATTGGGTGACTGCAGTCAACTTCTGATTTTTCGAGTCAATGTTTGTTGTCTTTCCAAGCGTTTGATCATCACTGGT
>JAKSBQ010000099.1 GCA_022361075.1 Opitutales bacterium | reverse complement strand
CAGCGCTCGAAGGAAGTTGCTAACAACTCTTCTTTACCACGATCAACGAGAAACTGAGTGCACTCGTTCGTGAACTTTCCTTCACTGTGGTGCACAAGATTGATCACAATGTCTTCCCACTTGTCAGGATAAACTCGAGTCAACAAATCAAGGAGACGCTGGTAATAACTTGATGGAAGCTGAGCCGCCAGTTTGATCAAATCGTCCTCACTCTCGAGAATGATCGAAGCAGACGTTGGCAAGAGACTCTCGACGTCGGTGTGAGTATCACGCGCGAGATCATTGCGCACCCAAACACCGTGCAAACGCTCGGCTTGGCTCAAAACTCGAGTTTCGATGATCGCGTCGGTCAGTGTCTTAAGAACGTCCGGGAGATACTTTTTAAGTTCGGATTTGTCGTTGGAGAGTGCAAAGAGCTTCTCCGCCAGAAGGATCTTCTGCTTGGACTGTTGAGTCGCATAAAACTCTTCCATGATCTCTTCCTCGGGAGTCACGGGTTCTTCACGAAGCTCGTAAGGATCAGTCTTTTTTGCGGGAACTGCGACGCTTGGTTCTTTGATCAACAGCTTCTTGGTGGCGGTCCACCATTTTCTGGCTTTCGCTTGAGTCATGAGGTAGCTCAGCTGTCTCTCAATCTCAATTGCAGAAGCTTTCTTGCCGTTGGAATGACTCAAAATATGAATGACCAATTCGACGGGTTTCTTTTTGATCAATTCTTCAACCCACTCCACGTCGGTGCGCGCTTTTACCATGATTTGATCGGGCGAAAGAATCTCCAGTTTACCCACGCAAAAAGCGGGATCCATGGAGTGACCTTTTTTCCCTTCCTCGAAATCGATAATCAATCGCTTGTTGGTCTCATCATAATCGGTAATCTTACCAAATCCCCAACTTCGGTGAACACAGTAGGTCCCTGGCTCCATCCGCGCCAACTCTTCTCTGGCGTTTTTTAACTTTGGATTCCCAGCGATCAATTCGTCTATTGCCTCTTCCTTCATAAATGGTATCGAACAGTCTGCTTGCAGAAAGCTTCGGCATTATTCAATACTTTTTCTTTCATCTGCAACTTCTTTTCGTATAAGGGCCCTAATCCCATACGACGAAACCACATTAACACTCGCTTCTATTTCTTTTGTCCAATCATTCGAATCAGCTGAACTCACTCGTAGGTGCGGTTAGAAACTTTGAAAAAAAGCCAACGGAAATCCGCCTGCAAAAGTTGGTTTTTTCAAAGGATGAAGCTGAGCAACGGCGCAACTATCATAACCTCCTGGGTGTGATTCGGCACAGGCTTTTGCTTAAGCATCTAATTAGTCAATTTTGCGCGAAACCACCAAAACCTCATCTGAATGCCTTTCTGCTGACCGCAAGCTTCCAGCTGCTTGAGAGTAAGGAGGAGAAGACTCGTCATCCCAAAATTGTTCACTTTTGGGTGGAGCAAATCAAAAAAGCGTTGAGCATTCGTGAGGCGAAGTTCGCAAATGCAGTTTTGAGAAAAATCGCGGATAACCTTCTTTGCTCACTCTCGGAATTGGAGAAGTATGGGAATTTTTCAACACTCCACAGCCACCCACAATGGATCGTCAACCGTTGGACCGATCAATTCGGTTCTGAAGCAAGTCGTGAATTACTCGATTGGAATCAATCGCTGCCTTCCGTTTACGTGCATGATTTTTCCAAGATTTTGTCGGAAAATGCTCTGATTCAACCCGCTGATCTTGGACTTGAACACACCCAATGGGAAGATTTTTACAAGTGGCAAAATAAGCCTGGGCACCCCCTTGTCTCTCTAACTGAAAAACCTCTCTATATTCAGGATCCATCGACTCGCATCGCACCAGGATTACTCGAAAAAACGACAGGTGGGAAGATTCTGGATGCATGCGCGGCTCCGGGAGGGAAATCCGTGATTCTCGCAAAAATCCTGGGTTCCCGTATTCAGAAAATTACTGCAGTCGATCTCTCCTCAAAACGAACCAGTATGATTAAAGAGAATTTCGCCAGGCTCGGAATTAGGAATACTGAGGTGGCTGAGCACGACTGGGAATCTGGTGAGCCAGAGCCCTTGGCGACTGACTATGACGCTGTCCTGGTCGACGCACCTTGCTCCGGTGCAGGAATCATCCGGCGACATCCCGAGATTCGTTGGAGGCTGAAGTCAGAGGACTATGAAAAGCTGCCCCTACAACAGCTGAAGATTCTATCGGCTACCTCACGACACGTCCGGGATGGCGGCCATCTGGTCTACAGCACCTGCAGCATGGACTCCGCAGAAAATCAAGAAGTCATTGACCAATTCCTCAGAACCGAAGAAGGGTCCGATTTTCGAATGATCTCAGGAGCCACTCATCTATCTCCTAAGACTCAACATGACGGAGTGGGCGCTTTTCTACTTCAGAAAAAGAGCTGAGACCCACAAAACACTTTATCTTACTTGAAGCTTAAGCACTTAGCCGCAATCATTCTTCGCTAATGAAAAAACTCCTAAAATTTCTTGCCCGCAACATCTTGATTGCAACGGTGTCGACCTTCATTTCGTTTTTCATACTCCTCATTATCTTTTTTGCGATTGTAGGTTCGATAGCTCAAAACCAGGAAACCTTTCCTTCATCCGCAGTTCTCAGAGTCAATTTGACCATGAACCTAATCGACACGCCCCCCACAATGGATTTGGCAGAGTTGATTGGCCAGTTCTCCGACGAGCCCCCTTTACTCGAGGTCAACATCCACGACCTCATCGAGACGATTAATCGCGCTAAGACAGATCGCAGGATTAAAGCACTCCTCATCGAAGGTTCCTTTCAACCCATGAACTACGGATGCTCCTATCCCGTACTCAACGAACTTCGATTAGCCCTTGAAGATTTCAAAGAGAGTGAAAAACCCATCATCGCCTACAGCGTGAATCCCCAGCTTCGAGATCTTTATGTGATGAGCGTGGCAGACGAGTTTTATTTAAACAAAAGAGGAACTATCGAACTTTATGGGCTATATGCAGAACATGTGTTTTTTGCGAACGCGTTGAATAAATACGGGATCGGAGTGCAAACCGTTCGCGTGGGGGACTACAAATCCGCAGTCGAACCTTTTACTCGCACTCAGCTCAGTCCGGCAGCAAAGGAAGCGAACCAGCAGCTACTCGACGAACTTTGGATTCAGATTCTCGGGAATCTTGCTCAATCCCGCGGGCTGGACCCCATCGAACTCAACAAGGTGGTCGACCGCACTCCCATTTTGTTGGCAGAAGATGCGCTCGAACTTGGGCTTTGCGACGAGATATTGGACCATGTAAAACTCGTAGAGAAACTTGCTGAAATCTCGGAGGCTAAAGAAGATCAGGGCGGATTTCCATCGATTTGGTTAAGTGAGTACATTCTGGAGAAGGATCGATTTGGCACCATGCGGTCAGGTGATGGTATAGCGGTGGTCTATGCAGAGGGTGAAATTGTCGGAGGATATGGCAGAGATCACCAAGCAGGGGCTCAAAAAATTGTCGAGCTTCTTCAAGAGGCTAAAACCAGTGAAAGCATCAAGGGTATCGTGCTACGCGTAAACAGTCCGGGAGGGGGTGCGACCGCATCGAAAATCATCCAGGATGAGCTGCTGGACATCAAAGCAAGAGAGATCCCTCTGGTTGTTTCGATGGGTGGTTACGCTGCATCTGGGGGTTACCTCATATCGCAATCCGCAGACAAGATTTTTGCCCAACCCCACACAATTACTGGCTCAATCGGAATCTTCGGTTTGCTGCTCCATTTTGGTGAAGGCGCCGGGAAGCTAGGCATCACTTTCGATGAAACCCAAACCAACGAAAATGGGGATATTCTGAGCTTTTCAAAACCCAAAACTCCCGCCCAGCTCGGGATGATTCAAGTGTTCCTCGATAGTTTCTACCAAAGTTGGGTCGAAGAGATTGCAGAATACCGTGAGAAATCGATTGAAGAAGTAAAGGACCTGGCAAAAGGTCGTGTATGGTCGGGATACCAGGCATTGGAAGTAGGTCTTGTTGATGAGATGGGTGGTTTGCTCGAGGCAGTTGACTACGCTGCTGAGTTGGCAGGAATGGAAGATTATACGATCTACGATTTTCCCAGAAAACTCACTCAAGACGAAGCATTTGCAGATGCGCTCGGCTTCAACACCTCGGCAAACCTTCAAAACGTTAAAAACCCTCTTTTAACGAAAATTGAAAACCTATACCGATCCTTGAAGCTCAAGCTGGAGGTATTCAACGATCCAGTTGGTGCCTACGCGCTTTTACCGTTTCAATACGAATAATCTGGATTATAATCCTAGCATACTCAGGGGGAGTGTTTCCCTTAACAACTGCTCGTGAGGTTCCAAAAGAACGCGATTTTGAGTATTGATGGGGTTCGCTTCCGATTTGGAATAGACCGACTCCTTTTGCTTTTCTAACAACCTTTTCACATCGAGTTGCGGAATATCGATTCCAAACGCATACTTCGCCTGTCTCCTGATCCACTGGTATTCTTCCCGAGACAACCCCCGCATGTTAATGGCTTCGATCTGCGCTTCTTTAGCAGTTTTCAGAGGAACTGCCATTTTTTTGGGGACCGATAGTAGTTTTCGAAACCTCTCCATGTCCTCGGCTTCGAGGATTTCGCCTGTAAATTCATGAAATTCCTCAACAGACTCTTCATACTCTGGACCAATCGCTTCTTTCGTTCGCGTTTGAATGTAGGCCAGTGATTCTACCTGCTCCAATGACAACAACCCGTCACTCGGGGGCTCGTAAGGGGTCTCATTTACAATCTGGTCGTCGAGAACGACCAGGTCTCCGACATAACCCAAACCTGACAAGGCTCCGGACGAGAACTTCCAAACCAAATAGCCTCCTAAGACAAGAATCAGAAGAGTGACCAGAATGACAAAGCCACAACCGACTCCCCATTTGACGCACCCCGATCCTGACTGAGCTTTTTCTTTTTTCATACGAGAGATCGATGATACAATAAACAGTTTTGTGTCATTCTCAATATCCGGAGATGCATAAAACTTATAAAGAATAATACAAAAAGGAAATTGAGAGAATAAGCTTGTTTTGTTAAGCCAACGCCCATTTGATTCAGGTTTTTCGTTTAGAATCCGCTATGAAGAGGACCCATCATTGTTCCGAGCTTACTAAAACCGACAAAGACAAAGAAGTTTGCCTTGTTGGCTGGATCGACTCTATTCGTGACCACGGAGGAGTGCTTTTTGTGGATCTAAGAGATCGCAACGGAATCACGCAAGTTGTTCTTCACCCGACACGCGATTACTCGGTGGAATTGAGCATTTTAAAACCCGAATCTGTCATCGGAATCGAGGGAAAAGTGGAGCTCCGAAGCGAGGATACCATCAACACATCGATGAAAACGGGTGAAGTTGAGGTCTACGCCGACGAAATCAAGGTGTTTAACATCGCTCAAACCCCTCCGTTCCCGCTTGAAGACGAGAAGGCCCAAAAAGTTAGTGAAGATTTACGCCTGAAATACCGTTACCTTGATCTTCGCCGCCCGTCTATGCTTGAGGCTCTAAAGATTCGCCACAAAGCGTCGAAAATCGCGCACAACTATTTCGATCAGTCGGGTTACATTGAAGTTGAGACTCCATTTCTCTTCAAAAGCTCCCCTGAAGGAGCCCGTGAGTTTCTCGTACCAAGCCGCATGAACATCGGTGAGTTTTATGCACTTTCTCAGTCTCCGCAGCAGATGAAACAAATGCTGATGGTTGCTGGCCTGGAAAAATATTATCAGATCGCACGTTGTTTCCGCGATGAAGACTTACGAGCAGATCGTCAGCCGGAGTTCACCCAAATCGATGTCGAAGCTTCATTCATCGATCGGAATGACATTTATAGCTTGATTGAAGGTCTCTTGAAGGAACTCTGGAAAGGAATTCTCGATGTGGAACTCCCAACTCCTTTCCTTCGCATGACTTATGAGGACGCGATGAACCGCTTTGGTTCCGACAAGCCTGACATGCGTTTCGGGTTTGAGCTCAAGGATCTTTCTGAAGTATTCGCCAACTCATCCTTCAAAGTGTTCAAGGGTGCGGTCGAGCAAGGAGGCGTGGTCAAGGCCATCAACATCAAGGGACTTGCAGACATCACTCAAGGAGAGTTAAAGAACCTCGAAGACATTGCAAAATCGCTTGGGGCCAAGGGCTTGGCTTTCATCAAAATTGAAAACGGTGAATGGAAATCACCTATCCTCAAATTCTTCTCCGAAGAAGAAAAAGAGGCGATCAAAGCTGCTCTCGAAACTGAAGAAGGCGACATTGTCTTCTTTGCAGCAACCGAATGGGACACCGCATGCAACATTCTTGGCCGTGTGCGTTTAGAGTCTGTTCCACTCCTTGAAAAGCGTGGAAAACTGAAGATCGATCCCAACGAATTCAAATTCCTCTGGGTCGTGGATTTCCCACTGATGCTTCGGGACGATGAAACTGGCAAATTTGCTGCAGCTCACCACCCATTTACCGCACCACTCGACGAAGATGTTCCTCTTCTGGATACCGATCCCAAAAAGGTGAGAAGTAAGGCCTACGATTGCGTGTTGAATGGCAGCGAAATCGGTGGGGGAAGCATCCGTATCCATGAAAAGGATGTTCAACAAAAGATCTTTGAGAAAGTGTTGGGCATACCTGAAGATATCGTTCAAAGCCGTTTCGGTTACATGCTCGAAGCCTTCAAGTATGGTGCGCCTCCACACGGAGGAATCGCAATGGGCTTTGACCGTTTGATCACGATTCTCACTGGCAAAGAAGTCATTCGCGATGTGATTGCGTTCCCGAAAACTCAAAAAGGCCAGGATCTGATGGCAAATTGCCCGGGTCCGGTAGAGCCCAAGCAGCTGAAAGACCTGCGAATTCAGTTAAATACATAGAATGCTATAAACAGAAGCAGGCTGACTAAATTCAGCCAAATGATGCTTTTAAGGGTGTTTTTTCTCAGGAAAAACGCCCTTTTTTATATTTTGGCATACATAGTGCAGAAGTTGTCGGGCTTGACGACAAGCACCCCACGACGGGGTTTCCGAACAATACTACAAGATTGATTCCATATGATAGCACTATTGAAAAAGAAGCGAACGCTAAACCTGTTCACTGGATTGCTTCTCGTAGGCTTTGTCTTCTGTACAAACCTTTCCGCAGAGGAAACATCCGCACCAGAAGCAGATGAGGCTTACATTGAACTCGTAGCAAAACACGGAGAGACATTTGATTTCTTCACCACAAGTAATTTGTGGATCCTAATCGCAGCAGGGTTGGTCTTCATCATGCACCTTGGCTTCGCAACACTTGAATCTGGCCTTACCCAGTCCAAAAACACCGTTAACATTCTATTCAAGAATGTATTCATCATCTGCATGGGCTTATTGACCTATGCAGCGTGGGGATTCAATGCGATGTATCCGGTAGGAAATTGGTTCATCGAAAACTTCTTCGCTTTCGGTAGCCCGATGACAGCAGCTGGATATGGAGGTGAAGACACCTACGCATATGGGGGCTATGCTCTTTGCATGACCGGTTACACCGATTTCATTTTCCAGGCAATGTTCGCGGCTACTGCGGCGACGATCGTATCCGGTGCCGTTGCTGAACGTATCAAGCTTCCGAGCTTCATGGTGGTCGCTACCATCCTTGTGGCATTCGCATATCCCATCACTGGTTCCTGGAAATGGGGCGAAGGATGGCTCGACGCTAACGGCTTCTACGACTTCGCGGGTTCTACACTCGTTCACGCATTTGGAGGTTTCGCAGCCCTCGCAGCTGTAATTGTTCTGGGACCACGTAAAGGCAAATACGGAGCTGATGGCAGCATCAAACCTATCCTTGGTCACAGTATGCCACTCGCAACAATCGGTGTATTTCTACTTTTCCTAGGTTGGTTCGGATTTAACGGTGGTTCGGTTCTTTCCGCAGATCCTTCATTGGTATCACTGGTATTCGTCACAACTGCACTCGCTGCTGCTGCTGGTGGTCTAGCGACAATGCTTACCTCGTGGATCGTTGGTAAACGCCCGGATCTTTCTATGTCTTTGAACGGTATTCTCGCGGGTCTGGTCGGTATCACTGCAGGCGCAGATTCCATGGGACCATGGGCTGCAGTGATCGTTGGAGCAATCGCTGGCGTAATCGTAGTATTCGCAGTTCTTTTCTTCGACAAAATCAAAATCGACGATCCTGTTGGAGCAATCTCTGTTCACGGTGTCTGTGGTATTTGGGGAACAGCTGCAGTCGGTATCTTCGGAGGAGGTTCTCTGCTCTGGCAGCTTATCGGCGCATTCTCAGTATCTATCTTTGCGTTCCTTTTTACACTGGTGCTCTGTATCATTGTTAAAGTTACAATGGGTATCCGAGTATCTGAGGAAGAGGAATTCAGCGGACTCGACATCGGAGAACACGGTCAAGAAGCCTATCCTGACTTCGGACCTAGCTCACACTAATTCGATCAGGCAATTAACTTGAACAAAATTTAGAGTTAAAATAAAAAAGATATTCATATGAAACTTATCGAAGCCATCATCAAGCCCTTCAAACTCGAAGAAGTGAAGGAAGCCCTATCTGAAATAGGGATCGAAGGTATGACTGTTACCGAAGTAAAAGGCTTTGGTCGCCAAAAAGGTCACACAGAAATCTACCGCGGGAGTGAATATTCCGTCGACTTCTTACCTAAGGTTAAGATCGAGATTGCTGTTTCAGACGAATTGGCGAAAAAGACTGTAGACACCATCGTTGAATCGGCAAAAACCGGAAAAATCGGTGACGGTAAAGTCTTCGTGATTCCTCTCGAAGAAAGCGTTCGCATCCGCACTGGAGAAGAAGGCGAAGAAGCGCTTTAAGGTAACTCCTTATTTATCAATAACTTCAAGAGCTGGCCCTCAAGGTCAGCTCTTTTTTGTCTCTACAGCAAAGAAGTTGCAGCCCCATCCATGAGCCAAGTCACTTTTTCAGGAAAGTGCTTGAACAAACGAACGGGAATTTCCGAAACAGGAGTATTTTCGTCACCACGAAAGATCTTTTTAACCGCCTCAGCTTTTCCTTCTCCAAGCACAAATATCACGATGCGTCCACAACGCTTCAATCCTCTTGGCGTTATAGTCAATCGTTCCCCTTTATCAGGTACTAAAACTGAGGCAAAATTGTCCCCGCTGTCGTCCAGCTGTTCCAAAAGTGGGGATCCAGGAAACAAGGAGGCGGTGTGGCAATCCCCACCCATACCAAGCATGCAAATATCGTAGGTCGCGTCTTCCCCGAAACTCAATTCCCAAAGCTGCTGATACCATCTTGCAGCGTCCACAGGATCACGACTCGTATCCCAAAAATAACGGTGATCATCAATGATCCCAACGGGATCAAGAAACATCCGCATCGCGTTCCCATAATTGCTTTCGTCACTCTCCAGCGGAACGTAACGCTCATCACTCACTGTGAACACCACATTTTCTTTGGCTTCAGGTAATTTATCCGGATGATCTGCAAGCCATCTGAAATAGTCTTTAGGGGTAGAACCACCAGTAAGTGCCACACCCGGGGGGTAAGTAACTTCTTTTACGCTATCCCGTATCATTGACGTGAAGGAGTCGAACAGTGTCTCTTTCTCGGCAATCACAATCTCTCCATAAGGGGAAGGTAATCTTTTCATTATCAATACTTTCGGCAACAAAAATTAAAACCTAAAGAATTTTGAGCATTCTTTTGTTAAAACTCTGCCAAAGCCTTGCTCATGCGATTTAGACCCTCGTCCATTACCGATCCCGGACATCCAAAATTCAGTCTTACAAAGCCCTCTCCGCCAAACTGAGACCCTTCAGATAGTCCGATTCCAAATTTCTCAAACTTCGATGCTGGATTTTTTAGTCCAAGGTGCCTCATATCGATCCAAGCAAGATAGGTCGCATCCATCGGATAGATTTTTGCCCCAGCCCACTTATCGTTCACCGTTTCATAGATGAGTTGCAAATTCTCATTCAAGTGCTTGATCAGCTCAACTCGCCAGGGTTCACCATGTCGATAAGCCGCTTCGCAAGCAGTGTAACCCATGCAATTAACCTCTGTGATGATTCCGCGAACCACTTTCTGGAACTGATGACGCACTTTTGCGTTTGGAATGACCAAATATGCACAAGCTAGGCCCGCCAAGTTGTAGGTTTTACTTGGAGACATCATGATGATGGTGCGATCCACAATTTCTTGAGAAAGTGTTCCCGCACAAATGTGCGCTTTATCGTTCAGAATAAGGTCACAATGAATCTCATCTGAACAGAGAATTAAATCATGCTTCACGGCAAACTGTCCAAGCTTCTCAACTTCCTCACGACTAAAAACCTTACCCACTGGATTGTGCGGATTACTAATGATGAGTAATCTGGTACGGTTCGTCACTTTGCGCTCCATTTCGTCAAAATCAATCTCCCAAGTCCGGTTAACGGAATCTTCAACTAAGGGAACAGACTGTAATTCTTGATCCGCAAAGCCCGGAACTGTAAGAAATGGGTAGTAAACTGGAGTCAGTGTCATCACTGCATCGCCTTTGACGCCGTAAGCACGACAAGCAAGGGCCAAAGCCGGAACCAAGCCGGGAGTCCAAACAATCCATTCAGGGTCAACTTCGAAGGAATGTGTATTGGCTAAATACTCTGTCACCGCTTCAGTGGCAGACTCTGGAGCAAGTGTGTAACCAAAAACCCGGTGATCAACCCGACGATGAAGCGCATCCAAAACAGGTTGAGGAGAAGGGAGATCCATATCAGCAACCCAAAATGGGATGATGTCTTTCCCTTTGTATTTGTCCCACTTCAAGCTTCCTGTTTGGGCACGATCAATTTGGCTCTCAAAATCAATCTCTGAATGTGTCGTTCCTCCGATCATCCCGATGAGTGAATCATCTTTTTTTGATACATCAACACCACAAACTATGAATACTCTAGTTCAGCCCATTCTCTGATCTGACATAGTAGTCGCTCGCGGCTCCATCCTCTTGAGCGATAGGCTTGTAAACTCTCTGAATCGAAACTTTTCGCCAATCTTACTCCGTTTTTGTCTTTCACCAAAGGACAATGATAAAACGCCGGCAGCTCCTTTTTCAAACTGTCATAAAGAAGAATTTGCCGGGACGTAGATATCATAAGATCCTCTCCTCTAACCACTTCCGAAACACTCATCTCAATGTCGTCTACGACAACCGCTAGTTCGTATGAGGGCCATCCTGACCTTCTCCAAACGAGGAAATCACCAAAATCATGCCCTGCGATATATCGGTGTTCGCCGCTGCGCCTGTCGGTGAATCCAACCTGTTCACCGTCAGGAACTCGAAATCTCCAATTCATCGAAAACGGACTTCTTTGATGTTTCGCAGCATTCGTAAGATCTCTCAAAGAATTTGGGAAGATCACCTCGGATGTCGACGGACTGGTAGCAACCACCGCTTTTTGAATTTCTTTCCTACTCAACTCACACGGATAAACAGCATCCTTTTTGATGAGTTTTAGAAGATAGAGTTGATATAATCCCAATCTGTTAGACTGACGCACAGGACCACCTCCTGCACTTGAGTCCCACTCCAATCCCAGCCAAGCAAAATCCTCAATTATCTTCTCTTCGAATTCGCTATTACATCGTTCACGATCAATATCTTCGATTCGCAAAAAAATACTTCCACTAAATTGACGTGCTCTTTCTTGAGCCTTCCAAAACGTCGACAAATGCCCCAAATGCATCAAACCACTAGGAGTTGGAGCGTAACGACCGACGTAAGCTGGTCCATGGTTCAGATTTTCCATTGCGAAGGTTTAGGCAAGATGATGCATTCAAAAAGTCAGTTCGTACTTGATTTTCGGGATCATTCAATTATTGAACATATATACACCTATTTAGAGATATCTCAAAACGACAGGATTTTTCATGGCTAAAGCATCTTCATCCAAAACTCCAACCAATTCACCCGCCAATGATCGCAAAGCTTCGCTCGATTTAGCAGTCTCCTCCATCAACCGCCAATATGGCGACGGAGCTTTGATGAGGCTCGGTGACGCTTCGAAGATGAATGTTTCAGTAATCTCTACCGGATCGGTTGCAATCGACCTTGCGCTCGGAGTTGGTGGTCTTCCACGAGGGAGAGTATCTGAAGTCTACGGTCCTGAGTCATCAGGTAAGACTACTCTTTGTTTGTCCATCATCGCCCAGGCACAAAAACAAGGTGGCAATGCAGTTTTCATCGATGTCGAACATGCCCTCGATCCACGCTACGCAAAGGTGGTCGGGGTAGATCTCGATAGCTTGATGGTCGCTCAACCCGAAAGTGGTGAAGATGCACTAAACATTACCGAAACGCTCATTCGCTCCGGGGCGATTGATGTCATTGTTGTCGACTCGGTAGCAGCCCTCGTTTCAAAAACCGAATTGGATGGGCAAATGGGAGACGCTACTGTCGGTCTGCAGGCTCGAATGATGAGTCAGGCTATGCGTCGACTCACTTCCGTCATTAGCAAAACACAATGCGTTTGTCTTTTCACAAATCAAATTCGTGAAAAAATCGGGGTCATGTTCGGTAATCCAGAAACTCAACCCGGCGGACGTGCACTCAAGTTTTTCTCGTCCGTCCGTATGGATATCCGAAGAATCGGGCAAATCAAAAAGACTTCAGGCGAGGTCACGGGTAACCGCACAAGATTGAAAGTGGTGAAGAACAAAGTCGCTGCTCCTTTTACCGAATGCGAATTCGACATCATGTATAACGAGGGAATCTCCCAGACCGGATCGATTTTGGATCTAGGGATCGATCAAAAGATTTTGGAAAAGAAGGGCGCGTGGATTTCATACAAAGGTGATCTAATCGGACAAGGTCGCGAGGCAGCGAAACAATACTTGATGGAAAATCCAGAAATCACAGAGGAACTCACCCAGACGATTTTAGAAAAAGTTCGGGTTGAGGTTGGTTCTGTTCTTGCCAAAAACGATACCCCTGCTGAGAAGTAAGGAGTATTGAACCTTACTTCCGACACAGATTCATTTGTCGCACAGTCGACACCACCTGGCATTTCTGCACTTGCGCTCATTCGAGCAAGTGGGAGCAGTTGTACAAAATACGCCGAGCAACTACTCGGGAAAAATAATTCACCCATTCCCAGGCACGCCTATTTTTCTAAACTCAAAAACGGTGAAGGTGAACTCATTGATGAAGTGGTTTGGATTTATTATGAACCTGGATCATCATACACTGGCGAAGCGATGATCGAAATCATGCCTCACGGCAACCCTCTCATCTGTAAAATGATCATTGAGGATTTCTGCAGACGAGGTTTCCGTCTGGCTGAGCCAGGAGAGTTCACAAAGCGTGCTTACCTCAACAAAAAGCTGAAATTTTCCCAAATCAAAGGAGTTTTGGAAACCATTCATGCTCAATCAGATAGAGCACTTTCCGCAGCCCGGAAGCGCCTCACAGGAGCTTCAGATAACCACATTAAGGGTATTGTCCAGGAATTAACAAAGCTCAGAGCTGAAATTGAAGCCTACATCGATTTTCCGGAAGATGAGTTACCTCCAGAAGACAAGGACGGTCCTCCTGCACAGATCAAAAAAATAATATCAAGACTGAACTCTCTTAACGCTACTGCCAAAAATAGGGAGATCATTCAAAATGGAATCAACACGCTCATTCTCGGTTCCCCAAACGCCGGAAAAAGCAGTTTGTTAAATTTACTCGTTGGCCACAACAGGGCACTCGTAAGCAAAGAAGCAGGAACGACCCGTGACTACATCCTTGAACATATTGAAATCGACGGTTACTTGATCAATCTTTTCGACACTGCTGGACTTAATATTTCTCCAAAAGGTGAACTTGAGTCGCTGGGCATCGAGCATACCCTCGAACTAGTAGATCAATCTGACTTTTTTCTAGTCGTTCTAGATTCAACAATCGATCCTCCCGAACTACCCGCCTCTATCGTTTCAGCGATCAACCCCCGTAATTGTATTATCGTAGAAAACAAAATTGATCTTCCCGAATCACGAACAAGGAATGACTATTTTGCCGACTTTCCTCATTCAAGAATTTCCGCACTCGACAATCTTTCTCTGGAAGATCTCGGGTCCAAGTGGAAAAACCTCATTGCTCAGAATTTTGAAATCCGAGAGGAAGAGGGCTTAATGTTTGATTTAAGGGAGAGATCCTTCATCCAAGAATCCTTGGAAGAGCTCGAACAAGCCCACCAACTTCTTTCAGAAGATTCCTCAACAGAACTGGCTGCATTTCACTTAATCCGCGCTTCCGAATCACTCCACAAGATTAATGAGCACGTTGACAACGAGGCGATACTCGACGAACTATTCAGTCGCTTCTGCATCGGAAAATAAGTTCATCAAGAACTGTTTTTTCCACATATTCGCTAGATCATCTATAGATAACTGGCTTCCAAATGACTAAATCCGCACATAGTTTTCCACTGCGAATCGACAAAGAAAATCCGTATGATGTGATCGTTTGCGGAGCAGGTCATGCAGGATGCGAAGCGGCGTTGGCCGCAGCGAGAAAGGGAATGGACGTCCTACTGCTGACGGGAAATCTCGATACTATCGCACAAATGAGCTGCAACCCCGCAATTGGTGGACAAGCCAAGGGGCAAATCGTGAGAGAAATCGACGCTCTCGGGGGAGAGATGGCGATCAATACGGATACCACCGCGATCCAATTTCGATTACTCAACGCATCCAAAGGTCCCGCTGTTCAAGCTCCACGCGCTCAATGCGACAAAAAAGCTTATCAATTTCGGATGAAGCATCGTTTGGAATCAGTGCCCAATCTTTCCCTGTTTCAGGCGATCGGAATCGATCTTCTTATCCAAAATGGTGAGGTAAAGGGAGTTCACACCAACCTAGATATCACCTTCTTCGGAAGAACTGTCATCCTGACCACAGGAACCTTTCTCCAGGCAATCATGCACATCGGAAAAAATCAAAATGAAGGAGGAAGAATGGGTGACTTCAGTGCTAAGGGCATTTCCAAATGTCTCATCGATCATGGGATAAAAATGGAACGCCTGAAGACCGGAACTCCTGCACGCATCTTGGGACAATCTATTGATTTCGATAAATTAACAGAGCAAAAAGGAGATGAACTCCCTCAATTTTTCGCCTATTACGATTCTCGAAACCAAGAACCAGATGACACATTGTTCCACGTGGAACAATTTGGGCAAACCCTTCCTGGCTGGATTCCTGGAACCGATCAAGTATCTTGCTGGATGACCGACACCTCCTCAGCCACTGAAAAGGCAATCAAAGATAACCTGCATCTTTCACCTCTTTATTCCGGGATCATTCAGAGTTCAGGTCCACGATATTGCCCAAGCATTGAAGACAAATATGTGAGGTTCGAGGACAAACCTTCACACCGCTTGTTCATTGAACCCGAAGGAAGAAACACCGATGAATGGTACATCAACGGGCTCTCCACTAGTCTCCCACTTGAGGTTCAAATCGAAATGATGGCTACAATTCCTGGGCTCGAAAAGGCTAGGATTCTTCGGCCCGCATATGCAGTTGAATACGATTTTGCGGATCCTACTCAGCTATTTCCTTCTCTCGAATCCAAACAAATTCAAAATCTATTTTTGGCAGGACAAATAAACGGAACATCGGGCTATGAGGAAGCCGCAGCCCAAGGATTGATAGCAGGAAACAACGCCGCACAAAAGTTAGCCGGCGCCGAACCGCTGATCCTTGGAAGAGAAGAAGCCTACATTGGCGTACTGATAGACGACTTGGTAACCAAAGGCACGAGTGAGCCTTATCGAATGTTCACGAGCCGCGCGGAGTTCCGGCTCCTTCTCAACCACGAAAGCGCAGAATACAGACTACACGAAAGAGCAACCACACACCAACTTATCCCCAGCGAAAGGGCCCAAAGAATGTCTGCACAGAGGAAGCAGATTGATACTTTCCTAGAGCGTTCGGAAATCGAACGCTATCAGAATGGAACTATAGGTGATGCGGTCCGACGGTCAGCAGACTTGCTTTCGCTCTTTCCTGAATTGTCTGAATCCTCAAAAACCGTTCGATTGCTCGTTGAATATTTCATCAAATACAAGGGATACTTGGATCGGGAACACCGTCACATCTCGAAATTTAAAGATCTCGAAAAAGTCCGATTACCATCAGAAATCGACTACGAGCAAATCAAAGGCCTCAGAAAAGAAAGCGCTCTAAAGCTCAACAATATCAAACCGATCAATCTCGCCCAGGCGTCTCGTATCAGTGGTGTCAATCCCGCAGACATCTCCATTTTGATGGTTCATCAAGCTCGAAAGGATTAAGAATAACGGTTGATTATTCACCAGACTCTTTTAACCTAAGAACTCTCTTATCATTCCTATGAACATCAGCAATCGACTCTCAGAAGACGTTAAAATCATTGGAGAGATCCACGTTAAAGAAGATCTCTTCATCGACTGTGAAGTGGAAGGTGAAATTCACTCGAAAGCTAATCTCACAGTTGGAGAAAATGCTCAGATTAATGGAAAATTGAACGCCGAAAATGTGACAATTTTTGGAGCAGTCAATGGAAACATCAATACAAACAAAAAATGTGAGTTGAAGGAAACTTCAAATATTGAAGGAGATATCACAGCTTCAGTTTTGAAGATTGTGGAAGGGGCCGCATTTAACGGGCTTGCCAACGTCAAGAAGAAGTAAGAGTCATCAACTCGACCGATGTTGCGCAGCTAACCGCGATCCGAATTGATTCGCAGTTTGAAGAGAGAACCTAACAGAATCACCAGGCTGGCACCGACCCAAAACCCATCAATCCAACTGCCCCATTTGCTGTAAAAAGTTCTTGTTGAGTTAAGAGGCAACTTAACAGGTAGCACCCTAATTGCGGTGTTTTCAGTCGTTCTTCGATCATCGCGGTAGGCCTTGTCTATTTCTCCTGTGGCGGAGATGAAACAACTCCCCCCACTACTGCCGCATCGCAATATTGGAATGCCATTTTCCAAGGCTCTCAAAACAGAGTGGGCTGCGTGAAAGGAAGCCCCAAACTCTTTTCCATACCACCCATTGTATACATGGACAAACAGTATATCTGCATCTTGCTCAACGGACTTCCTTGCAAGATAAGGGAAGCAATCCTCATAACAAATTAGAGATCCTATCCGTATGGACGTTCCACCGATTTCAAATTCAAAAACTCTGCTTTCCCCACCTCTTTGAAAATCGATTGGTATCGGTACTATCGTTTCTATCCCTGGAAACAGATTTCTAAAAGGAATATATTCTCCAAACGGAACAAGTGCTTGTTTCGCATAAAAGGATCCATCCCAAACTCCGTTTTCGTCAAAATAAGCAACACCATTATAAGCTTTTCCATCAGCCTCAATATGATTTCCCAAGAAAAGTGGTCTCTTAATTTTCTTGGTGACCACAAAAGAGATCAGATCATTCATCGATGACCCTTCGGCAAGAGAGTAGGGTAAAGCACCCTCGGGCCACATCATCAAATCGTATTCCAAATCTCTACTCTGGTCAGAGAGATCTACCAAATTATTTATCACAAAAGTGGTCCTTTCAGTGGTCCAATAACGATAAGGCGGCTGAAAAGTCTGAACCACGGCGACTTCCATTTCCACCATCTCACCGCTAGTACCCTCTTTTACATACCAATTTGAGATAAACAATAATCCTACCAAAACGGAAACCACACTCACACCCTCCGTGAGAGACTTTAAAACAGCTCCTCTAGATCGAGAAAGATACAGCAGGCTACCAAGTCTCAAAAAGCAGAGATTGGCCGCAATAATTATTCCCGAAAGACCTGCACCCCCAACAAATGAACATATTTTCAGTATTTCAGAGTTAAGCCACTGACTTAACGCCAGATTCGCTCCAGGAACTCCAAACGGATGAGTCCGCACAACCTCCACACCGACCCAACATATCGAGAGTAACAAAATCACACTCCACGCACGAAGTCTGCTTTCCCCCAAAAGATCCCTCAAACAACGACGGAACAAAACAAACCAAACGCTTTGCCAGAGTCCCATCACTACCGCTATCAAAATCGTACCGCTCCAAGTCACATGTCGAAGCCAAATGATGATCAAAAACCAACGAAGGGCTTCACTGGCCCACGAACAAAGCCATGCGTTTTTGGGACGCTTCAACAATGTGGACGAAATCAACAACGGAACAAAAGCAATCCACACCAGATAACTGAGGTCCGGACCTGGAAACGATAAGAACACCAAAAGCGGAGTTAAGAAGGTCCCAGCTACAATTGTTAACTTACGCAAATCCACCCTGCCTATTTGCAGGGCATCTCAAAAATATGCGAGCTTATTGAATAACTCGGACTTTTTTCAGCTCAGCAATGAATGATCCAACAATGACCTTGCTCTTAATGAGAAGGGGATACCTGTGCTCATCGTTTGAATACCACATCTTGATTTTCGAATTTTTGCTTTTTTCAAAAACACCTTTCATCTCCTTGGTATTCGGTTCGATCTTGTAGGAGTCAAACTCACCAAGTTGCACCTCAAGATTCTCCTGCCCCAGGTATTTGATATCGATACCCAGATATTTTTTTCCATCTGTAGCCGGAAGTGTTACCATCTCGAAAGGCCCATTGATGAAATGCCTAAAATAATAGACAACTGAAAGCGGGTCCCAAGTGTAAGTTCCGATCTCAACATCATCTTGCGGATCTTCCCCATCTCTTTGATAATTCGCAGTTTTGTTTTCCCAATCAAATCTAATGGTCGCATCCCGGTGGGTATCTCCCTCATGTTGCTCAACACGATATCGAACCACTCTTTGGTGCTCCACCGAAATGTACGAATGGAACTCGCTCCGCACCTTATAAAAAACGTCTGCAAAACTATTAGAAACCACACGAAGTGATACGTGGTGACAATCAATCCCATCAATCACTACATTGGGATGAACCCTCAGATATCCGCTCGCAACCTTAAACATACTCCACCGAAGTGAGTATTCCAATTCCTCCCCGACTTGTAAGGCCAACGGAGTCGGCTTCACTTCAGCCAAATCAAGGTCACCCTCAGCGAAGGCAGTCGAACCCAACAATAAAAGAAACAAGGGAATGAGCTTCATGCACTTATAGACGCCTAAACTCATTCCCTATTCAAATTGAAAGTTTCTGTAATAAGATTTGAACCCTAGCGAACAGGCTCGATCTTCCAAATATCTTTGCAATACTCAGATATCGTTCGATCACTGGAAAACTTCCCGACACGTGCGGTGTTCAAAATAGCTTTCCGCGCCCAGCCGTCCTTTTCTTTATACGCATCATCCACACGAGATTGCGCTTCACAATACGAAGCAAAATCTGCGAGCACAAAAAACGGATCACCAAAGTCCAACAAACTTTGCCTGATCTGCAAAAACGCGTCTTTCTCACCAGGAGTGAACACATCAGAACTTAACCAATCGATCACGGCCCTCAGCTCTGGATCCCTGTAATAATAATCCCATGGGTTGTAACCTTGCAAACGAAGTCTTTCCACTTCATCCACTTTCAGACCGAAAATGAAGATGTTCTCCGAACCTACTTCTTCTTCGATCTCCACATTCGCCCCATCAAGAGTACCAATTGTCAGCGCACCGTTGAGCGCAAGTTTCATGTTCCCAGTTCCAGACGCCTCCTTGCCTGCAGTTGAGATCTGTTCGGACAGATCTGCTGCAGGAATAATAATCTCAGCTTCAGACACACGATAATTTGGAATGAAAACGACCTTCAACTTATCCTTTATACGTTCGTCGTTATTGATTTTCTCACCAACCTTGTTGATCGCACGAATGATGTTTTTTGCGAGTTCATATCCTGGGGCCGCTTTTGCACCAAATATAAATACGCGTGGCACGATATCCAAATCAGGATTGTGAACCAACTTGCGATAAAGTGAAAGAATATGAAGCAAATTCAGATGTTGACGCTTGTACTCGTGTAAACGTTTGATCTGAACGTCAAACAAAGCATCGGGGCTCACCTCAACATCGCACACTTTTTTGATGTGGTTTGCCAATCGCACTTTGTTGTTCCGCTTGATTTCCATGAACTTTCCACGAAAACCAGCATCCTCGATAAATGCTTCTAACTTCTTCAGTTCATCAAGATCCGCCGGCCACTTATCTCCAAGCTTAGAAGTAATGAGATCCGACAACTCAAGATTACATGATTTCAACCACCTGCGTGGGGTGATACCATTAGTCTTGTTTTGAATCTTTTCTGGATAGAGATCATCAAAGTCCCTCAAAAGATCCTGCTTTAGCAATTCAGTATGCAAAGCCGCTACACCATTCACAGTGTGACTTGCAACTACTGAGAGATAGGCCATGCGAACCATTCGGGGAGAACCCTCTTCGATGATCGAAAGCTCCCGCTTTTTATCGTCGTCACCAGGCCACTTAGCCTCCACTTCATTTTCAAGATACAGCTTATTGATCTCGTAGATGATTTGAAGGTGCCTTGGAAGCACTTTCTCAAACAACGGAACACTCCATTTCTCAAGCGCCTCAGGAAGTAAGGTGTGGTTGGTGTAAGCGAAAACTTTTCGTACCAACGCCCAGGCTTCATTCCACTCAAACTGATGTTCATCCAAGAGAACCCGCATCAGTTCAGGAACAGCCAAAGCAGGGTGGGTGTCATTAAGCTGAATCGCGATCTTTTCAGGAAATTGTCCCCAACCTTCATGAACGTTTAGATACCTCCGAATAATATCCTTTAGAGAACAACTCACAAAAAAGTACTGCTGTACCAAACGAAGCTCCTTACCAATCTCAGTTTTGTCGTTTGGGTAGAGAACTTTGGAAATGGTTTCGTCTAACGCCTTTTGACGGACCGCTTCAACATAACCACCTTCATTAAATGCATCCAGGTCGAACTCCTGAGAGGATTTCGCTTCCCACAGACGCAAAAAATTCACTGTTTTTCCACCGTAGCCGCAAATAGGGACATCGTAGGGAACTCCAGAAATCACTCGACCTCCGACCCACTTCGGTCGATAGTCGCCCAGGTTATCGTATCCATGTTCAACATGACCATAAACCCTCACCTCTTGAGAATATTCAGGCCGAACGATCTCCCAAGGGTTTCCAAACTGACGCCAATTATCTGGACGTTCGACCTGGTGACCATCAACAAATTTTTGTTTGAATAATCCGAACTGATAATGAATCCCGTATCCCACCGCCGGAATATCCAGTGTAGCTAGGGAATCTAGAAAACATGCAGCAAGCCTTCCAAGGCCGCCGTTGCCGAGCCCCATGTCCAACTCTTCTTCACAAATATCTTCCCAGTTGAGATCGAGCTTGCCCAAGGCGTTCTTAACGTCCTCGAAAATCCCACAATTGATCATATTATTCTGGAGTAACCTCCCCATCAAATACTCAAGGCTCAAGTAGTAGACTCTTCGACTGTCATTATCGTTCTGTACCTTCATGGTTTCCCCAAACCTCGAAAGCACTTCATCTTCGACAGCTTCACACACGCTAATCCACCAGTCTCTGTTGGTCGCCGTTTTTGTATCTCTCGCCAGCGTAAACTTGAGATGCCATAAAATAGCATCTTTAAGTTGATCCGCGCGGTTACCATTCGTCACTTGGGATTCCCCACCTACGGCAGGAATTCCAACTCCGTCCTGATTATTCATTTAACCCTCCTTAGGTTAAGCCCCACTGCGAGGCTCCATTTGAATTAATACATTTTTATGGTTCTGAGTCGCTGAGTCCAACGACCAGACTGATCAATGGCTTCAAGCATTGTAGTATATTCATCTACAACAGACTCTTCACCAGCTTCCTGAGCCTCAACAATGCGCTTAAACATTGCTTCCGCTCGAATCCCCTCTGCAAAATTCTCGTTCCGGGCAATCTCTTCAAACTTGAGAACTGCTTCCTCTTTCTTACCCAATTCCAAGAGACAAGCACCTACTCCCAAAGCAACAAACCCACCAAATTCAGTATCTTCTAGAGACTCATTTGCGTTTTCATAAGCTTCAAGAGCCTTCTCATATTCTCCGGCCTCATAATGATCCTTGGCAACCGTCAGATAAGTGTATCCCGCTAAACCATGAGAAGCATGTGAACTGGCAAATTCGAGTTTCTCCTCAGTAGTTTCTAACGAGGCATATTCAGCCTGCAACTTCGAGTCGCGGTTCTTTAGACTTCCCCCGATGATCTGCCACGCCAGCACCGCAATCAACAATACCGCCGAATAGATCACGATTCGACTACCGTTCTCTTTCCAAAATCGGTAAACATCTTCGGAAACATTGGGTGGAATCTCTACAGGTGCTTCTGTACCCTGAGGCAGTCCATTATCGGTATCGTTTTTGTTGGCGGAATTATCTGAACTCATCGAACCCGAAGACTCACAAAATAATGACTCTGAAGTCAATTGTTTTAAACCTATCTAGAGAGGACGATTCTTAGAAGCCATTATCCACAAAAAAGCTCCCTACCGCATTACACGAAAGGGAGCCCTTATGTTTCTAGATAGGATTAGAGAAATTATTAGAATCCAACACTGATTCCGATAGATGCGTAGAAACCGTCATCTGTGTTACCACCCACCAATTCGTCGTCTCCGTCGGTGTAGTTAAATCCGATTGAAAGGCTTGCTGTTTCAGCTAGAGCGTAACCCCAGCCCGCTGAGAGGAGGTAATACATTGCGCTGTCACCTTCATCAGGAGAAACATTACCTACGGACAGTCCGATGTCGATACTAGAAGACTCATCAATTTCAAAACTGTGTCCGATACTACCTTCGAGGGTCAATGACTCCAAAGTCAGGTCATAGTAAACGTAAAAAGATGGAGCTAATGGAGTATCAAAAGCGATACCGATGAAAGGCTCATAAGTGATCTCATCACCATCGTTCAACTCAGGATACATGTATGCTGCGATACCGATGTCCAGTGCTGCTGTCTCAGAGAGAGCAATACCGTAACCACCATAGAAATCGATTTCGTTTTCGATCTCAGAACCGTCTTCAGCATCTTCGAATGGCTGAGCAGTCCAAACGCCCATGTAGAAATCTCCTTCAGAATAGTCAACAGCAGTTTCGATGATAGACTGAGCCAACTGAGTTCCACGGAAGTAATAGTCCGAAGTGTAGGCAGTTGTAACGTCCACACCAGCGCGCAGAACTGAAGCAATCAGAAGAGATGAAATGACAGTCAATATAGTCTTTTTCATAGATTTTGGATTTGTTTACTAGTTTGAATTAGAAGTAGACGTTTAGCCTACGACCGCCCCATTAATGCTAGTAACATGCCAATCTACGAAAAAACGTGTTTTTGGACGATTTAAGGCCCGTTTTCCTTAAGATTGTTCAATTTCTTGCAGCTTAAACTCTAAATCGGCTTCTTGAAGAGATCGGATGATTTCATCAATTTCCCCATCCATGACCTGATCCAGACTATGCAAAGTTACGCCAATTCGATGATCGGTTAACCGGCTCTGCGGAAAATTATAAGTACGTATACGTTCACTACGATCACCCGAGCCAACCTGTTGTTTACGTTGAGCTGCGTATTTAGCCCGCTCTTCGTCCTGTTTTTGTTGAAGCAATCTCGATCTCAGAACAGTCAGAGCCTTTGCCTTGTTCTTGTGCTGCGATTTTTCATCTGCACAGGTCACAATCATACCAGTCGGCTTGTGTAGAATCTGCACTGCAGAGTCAGTCGTGTTAACACTTTGCCCACCTGGACCACTCGCACGACATACACTTATCTCAAGTTCACTCGGGTCGAGATGCACGTCGACTTCTTCCGCTTCCGGCAGAACAGCAACTGTTGCTGTCGATGTGTGAATTCGTCCATTGGTTTCAGTTACAGGGATGCGCTGCACACGATGCACACCACTTTCGAATTTCAACATCTTGAATGCTTGTTCACCCTTAAGAAGAAATGAAATCTCCTTAAACCCGCCCGATTCGGAGACACTCGAACTTAAATCCTCAACTGACCATCCACGACCCTCCGCATAACGACAATACATACGATACAAGTCTGCAGCGAACAAAGATGCCTCATCACCACCTGCTCCTCCACGGATTTCAACAACTGTGTTACGATCGTCACTTGGATCAGGAGGAACCATGAGCATGAGAAGTCTCTTTGTCTTATCCGCTTCCTCAGTTTCCAATCCATCGATTTCTTCCTCAGCCATCTGCTTCAATTCTTCATCGAGCTCAGCATCTTGAAGCATCTCACGATTGTCAGTCAGTTCGGTCTTGATCTGCTCGAGTCTCTCATTCAGTTCCAACGCTTCCTTGATCTGATTATGCTCCCTCGACAATTCCGCAGCCTTTCGAGGATCACTATAAACTTCACTAGATCCCAGCAATTCCTCTAGCTCAGCATTTCTTTTTCGATAGGGCTCCAATGAAGGTATTTTAAGCATAAACGATGACTTCCAGTGTTATCGATGACACGTTGCAGTAAACCCTTCTTTTTCTCCTACCGACCCACAATTGTCGATCTTTTTCAATCGCTGATCAACCCGCAGTAGCCTGCCCGTATTAATTTAACCGAATCGATTTAAGAAAATTTCTCCAACCACCAAATTCAGAAATTTCAGAATCAGAACTAACAGCAGAAGATTCACATGCAAATCCTTTTACCCACGAACCATCTTCTAATTCAACCGATCCGATACCCAATGGATAAGCGATCTTGGTCATAAACTTGCCCAAATTCTCCAATGGCATTCTCCATACTTCTACTTCAATTTTGTATCCACCTGCTTCACACCGCACCATACCCGGTCGAATGGGATCCAGATGATCGAGGTTATAGAGTTTATAGTTAGCACTCGATTGAGTGCGTTTCACAAAAACTGCGCCCAACCCGATTAGCTGATGATTCAACGACAAACCATCCATATGGGCTCCACATACGGCTACCTCGATGCTTTCAAATTCTTCCCAACTCTGGGCCAATTCTAAGATTCTATGATCTTCAAACGCCTCTCCAACCAGAGTGATACCAAAACCAACTCCATTCTTAAACCTTCCTGCTGGTATGGATATTCCACAAAGGTCCAACAAATTCATGTAGTTAGTATAGTAACCCAAATTAGAATTGGTCTGAATAGGGTCTGCCACGACTTCATCGATAGTGTATACCGTACCGGTTGTAGGTATCACGATGATATCAACCTCATCCCAAACACGATCCGCTAGTTTAGTTAACCGTTTTAAGTCATACATTGCCGCAAAGACCTCAGCTGCATCTGAATTCTGTTTGGATTCCAGAATTTTCCTCACCGTTTCATCCAGAGCTGACGGATTCGATTTTAACAACTCACTCGCGACCATTCTCCGCTCCACAACCCATGGTCCTTCATAAAGCAATTTGGCGGCTTCAATAAACGCACTAAAATCGATTTCCCGAACCTGATACCCCATTTGCTTCAGCCGAACGATTGACTCTCGGTACATCACCGAGCTCTCCTCATTCCCAAAAAATTCCAACTGCTCGGATTTCGGAACACCCAATACAAGTTCGTTTTCACTAATTACCAACGAAGCTTCGGGTCTCGAATAAATATCAGATTCATCATATTGCCTCAAAACCTCACCTATCCTTGAGCAATCCTCCGGCGAATTCGCAAAAACCGAAACACAATCTAAACTACGGCAAGCGGGTACAACACCCGAACAACTAACAACACCCTTTGTAGGCTTGTAACCATAAATTCCATTGAACGCCGCTGGCACACGTCCCGAACCCGCCGTGTCTGTCCCAAGCGCAAAACAAACTAACCCTGCAGCCGTCGCTACAGCAGAACCTGAACTTGAGCCACCAGAAATATAATCTTTGTTAAACACATTCCTGCATATCCCATAGGGTGATCGAGTACCGACTAATCCCGTAGCAAATTGATCGAGATTGGTTTTACCTATCGGAATCGCTCCCGCTTTGATCAACAACTCCACAGCATACGCATGATGATCTGGTGTGTAAGCATAGTCGGGACATCCAGCGGTCGTTGGAACACTAGCCAGGTCGATATTATCTTTTATTGCAAAAGGAATGCCCCAGAGTGGAAAGTCATCATTTGGCTCAGCTGGTAAACTATCTAGGTAATAATCAATCTGATCCTTTGAAAGCTGATGAATCCAAATATTGTGGTCAGAGTATTCCTCACTCCGCTTAAGAATAGTTGAGACCAAATCCGCAGGTGAAATGGTTCCATCCCGGTAGCCCTTCTGAACCTCATCGATTGTCATCATTTTATTTCTAGAGTCAGATTTCAATTAGAGCTATTTGATGAGTAAGAGTGATTTTCCCGGATGAACAGGTTGTCCCTCCTGACTTAGTATCGATTCCACCACACCGGACGTTGCAGCTTTTACAGGAACCTCCATTTTCATGCTTTCAATCAGGACAAGCTCCTGCCCCTCATTAACTTCATCTCCAACCTCAACCAAAACTTTCCAAACACTTCCATGCATAGGAGCTTCGAGTTTTGTTAACCCATCTAAGTTTTCATGCCCGTCATCAGGAGGTTCTTCAAAAGTTTCATCAAACTTCATCTCCTGTCCCTGTTCTTCCCAACGCCTTCGCTCAGCTTCAAAGGCATCACGTTGAACTTTTTGAAAAGCCGAAATCGATAAATTCTCATTCTCCAAAAACCGAATATATTCACCAACTGAAAAACGTTCCTCTGTAATCTCGGGACTGTAGTGATCATAGATGAAATCTTCTCTCATCTGCAGAAGTTCGTCTGTCGATACCGGGTAAAATTGAATCTGATCAAAAAACCTCAATAACCACGGCGATCCTTTCTCAAAACAACGCGTTTGCCGATATCGATTCCACATCTGAATCGTTCTGCCAACAAACTGATATCCTCCAGGACCCTCCATGCCATAGATGCACAGATAAGCACCTCCAATTCCCACTGCATTTTCAGGTGTCCAAGTCCGGGCAGGATTATATTTTGTCGTCACTAATCGATGACGAGGATCGAGTGGCGTAGCAACAGGTGCCCCCAAATAAACATCGCCAAGACCCATCACCAGATAGGATGCACTAAACACGATGTCCTTAACTTGCTCAATTGAGTCAAGGCCATTGATACGACGAATAAATTCGATATTACTCGGGCACCATGGTGCGTCTTTCCTTACAGATTGTTGATACTTCTCGATCGCAAGTTGCGTGGAGGGATCATCCCAACTCAACGGCAAACGAATTATCCGCGACGGAAACTCCATCTCGTCGACAGGTTGCAATTGGTCTTCAGATTCAACTAAGAGCTTTGATAACTCATTGATTTTTAACTTCTTAGGATCAAATTGAATCTGCACCGATCGAATACCGGGTGTTAAATCAGTGATTCCATCAATATCACTCTCCCTCAACCAACCCATCAAAGCCTGAGCTTTAGCTCTCAACTTAATGTCCAGAATGGGTTCACCATATTCGATCAACAAATTGCTCTCACCAGACCTACGATGGACCACCTTGAGTTCATCCGCTTTCGATTCGTATGCATTTAGCACTGGAGATGTCTGCTTGAAGTGGATCGAAGAATACTTTAGCAGACGCGGATTTTTCAGATTTTGGATCGCATCCTCCTGGTCACCGTATAGTTCATCCGCTTCATCAGCCTTTACCAACTCGAATCTTACCGTATCTCCTGCATTGAGTTGTCCACATTTCCATAGGTCTGCCCGAATCACCGTAACTGGACAGACGAAACCACCTAAACTAGGACCATCTGGCCCTAGAATGACGGGCATATCTCCAGTAAAATCCACTGAACCGATCGCATATGCATTGTCATGAATGTTCGACGGGTGAAGCCCTGCTTCTCCGCCATCGTTTCTTGCCCACTCCGGTTTGGGCCCTATCAAACGCACACCTGTTCTTGCAGAATTATAATGCACCTTCCATTCAGCGGAAAAGAACGACTCCATGTCCGAATCTGTGAAAAAGTCAGGTGCACCATGGGGACCATAAAGCACTCTCAGCTTCCACTCATTAGTAATTTCGGGAACCCACGTAGCTACAACGTCAATAGTAGTTCCAGAAATTTCCTTCAAAGGGATGACATCCCCAGTTAGAAGTTTCCGACCACAATGCCCACCAAACTTGCCCAAATCGAAAGTCGATCGACTACCCAAGTACTCAGGTACATCCAATCCGCCAGAGAACAGAATGTATACTCTTTTACCCACCGACCCAACAGCTCCAACCTTGAAAATATCTCCGGCCTTTATCGGAATGCATCGATTCATAGCAACAGGTTTTCCGTTTTTGAAAACCGGTGTCGAAGCACCTGTCACACATACAGCACTTTCACTAGTAAATTTTAAAGTTGGGCCAATAACAGTGCATTCCAATCCAGCACAGTTTTCATCATTGCCCAAAATCGAATTACCCAGACGAAAATTCAAATCGTCCATCGGACCTGAAGGAGGCACTCCTACATTCCAGTAATATGGTCTGCCGGGATAATCCTGGATGGTTGTCAAAACTCCACCATCCAGCACTTCAAAGGTGGATTCATCGGCATAGAATCCATCCAGTAATTTGGTATATACTTTACCTGCCTTAAAGCCCTCATCATTAAGGATTTGCTTCAAATAACTCAGATTGGTACGCACTCCATAGAACGTGCTTTTTGCCACCGATTCAATGGTCTTTGCAATACATGCATCACGACCCGACTCCTTAACCACTAACTTGGCTAACAGCGGATCGTATAAAGCAGATACCTCAGTTCCACTCTCCACCCATGTATCCATTCGCACATCCTCAGGATATTCAACATGACTCAACAGGCCAGATGATGGTAAAAAACCTCGGTTTGGATCTTCTGCATAAATGCGAAGTTCGATAGCGTGTCCTGTAGAATCCAGGAATTTGTCCATTGGAATAGCCTGTCCATCTGCAACCCGAATCATCCATTCCACTAAATCAACTTCATAGACCTCCTCAGTCACACCGTGCTCGACCTGAAGCCTCGTGTTTACCTCGAGAAAATAAAACTCATCCGTCTTACGATCATAGATAAACTCAACCGTACCGGCAGATTCGTAATCCACTTTCTTAGCCAAATTAACTGCAGTATTATGGAGTTCCTCTCGAACTTCATCACTTAGTCCCGGAGCGGGAGTTTCTTCTATTACTTTCTGATTTCTCCTTTGAACCGAACAATCCCGTTCACCAAAATGCCTTACAGCACCGTGTTGATCCCCAAATATCTGAACTTCAATGTGACGCGCAGATTCTACAAATTTCTCCAAAAATAATTCCGTATTTCCAAAATTATTGGCAGCGAGATCTGATACCTTGATGTATTCGTTTTTGAGCTCGTCCTCAGAATGACACAGACGCATACCAATACCACCGCCACCAGCAGTGCTCTTAAGCATGACTGGGTAACCAATTCGAGCAGCCTCAACCAATGCTTCATCTACACCAGATAACACACCCGATCCTGGTAACAAAGGAACATTCGCGCTCTCAGCAATTTCTCGAGCTCGGTGTTTGAGCCCGAAATCTAGAATGTGCTTCTGCCTGGGACCGATAAACACAATGCTCTGATCAGTGCATGCTTTCGCAAACTCAGCATTCTCGCTCAAAAACCCATATCCGGGATGAATGGCTTCTGCACCTGAAGATTTTGCGATTGAGATGATTTTTTCTATGTCCAGGTAAGTCTGCTTAGCCGGACCATCCCCGAGTGCATAAGATTGGTCAGCTTCCAATACATGTTTGGAATTTCGATCCACGTCAGAATAAACTGCCACGCTGAGAATGCCCATCTTTCGCAGGGTTTTTTCAATCCGACAGGCAATTTCTCCCCGATTTGCGATCAGTACTTTTTTAAACATAAGGTAGCTTATTGATGGATTCCTACTTGGTCACTGATGCTCCTTATTCAGGACTATTCCAAATGAACATCTTCACTGGAGTTGGGTTATAAGCGTTACATGGATTGTTCAATTGCGGGCAATTTGACATCACACACACTAAATCCCGATGCGCTTTAAGTTCTACATAACGTCCAGCAGCAGATATTCCATCCGCGAAAGTTAACTTCCCTTCAGGCGTTACCGGCACATTCATAAAGAAGTTGATGTTACAGGTAATGTCCCTCTTATCCATTCCCGGCTGCCATTGTTGGATTGCTGAGATAAAAATGTCACGGCAAGCATGCATATGTTCCTTGGAATGGCAGTAGCGCATGGTATTACTCTCTCTTGAACAAGCACCTCCGAGGGTGTCATGTCGGCCGCATGTGTCTGCAACAATTTCAGCCAAAACATCGCCCCGAGTGGAAATCAGTTCGCTACCGGAAGTGAGGTATAGCGATCCCTGCTTGGCGATGGTATCTGAAGCACTGTAACGGTTGAGTGGGTCATGCGAATCGTAGAACAAAGTGTCTGCCGCTTGGTTACCTTCCATATCCAGTATGCGAAGCGTTTGATCCTTTTTGATTTCATGAACCCAATATTCTCCAGCAGGGACCACCTCACTGAAGACTGCATCTTCTTCTAAAAACTGACTTTCTTTCATAGTAATATCCGTACTGAAGTTAGAATCTCATAGCGTTATAGTTGTAGGTATTTTCGAACGCCCTTAAATTTTCCGAACGTGACCTTATGCAAGGATCATCAATTGTCGTAGGATTTGAGTCGTATACCTCGATCCTTATTGGTTTGGGGTTCCAGTCGGTCGACGGATCGAGTGGATGTTGACAGGTGTTAAGAACAACCAAGGTATCAAGCTCCATCTTGAGATCGATGTGACTTCCTGGTTCACTCGCTCCTTCGACATAAGAGAGTTTCCCTTCTGCATCAGGGATCACCTTACTAAAAAAATTGATATTGGGCACCAAATCCCGCTCACCAAGACCCCATTTCGCGAGTTCTATTAGAAAGCAGTTCAATCCATCTTTGTAGAAGTCATTGTGGACCTCCTGAAAAGTTTTTGATCCATATTTGGATGCCACGTCATCGGCGTTATTTACTCCGCAAACAGTATCATGCCATCCAGCTGTATCCTCAGTGATAGATGCGAACAAACGACCCATGTCCGAATGGATGCAAAACGGATGTTGAAGGTAGAAGATATGCTGTCCTTTCAAGGTATCAGGCATATTGTATCGCTCTTGTTTTTCGAAAGCGTTGTAAAACAAGGTCGAAACATTGGCTCCACCTTCCACATCAATTAGTCGAAGTGTTTTGCCCCTTCCAATGACTCTGGACCACATTCCTGCGCCAGGGATGTCCGTTGTAAAGATAAGTTTATTTTCTTTCATATTTTAAAAGATTCGAGATTTCTAAACGTCGGATTTCTGATGAATTGGAGGCATGATAGTTGTTGTCAGTGTCAGAGTCCCGCTAAGGACACCACGCGTAGTGATGAGTTCATTCGCAATGTCTCTTAACTTATCTGCAGACCCTTGCACGATAAGAACCTCCATCGTGTGGTCATTTTCCAATAACACATGCAAACTGCTTATCACTTCGTTGATGTGCTTTCTTTGTACATTCGCTAATTTGCTCTGCAGATTCGATTTTTGATTGTCATAGATCAACGTGATACTACCAGCCATGATCTCTTCTCCGGTTTCGAAGTTGTGGTTGGTAACTTCTCTTTTGAGGATTTCATTGATGGCCTGAGATCGGTTTGCGTATCCCCTTGTTTTCACCATTTCATCCAACTGCGACAAAACCTCATTATTAATGGTGATACTAATACGCTGTAGTGGAGATTTCTTATCAGTGCTCTTTAGTGGGTTGCTCATGAGTTGATGTGAAGGATGAAAGGAAAAATTTGCAATATTAGTATTACGTTTATTAAATTTTGTAATAACTTCATGAAGCTAATTCTGCCCTCATTATTGTCGCTAATCATTGAACAAACTATTCTACATTGTCTCCGACTTCAGTCATTCGAGTAATCGGCATAGGTGACTTCTGCTGTTTTGAAGGTGGGTGAATCAGATGTTCTAAATGACGTTTAGTTGCTAAAAATTCAGGTTCAAGGAACTGATCCGGATCGCGTGGACGGGCTACAGGAACTTCTATCATTTCCTGAACCTCACCAGGATTCGCTTTCAAAACAAGAACTCTATCCGAAAGATAAACCGCCTCATCCAGATCGTGTGTGATAAAGATAATCGTGATGTCTATGTTTCGCCATATCTCAAGTAGATAGGACTGCATGTGGGCACGAGTTTGGGCGTCGAGTGCTCCAAATGGTTCATCCATAAGCAAAACTCTCGGCTGATTCGCTAAAGCCCGGGCTATTGCTACCCGTTGCTTCATTCCACCCGATAATTGGCTCGGATAAGAATCAGCGAATTTCTTGAGACCTACCAATTCGATCCATTGCATGGCTTCAGATTCTGCCTTTGTTTCAGAATTTCCGGCTATAGTCAGGCCGAACATGACGTTCTTCTTCACCGTTAACCACGGAAAGAGCGTATAGCCCTGAAAGACCATTCCGCGATCAGGCCCGGGCCCTTTCACAGCGGTTCCCTCCAATAAGACATCTCCAGAAGTCGGAATCTCCAGCCCGGCAAGAATTCTGATCAAAGTGGATTTTCCACAACCACTCGGTCCAATAACAGATAAGAATTCGCGACGATGTGTTTTAAAATTGATGTCCTTCAGTGCCTGAACGGGTCCTTGTTTGGATTGGAAAATCTTTTGCAGGTTCTTCACCTCCAATTTAACCGGACGATTTTTTAGCTCCTCAAAACGACTCGCTACATCCGATGACTGCCTTTTGTAGTCAGGTAAATCTATGCTCGTCATTGTGATCCTTGTAAATGTTGGTTATTTGTCACATTGACCCTGCCTCCTGTGAGCCAGTGATAAAAATCTATCCATTTTCGGAGAATGAAGCTGACCTTCTCACCCGTCCATGGAAAGAAGAGCCCTCGCAGTTGAGCCAAAATCTGATCGGTAAAGAAACCAATAAAGCCAATCGTAAAAATGACCGGAAAGACACTATCAAAATTGCGCCATCTACCCTGTGTTTCAATGAACTCTGTTAGACCAGATTTTACACCGATAAGTTCCGCAATCACTAACCACGTCCAAGACCACCCTAAGAGGATTCTCAAATCGTTGTAGAGATTAGGAAGAATACCGGGAACAATCACTCTCGTCATCAGCGACTTTGGCTTTGCGCCAAGTGTCAATGCTGCTTCAAGAAGGGATTTATCCAGTAGTGTTGTGGTCTTGGATACTACCAACACCAGCTGAAAAAAGGTGCCCACAAAAACCAGAGCAATTTTTGGTGCGTCATGAGCTAAAAATATTGCAACCAACAAGGTACTGAATGAAGGCGCTGGTAGATATCGAAAGAAATCGATGAATGGCTCAAAAAGCTTCGAGAAAAAATCATAAGTTCCACAAAGGATTCCAAGTGGGACACCCACTAAACAAGAAAGTAGAAATCCTGTGAATACGATACGAACCGAATGCCGCAAGCGAGACCACATGGAGGGTTTGTCATTTTCTGGTTTTTTCGTGAATTCATACCAACCCTTTTGCAACACTTCATGAGGCGCAGGTAAATACACTGGATTTACCGGAACGCCCTGTGGCACCAGTTTTTGTAGTGGAACTGATACCATTTTTAGAGAACCCGTCTCCTGGTAATGACGGTTCAGTAAATTCCAATTGTTCTCAATAACGGTGATGTTTTCATCGGTTAATGCATTGAGTTTTTCAAATCCACCCGGCTTCGTCGCAATTGCTTCCCAAAGTGCAATCAAATCTTCATCAGGGATTTTCTCGTCCTTCGGCAACCAACCTTGCTTGGTAGCAATAGGTGTCAGTTGCCTTAAAATCTTGATGTTGTCCCGCCTGACCTTACTCAAATTCTTGGGAGCCTCAGCTTTACCGGATTGCTGCTCAAGAATTAGAACATTTTCATCCCTAATAAACTGCTCGAATTCCTGATAATAAGACTTTGTGAGATGGTCACCCGCAGTAAACACAGTTGAAACACCTTGTCGTTGTGCAGAAATATCTAATCGGATATCAGGGTGCCAGATAAATGGCGTATAACTTACAATGCACCACGTCAAAATGGGTCCAAGGAAAGACAGTAATACCAGTATTTGTTGCTTTGACTGGCTAAGTGGTTCACGGATGGCAAACCAACCTTTGTCGTCTCGTGTAGACATAAACCTCCCTGCGGATTAATTTTAAAAAAAAGACCTGTGGACGTAATGAAAAGCAGAGGTCCCAATTTGTTAAAACCCCTGCTTAACAAAGATGGACTACTCCAAAGAGGCTGCATAAGCCTTGGTAAAAGAAGGATCCAAATACTTGTCTGTATCCAGTCCTGATTCGTAGACACCTACACTGACGTTAAATCCATCTACAATTTCCGAAGACCCATATACCGAACCAAGACCTTCAGCCTTTTCCCACTTCTCAAGTGCTTCTTCAAGAGAGAGGATATGGGTGCCGTAGAAAAGTGGTTCGTATTCCTCTGGCTCAATTGAAACTCGGGATGCAAGAATTTCCAACGCTTCATCCATATTATCTTCATCCTTTAGGTAATCAACGATCTTGTACCAAACCGCTACGACCTTTGCCCAGTCATCTTTCCTTTTCTCAAGACTCTCAGGGTCGACATACAGTAAGTCATAAATAATTCCCGGTGCGTCAGCTGAAGTAAATACAGGTGTAGAACCCGCAACTGTCTTCAGAGCTTGTCCGGAATTCGGTTGCCAGGCACCGATAGCCTCAACGGCTCCGGAAGCCAGCACCTGCGGTGTTTCGTTTGTTGGTGTGTTCACGATGCTGATTGAGTCAGGCTCCATACCTTTCAACTCCATGCCTTTCTGCAATAAGAGGTGGATAACGTATCCCTCTTCTAATCCTACCGATTTACCCGCAAGTTCTTCCAATGAGGAAATGCCAGGTGCAGCAACAATCATGTCATTCCCATTGGAATAATCGTTCAAAATGATACCAACAGATGGTTTTCCAGTAGCACCTGTTACCAAGGCGTCTCCGTTCGTCATTGGAACAGCATCGACTTGCCCGGCCACATAAGCATCCATAGAAGCTACATAATCAAACCATAAAAATTCTACTTCGACCCCAGCTTCTGAAAACCAATCTTTTTGAATACCGATTTCCCACGCGACCCATCCCGGCCAATCACTATAGGCAATTTTAAGAGGTTCTTTTGCTTGAGAAAACGAAGCAAGTCCAACTGTGACAACTGACATCAAGACCGCGATTTTTTTTGTGATGGAATGCACTTTCATAGTTTGAATGGATTATGTGTATTACGAATTGAGAAATTAATATTACTCACTTAAGTCATTATCATCAGATATTGTGCCAATTAGTCCGTTTTTGTAGATATAGACATTTCAGGGCATCACATACCCCCAAATGGGCAATAATGGACATTATTTTGCCGGTTCGCTGAACCCACTCAGATCCATGTTACATGCCATCTCCACAACGATTTAGACTGTCAATGCTAACACTTTTCTGGTAAACACATCACGTATTTCTTTAAAAATGATTCAAGGCACCATTCACGGTCAAAACATAGTCGCATGCGTGTGGGACTTCGACAAGACCCTCATCCCTGGTTACATGCAGTCTCCTCTCTTCGAAATGTTTGGGGTCGAAGAAGAACGGTTTTGGAAAGAGGTAAACCAGATGCCCGCCTACTACAAACTTCGCGGGCAAAACGTCTCCAAAGACACGATTTACCTTAATCATATTCTGACCTATATAAAATCAGGTAAGCTTGCGGGTTTAAACAACGCCAAACTCCGCGAGTGCGGGCGCTACCTCAAATTCTACCCGGGGTTGCCATCCCTATTCGGCTATCTTCGCCAGCTTATCGCCAACGAACCAGAGTACCAACGCTGCGATATTTCGTTAGAGCATTACATCATCAGCACGGGATTGGCAGAAATCATCCGTGGGTCCTCCATCTACGAAGAAGTTGACGGAGTTTTTGGCTGTGAGCTGATCGAAAACCCACTTCCCGAGGGATTTTTGAACCAAGAAGAACTCGATATCGACACCGAACCTGAAATTAGCCAAATCGGAACCATAGTCGATAACACCATCAAAACACGTTACATTTTCGAGATCAACAAGGGCTCCAACAAAAACGATTCGATCGATGTTAACGCTAAAATCCAGCCTTCTGATCGCAGAGTTCCAATTCAGAATATGATCTACATCGCGGATGGGCCCAGTGATGTTCCGGTATTCTCGGTGGTAAACAAAGGTGGGGGAAAAACCTACGCAGTTTACAATCCTGAAGAGAAAGATGAATTTCGCCAAAACGACGCTCTTCTGCAAAACGGTAGAATCAAAGCATACGGTCCAGCCGACTATCGTTCGAGCAGCTCAACTGCCACCTGGTTAAAAATGCACTTGATGGATATCTGTGACCGCATCGTCGAAGAAAGAGCTCAAATGTTAGCGGCGAGAGTCGCCAAACCCCCACGCCATCTCCATCGCCGACAAGAAGATGCACTTGCTCCGAAACAACCTCAGCAAGCTGAGCTACTTGATGATTAAGCGATAAGATTAACCTCAAAAACTAGCTCCAGAGCTTTTCAGGATACTCGCCTTTGGAAATACGCTCTCGGATACCGTTTACAACATAATCTCGATCAGCAGCATGAGTTACCCCTAACCACTTTTCGTTGGCGTTTAGAACCTTAATCTCTGCCTCAGAATTATTGATCATACCATTGACTACCGCAGGGATGTAGAACTCTGATTTCTCCTCTTCGATCCTCTCGCTCAAAAACTGTTTCAGATCACGATCAATGACGTCGAAAACACTTGGGAAAAAACCTAGGAGGTTCATCGATACAGGGGTTTCATCGGACATCCGGATTTCTGATTCTCCCAACCGACCGACGATGACCCCCTCAGCATTGCGATGAATACCTGCATGTTCCTCAACCTTTACAAGGTTGCCATCTTCGGAAACTTCACACACTCCACGCGATACGGATCCATGCTCTGATAGAGTCTGCGAAACAGGATAGGCCACCACCGCATGGCATTTGCCCTGGTCTTCATATTCATCAAAAAATCGTGCGACCTCGTAAAACCCCATTCTGCCATAAAAATCATCGGCATTCACAAGAGCGAACGGATGACTGACCGCCTTTCGAGCCACCCATACCGCATGGCCTGTGCCCCACGGTTTCACCCGACCATCAGGAACCGTATAACCTTCGGGCAAATCGTCTAACGCCTGGAAACTCAACTTCACATTCAACTCCTCAGGCAAACGGGAGAGTATCTTCTCACGAAAAAGATCCTCCATGTCTTTCCGGATTACGAAAACAAACTCGGTGAAACCAGCCTCAAGAGCATCATACAGGCTGTATTCCAAAATCGTTTCACCATTTGGACCAAATCCCTCGATTTGTTTTAGCCCTCCGTAGCGACTTCCCATACCAGCGGCAAGAATCAACAATGTTTTACCCATGCCAATGATCTACTACCTCTGGAGACGCGTTTTCCAACATTTTTCTTGCGATAACACCAAATCGTAACCTCCGAAATCACAGTTTATTAAAGTTCATATGATACTGGTTATCAATTGCATAGGATTGGAGTTGTAATCAAAGAATCTTTCTGCCACGTTCGCGTGCAGTAAATGAAGGTATTGCTGACATCTCACGGTTCCACTGGAGATATTTATCCATTTATCGCTCTGGGTGCTCAACTCGTTCAGGATGGCCACACTGTTTCCTTCGCAACCGCACCTCTTTTTGAGCCCGAGATAACAGCCGCGGGACTTCGCTTCGTTTATCTTCCTCCTGACTGGGGACAATCGCAATTTAATGAAGCGATGCTTAAACTCACAAAAGCGCGTACCACAATTGAAACCCTCCAGATCATTTACCGGCACACGCTGCCGTTTGTAGATGATGTCGTTCAGATCCTGGAACGAGAAATCTTAGACACTGACGTCGTTGTTTCCTCCTATCTATTCCCCCACTATCGAATCATCGCAGAGAAATTTCAAAAACCCTTCGCGATCGTCACGTTTTGCCATAACGTCATACCTTCCGACGGTGCACCTCCACCACACCCTCTTTCAAAAATTCCATTCCCAAAATTTCTTCGCAAATACTGGGTTAGAGCCAACTGGAAAGTCTCAAACAAAGTGGTCGACAACGCAATCAATCGCGTAATTGGAAAACGTCTGAAAAAAATCGGAATTCCTCAGGTCAAAGACTTCCTCATTCAGCCAGCAGATCTCTCCTTGGTATCGGTCTCAAAATCCTTGTTCGAACCCGAATACCCTTACTCAAGCAAATTCAAGTTCGCTGGGTACATGAGGTGGCAATCGGAGACAAAGCCCGAAACTTTGGAATATCTGGAAGCCATCTTTGAAAAAGGCCCAATTCCCGTGCTTACTTTCGGTAGCGTCACCTTCAAAAATAAGAACACTGTGGTCGATCGCTTCTTGAAAAACTGGCCCTCTGACAAGCACATCGTTGTCCAAAAAGGTTGGGTTGGCTTCACACCTCCCGAACCAAGAGAGAACATTCATGTCATCGGTAGCTTAAAGCATGACGATCTCTTTCCGAAAGCATCAGTTGTCATTCACCACGGCGGTGCTGGTACGACTTCCACAGCACTTCATGCCGGAGTGCCACAAATCATCATTCCTCACATCGCCGATCAACCGTTCTGGGCAAACGAAGTGGTGAGATTGCAAGCTGGCCGAAAGCTCAACAGGAGATTTTGGCCAGAAAAAATCTCTGATCTTGTTGAGGAAGTCACCTCGGATGAAGAGATGAAAGCCAGATGCAAAGAGATCGGAGACGATTTGAAAACCGAAAATGGGCCTTCAAACGCATCAAGTTTACTCTCAGAATTTGTAGAAAACCACCGAATTCAGTTGGAACTGCAAGCTAGGTCCTAATTCTAGCGAATCGAAGCAAACTGCTCTTTCAGAACCCACCCTCTCACGGACTTCTCTGTCTGAATAAAACAGTAATCTCCAGAGATCTTGAGCAACTTGGCCGGCTCTCCGGCGGCAAATTCCATAAAAACTTCACCACCTGGGGTTGGAATGACTTTTAGTTGATTTTCATCACCCGTCAGAACTCCTCTTTTGCTTTCCTCCGATATTCCAAAGCACGCTATGGTCGCCAAAATCAACACTAGAAAAGACCCGATCGCAAAATCTCGATAAACCGACCTCCTCTGAACAAAAAGGTACAAATAAACCCCAAAAACCAAAAAGCCCCAAAAACCAACCAACAATAAAGCCAACCACAGCTCTTCGGGTAATGACCTCCCTAGTCGTTCCAACAAACTGTATTCAGGTGATGTGATCGCTTCCTTTCTTCGAATGAGCCCGAGCGCTTCTTTCGCTCTACTCGCTGTAGAATCAAGCTTGAGAGACTTCTCCAAATGCAAAACCGCCATTCCATTTTCACCATTCAGGTAATGAGCAATTCCCAGATTGTGATGAATTTCTGCAGAATCCCAATTTTGAAGGACTTCCTTCAGATTGTTAATCGATGCCTCATACTCTCCGTCAAGCAGTTCCTTGTTGGCGATTCTCAGTTTAACATCGATTGGAGTCTTATTTGAGCTACATCCAGCGACCCAAAAAACCAACAGGGCACCCAAAATCAGCAGTCTTATCCGGATCATGCAGCCTCCTTTCTTAGGGCACCCTCAATCTGCCTGACTATCGAGTTCAGACGGCTATATTCGTTCTTAAGAGGTGGATCATCAGGACGTTTACCTGAAAATCGGTGGGCTTCATATTGATCCAAATAAGAACTGATCACACGCTTAATATTTTCATTTAATTCGAGCACCCGAACCCGTTTCTTCACTTCAAAAACACTAATAGCCTCAACGTTAGAATCGTAGTTAGATATCAGAGAACAAAACGCCAGGAACACCGATTCATAAAACTGCTCACTGTCCTCAGTTTTCGAGGCTTTTTCAGCCAATTTAAGGTATTTCTTAAGCCACGCTTTCGACTTCAGTCTGAGCGCCAATTCGGGAACTTTACGAATCCTCAAAACCCTTAGCCTAAAAAACAACAGCATCCCGAAAACAGCTAATCCGAGAACATTCACCAAATAGAACCAAGCCCGTTCGAAAAATGGAGCGTTCAATCGCTGTTTAGCTCCGATTGTCCACGCCAAAAGGTCTTTCAGGTCGGTTTCCTCAGTCACAACCCGCGCTGGCGCGAGGATTTCCGTTTCAAGATCATTATCTGCCGTAATGGAGTCCCCCAAAATCTCCAAAGGGATAGGTTCGATTACTTCCTGAATAAACTCATCATCATCCAAACTAAAGTAACTATAGCTTATCTCAGGGAACTTCTCGATTTCCGCACTAAGTGGAATCACCACGTAGCGATAAACTGTCTCACCCAAAAAACTCAAGTAGTCCTTGTTCTCAAACTCTTCCTGAGGGTTAAACACTCTCCATCGACTACCGAAATCCAGTTCCGGAGCACGGTAGGATCCGTGATTTCCAGCGCCTGATATAGTGAGTGTCAAATTTGTAGGATTACCAACCTCCAACCTTCTTGTTTCCAGATCCGCAGATATTTTGAAGTTTCCAATTGCGTTATAAAAATCAATGGGTTGTTCCCCATCGGTTAGAGGATTTACCTCAATGCTGATATTATCAGTGAAAAGAGTCAGTGACTCTTCGCTGGAATCTTCCAACAAACGTTCGATGGCTAAAGCTGAGTTCGCCCCTTCGTTTCGAGAAGCACGTATGAATCCCAATCGATCGTTTGGAATCCTGAAATCAACAGTCACTTTAAAGCTTATCGATATCTTCCCTTTGCGAATGGGTGTTATCGTTAACGGCCAACTGTATCTTCTGTATCTAAACAGTCCCTCTGTGACCCACCTCTCCGTAGGACCCGGAACTATATTATCCAACGAAAAATCGCTCCCGATTGCCTGAGGTTTAGTGTAATTCACATTTTTGAGACCATCAAAAACATACAAGTTGATCTCTGTTTTCACTCTTTCACCCAAACGAAGGTTTTTTTGATCCAAGCCAAGCTCGATGTACATCCATCGAAGTTCTTCAGACTCCATATCAAAATCGGGGGACCTCACCTCAACAGCTACCGCTGGCACCCACAAGGTGTCACCCATGTAGTCCAACTGAAATGCCGGAACAATCAATCTCCCCACCACCTTCGGTACCAATTCATACTCTAACAATATACCGACCGCTTGATCACTCTCCGAGGACGAATACTGGTCACTTGTCTGGAACCTGCCTATCGTGAATGACGACCGCTGCGGAACCTCCACTTTTGAAGGACTTTCCAAACGCAACGATGAGCTGGGATCAGTCTTCTTTATCGAAATCCTGTATTTTGTGGTACGTCCAAGTGTTGCGACATCACTCGAAAACATTGCATCCACCTCAAACCGTTCTGAACCTTCGAGCTTATTCAGTCCGATTAAAGTAACGGGGATAAAGGCCAAGAAAACCCACCTGCGAATGAATCGTTTCACCGATACAATTAGTCTATTTTCTTCAAAACTAAGCAACTAAATTAAGGCACTTTCACCCTTCTGAAAGGAACAAAATCAGTTAAAATAATGTGTGTTAAAGCACCTTCAAATCATCACTTTTAGGGTGATAGAAACGGCTTCCAAGCTACCAGTCCTTGAATTGACAAAAAGCAGTTTCTTCTTAATTTGTTAACAATCTATTCATCATTAGTGCACATGAAAACAAGATATCTTCTCGCTACACTATTCTCTCTTGCCCTTTTGAATTTTGGCTTGAGTGCTCAAAACCTGAAACCAGGCACAGTTACTTTTCAGAACATTTACGGCAACGTTTCATCCCAAAACCTCAATACCGGTGCCTTTGAGACCATTACTGAGGAATCTCTGATCACCGAAGGGTTCGTCTTAAGGACGGACGCCAACGGTTATCTGGACATCATCTTCTCGAACGGGGTCGTAGGCCGACTGGCCCCAAATTCCAAGTTAGAAATAGAAGCATTTGCCGAGACTGGTGGAAGAAGATCCAGAGAAGAGAGAATGTCTCTCTCATCCGGCAACCGTGCCGCCAGTCTAGATCAACCAGGTCTTCACCTGAAACTCGAATGTGGTGACATTTTGGTGAACGCTACCGCCAAGACCGAAGGGGATCTGCTGGTTAAAACACCTATCACTGAGAACAAGTCTGACTTAGGAAAATTCTTTGTTTCCCATGGTTCTTCAAACAATAGCGACGATGGAGTTTCCCGATCGCTGAACCTCGGATCCGATCCGCTCGAAGTGAGTTCATTAGTTGGCGATGATTTTGTTCAAAGCACCGCTGAGCTCACCTACAGCCAATACAACCCATCCGAAAACTCTAAATCCAAATCACTGTCGATTGATCAGTCGGTGATCATAATGGCGGAAGACCTGGAAGACTCGAGCTCAGACCAAACTGTAGATGATACCCACTACACTACACAAACCACTACAACTGATCCGTATAACTATAGTGATCAATCAATGAATTCCTGCAATAGTGCACGATATTCACTGATTCCATTTGACCCATGCTATCGGGATCGACTCGGAATGATTGCAGATCACATTCTGATCGGTGGTGAAAACCCTGACGGAGAAATAATCGTAACCGCAGCAGATAGAAATGCTACCTACATCAACGTCAATTCTGGCGAAGCTGGTGATATGGTTGCAGGTATGAAAATGACCGAAGGTTCAATCATCCGAACTCCGGGAGAAGGCAGCGCAACCGTGATTTTCCCCAATGGAGCAATCATGACTGTAGACCCACTTTCAAATGTCTTCATTGAATCAGTATCTACACAACCCGTCTTGAGCAATGGTGCTTTTGACAACCAAACCAATGTTCTCATCCGAGTGGAGTCCGGTCGAATTGTAAACAATACGATCAATACTCGCACAGCAGATACTTTTGAAGTCATTAGTCCATTGGATAGCCACACCATACCTTCGAATACAATCGTTTCGGTAGAGTTCCTGCAGATGGATACAAACGCTTTCCAAACAGTGAGCCAAAACCAAACTGAACAAGGCAACATCGGACTTAACACAACTGTCATTGCAAATGCGGATCTGAGCTTCGTGAGCGACGCGGTGACCTTCATCGAATTCGCGGCAGATGGAAATCCATTCACCTTTGTGACACCCCCGTCATTCACTCACATCACTGAATCTGCAATTATTCCTCCCGGATACGACTTCATTGACCGAACAATCGTCTTCGCGGCGGGTGCGACACCTGGACCAACACCACTGGGAACTCCAGGAAATCCAGGCAATATTCTTCAAAATAATAACGAAGATCCTGATCCAGAGACCCCATAATTGACGAAATCGATCATATTTGCCTTTCAAAACTGGCAACGGGCTTCTAAGCTCATTGCCAGTATCTTTTTATAGATTTCCACAACACTGGAAGGAAGCGTAACGCAAAACTGAATGTCAAAATATCCTAAACCTAATAAAGGAAATAACAGAGGTCGCAGAGGACCTAGCAAAAACTATATCCGTAAAAACGAGCGTATCCGCGCTCCCGAGATTCGTGTGATCGATCCAGAAGGCAAGCAACTTGGAGTCATGCAACCCAAGAAGGCTCTGATGATCGCCAAGGAACTGGGCCTCGATCTAGTGGAGGTATCACCAACAGCCCGCCCCCCTGTTTGCCGAATTCTTGATTTCGGGAAATACCTTTACGAACAAAGTAAAAAGCAAAAAGAGAGTAAAAGCTCCTCTTCGTCTCAAAAAGTCAAAGAAATCAAGCTTAGGGTCGGAATCGACACTCACGACTACATGACCAAAATCCGCCGGGCGGAAGACTTTCTGGATAAGGGCAATAAACTTAAAATAACCCTTCAATTCCGGGGTAGAGAAATGGAGCATAAGGACCTTGGTATTGCCAAAGTCAAGCAATCCATCGAAGACCTTAGTCACGTGGGTTCGGCAGACGCGGATCCGAAACTCGTGGGCCGTAATGTCTCTGCGTTAATGTCTCCATTACCTGAAGCCAAAAGAGAGAGAAAATATACTACCAGGAAAACAGAAGTTGACCACGACGAAGAATAGAAGAGAAATTGACCTCTCCTATGTTGAATCAACTTCTACTCCCTGCATCTAGAAAGTTCCGGCACTCTTTCAATTGCCTTCTGATTCTGCTGT
>JAKSBQ010000203.1 GCA_022361075.1 Opitutales bacterium | reverse complement strand
TGCTCGGGTGTCGCGCGATTGTAGGGTCCGTAAAAACCGTTTTTGAAAGCAGCGACATCAGGAGTCACCTCTCCCATCTCTTCCAAGGTCTCCGGCCGCACTTTGCTGTCATGCTCGTATTGCATGTGCAACAGCAGGTTCATCTCTGCTTCGCGGGCTGCAGCCCCACGATTCTCGTAATTATCAAAAAGGGTTTCAGGCAACGGGTATTCCTTTTCCGCATATTCGGCAAACTTGTCGGGCCTCGGCCACCAGGGACGATGCGGAGCCTTGTGCAGATAAGCCAGCATAAAGGGTTTTTCAGGATCCCTTCCTTCACCAAGCCATTCAATTGCAAGATCGGTAATCACATCAGTTACGTAACCTTCAATCGTTTCTTCACCATCAGGAGTGATGAAAGTTGGGTTTATGTAATTTCCCTGCCCAGGCAAAATCTTAAAAGTATCCACACCCTCTGGATTGTTTCCAAAGTGTAGCTTACCAAACATCGCCGTCTGATAACCTGCCTCCTGCAAAAGTCTTGGAAAAGTCACATTCGAGGTGTCAAAAGGCATCATGTTATCGATCTTGCCGTTGATGTGACAGTGTTTACCGGTAAGGATCGCCGCGCGGGACGGAGCACAGATCGAGTTGCTTACACACGCGTTGCTAAAAATCATGCCTTCCTTAGCCAGCCGATCGATGTTCGGTGTCCGGATCAAATGATCCTGATACGCACTGATCGCCTGGTAGGCATGGTCATCCGACATGATGAACAGAATGTTTGGTCGTTTTTCTCTCTCAGATCCAAAAACGGACAACACAACCAAAACGCAGAAAATAATCGAAGTAGGTAGCTTTCTCATTGGGGTAATTCTCTCAGAATCCATTCTTATAAACCAGTGGACGGCGTCAAACGTGATCACCCCGCAATAACTCATACAATAGAGACAAATCTTAGTAACCTTGGACAAACATTTTTCGTTCGTTAGAAAACAAACTATCGCCTACTTTATGACCATGAAAAAACTACCCCGGCTGGCTCTTCCCATTTTTTGCCTCAGCGTATTTCTCATTTGCAGTAGCTGTACCACAACCTCAAAGCGCGTAATGGTTCGGGCTTGGTCTTCAGACAGCTACGAGCGAAACATGCCGGATGGCGTAGTTCCCGAACCCGAAGTTTATGCCCTTTTCCGCGGACAATTTGAAGCGGGTAGCATTCGTGACGACTCTCTATTAGGAGTGCCGGATTTCCTGGAAGTGGTGGGTTATCTAAAGAAAGCGCTCCTCACCCAAAACTACGTGATGGCAAAACCCGATCAACCCATCGATCTCCTAATCGTCGTGCATTGGGGTCAGACTTACATCGAGGAGGAAACTATTTATTACGAATTTGAAGATGAAGAGGGTTTCGTGGAGGTGTTGGAAGTCGAACAGATTACCGACAAAAGCCTGTGGGAAAATTCGCTCATTCTCGGCACCGCAGACCGAGTCTACGATTGGGGGCCTAACTTTCAGCGAGAGGAAGCCATCGCAACCACCAGTGACGAACGTTACTACTTCGTGCTCGTCGCCTACGATTTTCAGGAACTGCTCCAAAGAAAGAAAACGGTGCGATGGGTCACTCAGTTCAGTGTCGATACGTCAGGAACCAATTACCTGGACGCTCTGCCCGCAATGACTCGAGTCGCCTCCCAATATTTTGGGAAGAATCTTAAAGATCTGGAGTTTGATCGCACCCACCTTGGTGAGGGAGAAGTCGAGTTTGGAGAGATCGAGGTCATCGGAATCGAAGAAGAACCAGAGGTGAAAAAATAGCGCCAAGCCACTCTGCCTAGCGCCATTTCCATTCGATCTTACAGATCTCCAATTGCCGCACCAAAATTGATGTGGAAAGGAGCTCCGTCCAGAACAAGCGCCGGCACGGACTTCACTCCTGCCGATTTGGCTTCGTCAAGACGGGAAGGGTCCTCACCTAAATGCACGATATCAACCGTGAACTTGGTCGAATCGATCGCGTCGGCGACCTTCTTCTCAGCTTCAACACATACAGGGCAACCCGCGTGGTAGAATGTAGCTTTGCTCATGATATATCTCTCTTTTTGACTATGTTGGTTGTTGCTGAAGCTCCGATTGAGCTCCAGTGATGAACTCATTATCTCACAATTTCGTATCTTGAAAAGTAGGTACAATTTGGTGGGATACTTACCAAACGGTGTAATTTATTGATTATGACTGAGAAAAAAATTACCAAAAAATCCGACAGATTCGCTTACCAATGCCTCGAACAGGTCGTCGGATGCAAATGGTCCGTCTCGGTCCTGCAAACCATTCGTTCGGGAATTAACCGTCCGGGAGCAATCGAACGCGCAATAAAGGGTATCTCCACTAAGGTCCTTACGGAGCGACTTCGCAGACTGACCGATTATGGTTTGCTCAAAAAACATAGTTTTCCCGAAGTTCCACCACGCACGGAATATGAACTGACAGCATTTGGTTTAAAATTGACAAACCTCATTGAGCAAATCCGTTCGCTGGACGATTCCTTCAGTGATAGG
>JAKSBQ010000267.1 GCA_022361075.1 Opitutales bacterium | reverse complement strand
TCTCGTTCGAGCTCTACGTAGAGCTCATACTTTGACTTGCATCGCTCCTCTACTAAGCGATACCCTCGGATTCCTAATAATAACACAGGGGACATAATTTCAGCTATTTTGAGTTATCTCCCCATTTCTTGATCAAGAGCCTCTATATCCTCAAAGGAACTACTGGAAGATACTACATTGGATCTACCGAAAACGTAGACAAACGCCTACATAGACATAATTCAGGGTCTGTGCACTCCACCAAACGTATCGGCATCCCTCTAAAACTTGTCGCAATACAAGAGTTTTCCACAACTCAAGACGCCCGAAAGGCAGAGAGGAAATACAAATCGTGGAAAAATCCAAAGAAAGTCATCGAAACCATGCTCAACGCTTAGAGCAGCCCCGACTTGTCGGGGTTGGTCCGGGGTTCGAATCCCCGAGGGCCCACCAAGTCTTTATTCAATTCTACACAAATCATATCAATCGTGCCGTTGCTTTGTGGATTTTCGCTACTCTGATTTCTCTCCATGGCGATGAGAAACAACTCAAACTTGCAAGTCACTGATGAGATAAGAGGACGCTACAAAACCTTGAGACCCACGATACACCACGGCAACAGGTACAATGACTGACTTAAGGGGGGTCTCCGGGTTATGCGGCCGGGCTGGAATTGTCCAGGCGGACGGTGAAACGCGAGCTATCAGAAAAATTTGAGCGTCAGTTTGGCCTTGCGCCCAAACCATACCTGGAGTGCATCTTCGAACACAACCGCTCAAATAGGCGAAATGATAACAGTCGGGAAAATCATAGGAGAAACCGTTAAGGCCGCCTACTCGAATATTAATTTCAACCAAATCGAACCTTCAGTGTTCGACTTCTACTGTTCAGCACTCTTACGGGAGTACAGTCTCTAGTTTACGATAGGACAATCATTCTGTAAATTTCCAGGCTGCCCGCCTCACATCAAAAAATGCGCAGTATTAGCAGGCAGAATGATATGATGATCACCCACATAAAAAGGCCGATCATCAGAGCCAGGAAAGGAATTTTGAATTGTGGGCGGTGTGTGACATGATGAATAGGCGTTTTCATAATGTGACTGATTATCCTAATTTTCGGTCAAGCTCTTACGCGCATGTATGACAAACACGGAATTCGGAAGTATTTGAGTGCCGCCGAGCGCAGGCGCTTTTATGAATCTGCAGTCGCTGAAACCGACCTTGGTAAGAAAATCTTTTGTCTTACGATTTACTTTACGGGCTGTCGGATTAGTGAAGTTTTGGAGCTGCGCGTTGACAAGATTGACTTTGACAACGAGATCATTGTTGTCAGAACGCTCAAGCAAAGAGAGAATGGCGACCGGCCTCCCTCATACCGTTACTGTCTGGTTCCCCGGGAACTTCTGCAGCTTTACCGTGACCTTATCAAAGGTAAAAACCTGGACGACCGGCTTTTTGATTTTTCAGTGTCAACTGGATATCGCGCTGTCAAAACGCATATGGAAATCATCGGCCTGAGCGGTGCCAGGGCTACACCCAGAGGGTTAAGGCATACTTTTGCCGTCTCTCACGTCCTGAAACATGTGCCGTTACCGATTATTCAAAAGTGGATGGGACACAAGGATTTACAGAGCACGGCGGTGTACCTGAACATCGTCAGTGAAGAAGAGCGGTATTACGCCCAGCAGATTTGGCCAAAAAACGCAGTTTAATATGGACTTTGTTTGACTTGACCGAAAATTAGGATTTTCGGTCATTAATTGTTGTATGTTCGGCGCAAGCGGGTGAGGTCTTTAGTCCTTACTGCATAGGATAAACCTGATGAATTTGTGAGTTCCGCTTTAAAAAGTCAGGGGGATAGACCGCCTATTGGCTTAGACGCAAGCAACGTAGATTTCAGATGTTTAGGTGGAAGTGTTCATTTTCTCTTTCCTTTGGTTAAGGGTTTCAACAGCCATGAACTGCTCGCTACCACTGAAACCCTGCCCTTCAGTGAGAATGGGGTAGCAAGCTCAAGAGAAGATGATCACCCTGCCTGCACAAACACCAGTGCGAAGGTTTGGAACACTCTTGAGTGGGTTTCGCCCCTTTTACTTAGCCAATGAGCATCGCTGTTCCAAAACCACAAATGGCTGCTAAGTGGATCTTCCTAAACGCAACATGCTCTAGAAAATCAATCAGACTTTGCCAGTAGTCCTGGGCACGCAACATGACGATGGGTTAGCTCTGTACGGTTCTGATTATAGTGGATCTGGATAAATTCGCCCATTCAAGTAACATAGTTTAATAAACAGTCCGTCACTGGTTGAAATAGGCAGACGCAAATAGAAAAAACGCGTTCCAGTAGATCGTGATCTCGTTAGAAGCATAACTTTCCACGTGATCGACATAGGTCTGTTGAGGAGGAGTGCTTTCGCTAAAAACCTCTTTAAGCACTGCGTCATTCAATTGAGGGTCGGGGCCTCCGGCAAGAAAACCCGGTATTGGGTTAAAGATGCCGTCTGCGACAACGACCGCATGGTGGATATTTTCAGGGCTATGCGATCCCTGACCAGTTAGGTAACAGATAGATTTACAATTCGTACCCAGGATATGATGTAGCTGATGGACTGCCAGTTCCTTGAACCGCTCGTCTCCAGTAAGTTCGTAGGCAACAATATGATTCATGGCACGGCTGACCACGATGCCGTTTGAACCCCACACATAATCATCTAATTCCAGAGCAACTCGAAATCCGTCATTTACAGCGATTTTGATCTCGGCTTCACATTGTTTCAATAAATTCTCCATGATGGATTCGGCCAGTTGAGTATTTGGTTTCTCCTCATCTGCCTTGCGATGATGCTCAAGCAAGTAGTGAAGGAAGCCTAGTGCTTGTGGATTTTGCCAACCCATGGTTCCAAACTCCCCTTCAGTTGAGGACATCAAAGCATTTGCGTCGCTCAGATAATGATCCTTTCCAGTCGCAAGATAAAGTTCAATTGCAGCCCAGAGGCGTTCGTCTTTGTCTTGAGCGTCACTGTATCCACCCGCAACGGTATCCGGTGGATTTGTAAAGCCTCCCTCCGGGAAGATCTCAGGATGAGCGTCGAGATAATCGTACGCCTGAACCGCTGCATTAAGGCATTTTTCAGCAAAATCGGGATCTGACTTTTCCTTCGCAAAAACGGTGGACGCCCAGGCCATGATCGCAGCAAAGTCTCCAGTCGCTGTGGAAGTCACTTCGTAAAGGTAACGTGGTTCGTGCGGCCTGTCTGGCATAATGAATCCAACATAGTCTTTGGTATGAATCTTTTCGTGAACAGCACCGTCGGTCCGTTGCATTTTTAACATCCACTCCAGCTCGTAACGCATTTCATCCAACAGGTCAGGAATGCCGTTACCACTCTCTGGGATTGCCATGTTATCAGACCTCCAAAATTCAGGATTTATCTGGTACGCCAAAAACATAGATCCAACAGTAACGGAACCCGGTGCGATATACTTTCCGTAATCACCTGCATCATGCCAGCCTCCAGTGAGCTCCAGTTTTCCAGTTTGGCCTGTTGTTGGATGGTATTCCACGAGTTCGAGATGGCATGCAGGCCTATTAAAAACCCCTGCGACATCTGACTTCAGCTCAAATCCACATCGTTGGTAATAGAGTATTTTAAAAGCCTCTTGCGTTAATTTCGCGTAGGGCTGCTGTTGAATGGAAAATGGATGGGAACGAGCACAGTTTTCATCATCGGAGCCAACCTTTACTACATACCTGCCCGGATCGACAAGTGAACTAAAGTCCCCTTCATAAATCATCAATCCGGTAGCAGCATCATGGAGACTGCGTTGCTTCATTTCTCCCGTCAGAACGACCTTTTGGGTGTCCAGGTCAGTCACTTCAAATTGGTTCGCATTAAAATCTGAATAGACCACTTTGGGAGCGTCCAGACTATAACCGACCTGATTTATAAAAACTCGATTTTCGCGGATCTCAGCAAAAGCACTTTGGGTTACCCATGTGATGAAAGAAAGGAACAGAAATGGACTTCGTTTAAGCTTCATAACGGCATGATAACAAAAACATGATTGAATGGTTTTTCCTTTTTTGAGCATGAATTTGACTAAACTGACCATCGAATGACCTCAAATTTCATGAAAATTGGGCAAAAACGAAAGAAGTGAGGTTGTGAATGATCAAAAAGATCAACTGATTAATCAGATATGATAAAGTTTATCAGATATGAAAACTGTAGAATGGAACAAAATCGAATCTACTCAGAGAACATAGCAAATGAAAACCCCACTCTATTTAATTACTTTATTCATTTTACCATTCATTCATCACTTCGTGAGCGCCAAAACTGACAAAGGAAACAACATGTTAAACCTGGAAAAAAACTGGGAACTTATCCCTGCCGATTCGGTATCTTCATTTGAGGCACTGCATCAGCTTGATTGGCAATCTGATGCCAGTCATCGGGTATCCGTTCCAAATACAGTTTTTGGAGCGCTTGTTGAAGACGGAACTTACCAAGATCCTTTTTGGGGTAAGCGTCTCGCTGAAATTGATAAAACACCTTTTCAATCCAATTGGTTTTACAGGAAAGTGTTCGACCTTGATGCGACTTTACCAAGCGACTACGTTGAGATTGTACTGGAAGGGTTCAATTTTCGGGCGAATGTTTGGTTAAACGGGCAGAAAATAGGGGATGCTGAAGAATTGGTTGGTCCTTTTCGAATCTATGAACTGGATGTCAGTCCATATGTCTTCGCCAAAAATAATGTTCTCGTAATCGAGATCATTCGCCCAGCAAAAGATGATCTTACGATTGGATGGGTGGACTGGAATCCGTACCCCCCTGATGATAACATAGGGCTTTGGCGTCCGGTGATGGTTCGCCAAACAGGGAACGTGTCACTCAACGATCTGTTTGTTAAAACGGATTTGGATTTACCATCTCTTGAAAAAGCCGATATCGAAATCACGGGAACACTGGTTAATCATTCTTCAAAAAGCGTAAAAGGAATGGTTAAATTCAACGTGGGTGAACACGACATACATTTGCAATATGCACTTGATGCGGATACCCGCCAATCGTTCAGACTGAACAAAGACACGCATCCGGTGCTGCGGTTTGAGAATCCTGATATCTGGTGGCCCCACCATATGGGAAAACAACCCTTGTATCATCTGAAATCTGAAGTCGTGATCGATGATCAAGTCTCCGATAAGAAGCAATTTCGGTTTGGAGTCCGTGAAGTGGATGACTACATCAATGAGCAAGGACATCGCGGTTGGACGATCAACGGAAAGGAAATTCTCATTCGTGGAGGAGGATGGGTGGACGATCTTTTCCTTCGGGAGGATCCGGAGCGTGTGATCCACCAGGTGCAATATACCAAGCACATGAATTTGAATACGATTCGGTTGGAAGGATTCTGGGGATCTTCAAAAACGCTCTTCGATACCTGTGACGAGGAAGGGATCTTATTGATGATTGGATGGAGCTGTCACTGGGAGTGGGAAAACTACTGTGGACGACCCACCGATAATTATCTTGCGATTAAAACACCTGAGGACATTGCGTTCCATGCCCAATCCTATCGCGAGCAGGTGATATGGCTGAGAAACCATCCGAGTGTTCTCATGTGGGTATTTGCAAGTGACATGCTTCCTCGCCCGGAATTAGAACGTGCGCTCTATAAACACCTGGATGAAGTGGACCCTACCCGGCCCCGGCTTGCAGGTTGCCGGCAAAAGTCACAGGACGGAGAGTGGGAATACACCAGCGAAGTAAGCGGCCCTGTCGCTGTCAAGATGGTCGGACCCTACAGTTATGTGACTCCGAACTATTGGTATGAGGACAAACAACTTGGAGGAGCCTTCGGATTCAACACCGAGACCGGACCCGGGTTGCAACCCACTGTGTATGAATCCGTTCGAAAATTCACTCCTGAAGAGGACCTCTGGCCGATCAACGACACCTGGGCGTTTCACACTGGCAGGGGAGTTTTTGCAACCTTCGAGAACTGGCTTCCTGCTTTCAATGCACGTTATGGAGAGGCCGATTCCGTAGAAGATTTTTGCTTTCGTGCACAAATGTCGAACTACGAGGCCATTCGCTCAATGTTTGAAGCATTTGCGGTGAATAAACCCGAGGCAACGGGAGTTATCCAATGGATGCTGAATTCTGCGTTCCCCAACCATCTCTGGCAATTATATGACTATTATCTCATGCCAACAGGGGCCTTCTACGGCGCAAAAAAAGCATGCCAACCACTGAATGTTGTTTATGATTACGCAAACCACTGCATTCACGTGACCAACGAGTTCCTCGAATCGTTCGAAGATTATGAGGTCGTTGCTTCCGTCTACGACCAGGAGTCACAACAAATCTGGACTGCTTTCGAAAATATCGATATCGATGCACAGTCTTCCCAAATGATCATCCAATTGCCCCCTGTTTCGGAATTACCTGACCCACTTTATTTCCTGCACCTCAGTTTGAAAAACCCGGGAGACGATGAGGTTGCGAGTAATTTCTACTGGCTGTCAACGAAAGCAGACGTTTGCGAATACGAAAAATCGAACTGGCACCTGACACCGAATAGTCAATATGCAGATTTGCGGGGAATCCGTGAATTAAGACCCGCAAACATCGACGCAGGTTATTCTATCGAGAGGAAAAATGGAGAGATTCAGTGCGAGGTCACACTTATTAATCACTCGGAGCAGATCGCCTTTTTTATTGAACTGGCCGCAATTGATGAAAGTACGGGAGAGAGCATCTTACCCGTCCTGTGGGACGACAATTATATCTCCATTTTGCCAGGTGGCATTAAAAAAGTGACTGCAACTTTTCCCGCAGGAAATGCCAAACCATCCAATATCCTCTGCCGAATCACTGGCATGAACATCGAAGAACAATACCTAAATTCCACCACCAAATAACCATATCCCATGAAACAAAACTATTTCATCATTGTCCTGATTTTTGTCATTTTCAGTGTTATCTCGTTCCTGACCAATATTATAAATCCACTCATCCCTGATGTGAAAAGTGGATTCAACCTCAGCAACGCACTCGCCGGAATGCTCCCTTTTTCCTTTTTCATCGCTTATGGAGTGATGTCGATTCCGGCGGGAATCCTTTTGGAAAGGACCGGGGCCAAACCGATGTTGGTGATCCCGTTCCTAATGGCTTTCCTTGCCGCGCTGGGATTTTCTCTCTTTCAAACCTTCCCAGTCTACTTGGTTTCTCTTTTCACGATCGGTCTGGGTATGGCGATGCTTCAGGTTACGATCAATCCACTACTGCGAAGTGCAGGGGGTGAAAGTCATTTTGCAGCCTATTCGGTGCTCGCCCAACTCTTTTTTGGTGGAGCCGGTTATCTTGGTCCGCAGTTGTACAGCTATTTGGTGGGAGAATTGGGAAACGGCAAAGAGCTCACAGGAATCACCGGTTTGCTCGATTCCATCACTCCGGATGCATTTCCATGGATGTCTCTCTATTGGGTATTCGCACTGGTGACGCTATTGATGGCAGCTTTGATCCTATTCTCCAAATTACCGAAAGTAGAACTCAAAGAGGATGAGCGTGCGGGAACCGTTACCACCTATTGGGGATTAATGAAAAACAAAACGGTCATTTTGTTTTTCTTTGGGATCTTTGCCTATGTGGGCACTGAGCAAGGCGTCGGTAATTGGATCTCTCAGTTTTTGAATGTCTACCACGATGTGGATCCCCAAACGATGGGGGCGGACACCGTCTCACGGTTCTGGGCGATGCTTACCATCGGGTGCATGCTTGGGTTGGTTTTGTTAAAATTGTTCGATTGTCGCAAGGTACTGGTTGTTTTCTCAAGCTGTGCGATCATCAGTCTGACACTCGGACTTTTTGGCTCAAAGGAGGTTTCCTTAATTGCATTTCCAATGGTCGGGTTCTTCGCATCGGTGATGTGGTCTGTTATTTTCTCGCTTGCCCTCAACTCGGTGGCGGAGCACCACGGTTCGTTTTCTGGTGTTCTTTGCACCGGAATCATGGGCGGAGCGATCGTTCCATTTTTAGTAGGCAGCCTCGCTGATCTCGTGGGACTTCGATTGGGTATGGCGTTACTTTATGTTACTCTCGGCTACATCCTCAGCATCGGATTGTGGGCGAAACCCCTCATCAATAACTCTACTGTCTCTTTAAAGGATCTATTCCAGTCCATCGGAAAAAAGAAAACTGAGCAAAGGTAACAACTTTTTAATGAAGGTGATGAAGAAAATTATAGGCGTCGATATGGGCGGAACAAAGATCAATTCCGCAGTCATTGTAGATGACAAGGTGGAGAAGTTTCACCACTGCAAAATTGATCGAAATGCGCCGGAGGAGGCGGTCGTCAAAATGCTATCAGACGCAATTGCGGAAGTATTTGATCCATCCGTAGAGGGAATTGGAATCGGAGTACCTACGCTGGTCGATATTGAAAAAGGTATTGTCTACGATGTTCAAAACATTCCAGCCTGGCGGAAGGTTTATCTTAAGGACATTCTTGAGACTGAATTCGATGTCCCCGTTTATATCAACAATGATGCGAATTGTTTTGTGATGGGTGAAAAGGTCTTCGGAGCCGGTAAGGGATTTAAAAATCTTGTTGGATTAACTATTGGCACCGGATTGGGGGCCGGTTTGATTCTTAATGACAGACTGGCAGCCGGAGCAAACTGCGGAGCAGGTGAGTTTTCCAGCATCCCTTATCGAGACGATATTCTTGAAACCTATGCAAGTGGTAAATTTTTTAAGATGCGCTCCGGAGAAGAAGGTTTTGTCATAAAAAGAGCGGCCATTGAAGGCGATGAACGGGCGAAATCCCTGTTTCGGGAATTTGGAGATCACCTGGGGCATGCGATCATCTCCATCCTGTTTTCAGTTGATCCGGAGGCCATCATATTAGGGGGGTCTATCAGTAAAGATTATGAACTCTTTGAGGAGAGCATGTGGAAACGCATCCATACCTTCACCTACCGTCGGTCAGTCGATCGTCTAAAGGTCTTTCCCAGCAAGCTTGACGATAGTCCGGTACTTGGAGCAGCAGCACTTTGCCTTCACCAATAGGAACTGATATGGGTTATGTAAAAGAGTGCACCCAGTGGAATACATCTCTTTTTGTGATTTGAGATAACAAATTGCTCCTCGCATTGATATTTGCTTCCAATTATACAAAAACACCTGCGCGGACAAAGTCCTGCAGGTATTCCGTAGTCTGTGAGTAGCATCCAAAATATTCATGTGGATGGATACCACCTTCTAAAGCATTCCAAAGCTTCATATTCAGCCATTCCGAGAAGATCATAACGATTTGCAGTATTTCTATTTTTCTCCTGAATCAATTCCCAGATCTCTTTGCGATTTGAGTCCACAAGTGGCAGTTGCTGCATTTGCGAGCGGTGTTGGTACATCGCCTGCACTTTCTTACTCAACTCATCAGGGCTACAAGGAACCACCATATCGATCTGGGGAAGTTCCCATTCTTTGTTGCTCGCATTAAACTGCCAAAACCAACAATCCTTAAACCACTCTTCACTCTCCAATCCCAAGATCGCCTGTTTCATGACTTGAAACGCTTTCGAAGGCACAGAGCTTGGGTCTGCAAAGGCTCCTGTGAAAAAAACCTGATGGGGTTGCTTTTGCATTAAAAGGATTCGGAGTCGTTTCATATCTGATTCCGTAATGTTAAACTGGCGATATTTGCCTTTTTCATAGAATGGAAGATCCAAAAACTGGATATTTCCATTCTTCACTCCACAAAGCTTAAGTGCAGCCCGGGCCTCGTTTTTTCGAATGGTAGCCTTAAGTTTTCGAATTTCCTGACAATCGGGCTCGAATGCCTTCTTGTCCAATAACTTTTTGTGAGCGACAGCGACCAACGACGATTCATCCAGGTTTATTGCGTCGATGATTAACTCTGATCCACGAATTGCTTCCTCGTCTGGGACCCCCAGGCTGCCAGAGGTCAGATAAGCAACCGTGACATCGTGTTTTTGGGAGATGAGCCGATTGATGGTTGCTCCCATGGCCCGGACATCCTCCGATGGCTCAGGACTCAGAATCACAACGCGTTTTTGCTCTGGCTGTGCTCGTTCAGGACGATGGGTGTCTTCGACCTTGGGTTTTCCTCCCGGCCAGCCGGTAATGGTGTGTTGCATCTCGTTGAAGATCCGAATATTCAGACTGTATGCTGGCCCTTTCTCAGTGATGAGATCTGCCAGACCATTCTCCTGGTAATCTTTCTCAACTAATTTGAGGAGAGGTTTTTTTGTTTTCAACGAAAGATCTGTTACCGCACTTCGAACTAGGCGTGGCGTCCAATCTGTAAACGAGATCAGCCAGGGGCTTTTTCGTCGTGTCAGTTCGCTTGCCGCAGCTCCATCAATCCAAATTCTGGTATCTGAATGATTCTGTAGAAAGCTTGCCGGAATCGTGTCAGAAGGGCTTTCTTCAATGGTTTGTTTCAGAATCTCCGCCTTGGCACGACCCCATGCGAGCAAGTAGATTTTCCTCGCATTCATAATGGTGCCAACACCCATCGTAATAGCATGGCGGGGCACATTGTATTCACCCAGAAAGTCTTTTGCAGCATCACTTCTTGTCAAACTGTCGAGTGTCACCAGACGGGTTTGTGAAGAAAGAGAAGAACCTGGTTCATTAAATCCAATGTGACCCGTTCGGCCGATTCCAAGTATTTGAATGTCCAATCCACCCACAGCTTTAATCGCTTCCTCATAGTTCTGGCACATTTGTAATACTTCTTCACGATCACAATTGCCGTCCGGAATGTGAATGTTTTCTGCCGGGATATCGATATGATCAAACAATTGTTGACGCATAAAACAGTGATAGCTTTCCGGATGCTCCGGAACAATCGGGTAGTATTCATCCAGATTGAACGTCACCACATTTTTGAAACTGAGACCTTCTTCCTTGTGACGACGAATGAGCTCTTTGTAGAGAGGAACCGGAGTTGAGCCTGTTGCCAGACCTAACACAGTCTTTTCACTCACTTGATTTCTGATTCGAACCAGTTCTTCGATTTCATTTGCAAGGGATTGAACTGCGGTATCTGCGTCTGCAAATATTTCCGTTGGAATGCGTTCCCATTCACCAAAATTCTTGTTATTTTTCATGTTTCTGTCGTTGATTATTTGCTCGCGAAATCTGCTAAAGTATCAGCTTCAACCCTCTTCATTCAGGTAATATCTGCATTATATCATTTGCATTAATGATAAATTTTAGCATTAATGATCAGAGAGTTGATATTTCTGACCAATGTATATCGAACAGAAATTAAGTTTAGCTGAGTGCTGGAATCTGCCTACTCCGACCAACTATTTCGAAGGATTGCAGCTCAACAATTTTCCTTTTTCCGATAATTTTGTATTCTTTCGACGCACGGATCGTACGACTCTTTGTGAACGTACGTTCGAATCACGTCCGCACCACCGTTACGTGCTCGTCGTCAATTGTGGTGCAAGTGGAAGTGTATCAGTAGATGCGGATACCTACAAACTTCACCCTGGCCAGGTTTTCCTGATCGCGCCTTTCCAATTCAGATTCTATTGGGATGTAGAAACGGAAGACATTTCCTGGGTATTTATGACATTTGAGTCCGAACGTCGGGAGGCGTTGACGCCTCTCGTCAACCTGCCAATCGATATGGACGAAAAATGCTGGAGAATCCTTGATTATATTGCGGGAGACTACCATCGGATTCTGACAACACAAAGAGATACCTATTACAGCCCAATTGAGACCAACATGTGGATTTTGCAGTGCAATCGTTTCCTGCAACGTTTGCTGGTTCAGGCGCGTTCGATCGAATTACCCGAGAAACAATCGATTTACACAAAAGACGACGGCCGTCTCATTGTTGCCGTAAACAAATATCTCGAGTCCAGAAGTTTCGAGGAACAGAGTATTTCAGATCTCGCAAATGAGCTTCACATTTCAACAAGCCATTTACGAAGGAAGTTCCTGCAGATCACCGGATTCAGCATCGGAAGCTACATGTTGCACTACAGGATGAACCAGGCAATCAAGATGATCGTCCATTCAGATGCGAATTTGACGGAAATTTCCGACCACTGCGGCTATGAATCGCTGGCAGCGTTCAGTAGGAGTTTTAAGAGCAAATTTGGAGTCTCGCCTTCCGAATACCGTAAGCAAATGGTGTCCGCTCTTTAGTATCAAATTGAGGTTTAGTAACTTTGGAACTAATAGGGGCGGTTGGTTCCGTTCCAAGGGTTACCCATGTAAAAAATCATCGGTTTTCCGGTGAGTGCGTCTGCTAATTCTAAGCAAAAACTGCTCAATCTTAATAATGCCTGGAGGGATGTAAGAAGGAGCCAAAAGGCAATATCTGAAGTATTTTGTCAGATATCATGATCATAAATATCAAATCTTTGATCATTAATACCTAATCTTAGTATTTCTATATATGTTATGCTAGTAGACTCAAGAACTGAAATAACGACTGCAAAGGCCCGGCCAGCCTTCCCATGTTTTGTGACCAGCGTTCCGTTTGTCAAGCGGGTGTGACTGTACCCAATTCATGAGGTTGGAGGATTTTTGCATGTATAAAAAGAAAATTGTTTCCCCCAAAAGAAATGAAATACAAAGCAATAAAACTATGGTTCATTCTGTTTGCGATAGTGTTGGGAAGATCCGCCTATGCACAGACAGATGATTCTCTTGACGATGAAGAGATCTATACTTTGGCGCCATTTGAAATCGATTCGTCGGATTCTTCAGGATATACCGCCACTGCCACACTTGCGGGGACGAGAGTCCGCACTAACCTTGAAGATTTAGCAACTTCCATCAGTATTGTGACGGATCAATTTCTGAGCGATACGGGAGCGACCGATTCGCAAAGTTTGCTGGTTTATACTACCAATACTGAAGTCGGCGGACTTTACGGAAATTATGCAGGCGTGGGTAATACACAGGGCCTTAATGAGGCAAACAATCTTACACAACCCAGCACCAATACACGTGTTCGGGGATTAGACGCAGCCGACAATACCCGAAACTATTTCATTACCGATATCCCTTGGGACTCCTTTAACGTGGACCGGGTGGATCTCCAACGTGGACCGAATTCCATCCTTTTTGGCGTGGGTAGCCCTGCAGGGATTATCAATACCGGAACTTTGATCCCAGCGTTTCAGGATTCCGGTGAGATTGAAACCCGTTTCGCAAGTCATGGCACACAGCGTCAGAGTTTCGATTACAACAAGGTCATCATCGAAGGGGAATTGGCCGTTCGAGTGGCGGGGCTGAATGAACACGAAAAATTCAAGCAGAAACCCGCCTATGAAAAGGACAAACGTGGTTATGTCACTCTAACCTATCAACCTGATCTTGTTGAAAATGGCGATACGATCATTCGTGCCAACTATGAAAAAGGTGAAATCCGTGCAAATCGCCCAAGAATTCTTCCTCCTGTCGACCAGATTACCGCTTGGTGGAGCGGATTGGGACAACGTGTCTTTGATCCTGCCTGGGCCTGGGAATACCGGGCAGTCATGGATCGGGGCAATCAGACAAGCGTCGACACGTTCCCGCATGTGAATACACCATGGTTGGGGAATGAAATGGATCGCATGTTCAACGGTGGTATTGGCATGTTCTTCAACAATGGAAACTCCCAACCCACTCGTGCAACTTCGTTAACAGCAAACATGATGTATGGGATCAACTCCGAAGGCGTCATCGACCGCGGTATTGATGGATTCATTTTCGGAAGAATGATGGATGTGGCTGCTTTCAACGAGTATTCACGGAATGTAAATGCTGAGAATCCGGATCTGTTTCCTGCGGCAAAGAAGAATTTTTATAAGGACATCCACATGACGGATGCCTCCATCTTCGATTTCTATAACAAGCTCATTGATGGGGATAACAAATGGGAAAAAGAAGATTGGGAAGCCTACAATGTTTCGTTGGTTCAAACGTTCTTCAACAATCGTTTGGGGTTTGAAGCGGTCTATGACTACCAGGAGTATTCTCGTTCGAACTTCAATTTGTTTGGTGGACGCACCTTTGTTTCAGTTGACGTGAATACCCACACAAACCTCATTCCAACTGAATACCCCGGAGCAATACCACGTACGGAGGGAGGAGGTGTTCCACTTCCTGATATTGTCGTCGGTGGTGATGTGAACCCAAACGTTGGCAGAGCCTATATCAGTGGCGGTCAACCATCCAGTAGTTCTTATGATTCTGTTCGCGAAAATGCACGACTCACCGCATTTGGTGAGTTACATGGATCGGATTTTTTCGATGAGAATTCCTGGTTGGCAAACTTTATCGGAAGACAAGTTTTTACAGGGTTGATTTCCCGGGACGAACGTAAAACTCGCAATCTTCGTTGGAGAAGTTTTGCAAGTGATTTGAACTATGTAAACGAGCAAAACATCGACCGTAATATTGGTGGATACCCACGAAGTGTGAGTTACGCGATATACCTTTCAGATGACCTGAGAAATGTGGGGTCTCCAAGAGGATTAGATCTACCCGGAGTGGAGATGATAATTAATCCAATGGGGCAATATGAGGTGGAATTTTTTGACTCCCACTGGAATGCACCGGGAGTAGATCCATCTGCGCCCTATACGATCCTCACCAACGGAGCAATTTCCACACAGTCCGAGAATCCAAACAACTACGTTGGCTGGACCACTATGCCTGTGACCATTCTGAATGCAGAGAATGGCGATATCGCAAGTCTGTATGACAATGCCGGACGCAACACAGAAGTGATCGATTCCAAGGCACTCATCTGGCAGGGCTATCTGTTTGATGGCAAAATTGTACCTACTTATGGCTGGCGTCGCGATGAAGTAAAAAGCTACGGACGAAGTGGAATTCCAAACTCAGAAACCGGAGTGGTATCTATCGATTTTCCATATGCACCGGATCCTGATCTCGGAGCCTTCGAATCCACCGGTGAGACTGTCAGTTGGGGTGTTGTTGCTCATTCAAAAGACTTCCTCTCTGAGAAACTTCCATACGGTACAAATGTGAGCTTGTTCTACAACAAAGCGAAGAATTTTCAGGCAAGGGTGCGCGTTGGATTCGACGGAACTCAATTACCTAACCCTTCCGGAAAAACGGAAGATTATGGTTTTGTGGTCAATACCTTGAATGATCGGATGACCTTCAAAGTAACCTGGTATAAAACATCTGTAGAAAATGCAGATATTCCCGGAAATAGTCCTTTGGGAGAAACCAGTTATTATCTGCAAAATCTTGAGGCATGGGGAACTGCTTCCGCACTCGCGATTCAGGAATATTGGGCTGGAAATCTTGCAGGCATGGCGTGGTATTCCAATTATGGACTTGTCGACGAAGGTCTCTGGGGTGCAGATGGTTGGGAAAATGCTCCATTTTCTGATGAGGCGCTTGCCCATCCATCCAATGTTGCCGCACAGGCAGCAGCAGCTAACTGGTTTGCAACCATGCCTCCGCAATCGTTCTTTGATGCCTATGGCTTACCGATCAATACCGCGTTGGCAACGGGCAATCTTGAGGATCACCGCATGATGATCAACGGGGGTGACTGGAGTGCTTACAATAATGTTGGGAACATCCAGGGATCAGGAGGAGGACGTATCAATGGTCTAACTCCGACAATGACCATCGGACAGGAATCGAAGGGTGTCGAATTTGAGCTGCAAGCTCGTCCAACAGATAATTGGGACATCACGATTAACGCATCCAAGACTGAAGCATCACGCACCGGTTTGGGAAAAGTTATCACCAATTGGATCGAATACCAATACTCACGATTACAGGGCCCCGCAGGAGACCTTCGTTTGTGGTGGGGTGGAGACCAAACTATCCGTGATTATTACGAAAATAATGTCTATGCCGCTTACCAATTCCAGTTGGATGCGAACGGACAATCCGCCGCGGAAGTGCGTCCATGGAGGGCAAATGCGGTGACGAACTACCGATTTGTGGATGGACTGCTTGAAGGGGTGAATGTCGGAGCTGCTTATCGCTGGCAGGATGACGCGATACTCGGTTATCAATTGGATGACACACAAACAAAGCTGGATGTGACCCGGCCGATCAAAGGTGGCTCCGAATCGAACATTGATGTGTGGATTGGCTACCAGCGAGATATCGGACGTGGTTTGAATTGGCGTGTGCAGTTGAACTTGCAACGGATTGGTGAAGATGCGCACCTTGTTCCGGTCGCGGTTAATCCTGACGGAACTGTCTCCGCTAACCGGATTGCGGAAGGAATGGTTTGGAGACTCACTAATACCATTAGTTTTTAGTGGTCGAATAAACAAAGGGTGTCAATGCACCCGAAATTCATTCCACCTTAAGAGCATACTGCTGTATTTTAGCAGTATGCTTTTTTTGCACATTGGATTCGGGGCCCAACGATCTTCTCCTCATAAGACTTAAACTAAGGTAGCTCTGGATAGTGATTGATTTCACGCCAGACAGGTAGACCGAGAAACGCTACATACCCATAGTGTCCGGTTAAAAGAACTCGAACCCTCTTACAGTCGGGTGCCTAAAACTTAATGATAATTTTGGGTCATTTGTTTCATATATTTGTTCTCACAAAGTGATTGTGTCATCTGTTGTTGAACAAGCGGAAATATCAATTTCACGGGCAACAAATTTCTAGAGATTCGTCGTTGGGCGTCAGAATCTCCGCCCGCTTTCGGTTTCATGCAGAATAAAAGAAGTTCACCCCAGAAAATTCGATAGATTCCGGAGGGCAAATAGTGGCCCTCGCAAATGTTGAAAGCACACATAACGAAGTAATAGAGAAAACGTTGTACCCATGTACCAAGTAATCCGGCATCTTGATTTAGTCTTCTTGGGCGTTAAGTGTGACCGCTAAAGCGATTCCTCAAATCCAACAGGATTTTTCATCCAGTCAATAAGTTGAGCCGGGGTGACAATTCTGACTTCCGGAATAGAGAGCGCATATTCAATGAAATTTTCAATCGCTTGCCGTCGATCAGGTTGACTTTCCGGATAGAGGTCGGAGTGTGCACCAATCATAAAAGGTGCACGATTACCTTTTAGCCTAAGATCGAGCGAGTACTTCAAGATAGCTTCGAACTCTTTCCCATTTAGTCCCGCCATTTCGAGTATATTCCAATCAAAACCAGTTATTTTTCCATCCTCGGCAACCCACGAACCGTACCCTTCTTCTGAAAACTGGGACTTGATTTTTACACGCAGCCCCGGAGCGATCCCATAATCCTGGCAGTGCTCATCACTCGGGATCATGAATACATGGACAGGAATTTGCCAGAGTCCAGGATGGGATCCGATGCGCTTTCCCGAGTCCTCAGTATAAGCGTATTTGTTGCCAGGACTGCCATCATGCAGGGTGTACGGCCAAAGAAAATTAGTACCGTCTTGGTCAGCCTGCTCTCCTTCTTCGACAGTCGAGTCGTAATGAAATCCGAACTGCTCCGCTGCAATGAAAGTCTGTGTATTAAACTCTAAAAAAGGAGTGCGAAATCCAATAAGAGCATCGTTAGGAATACCACACTGCATCAACGCATCCTGACAAGTTTTCATTTCCTGCAACCACTCATCGGTTGTAAATTCGCCACCGTGAAAGTGATGATGAGTGTGGTTGCCAATTTCGTGCCCTTGGTCAAATGCGAGTTTGTGAGTTTTTCGGAGTTCCACTGAATCAACGAGATATTTTCCGTTGGTATAAAATGCTGCACGAATGGGGTTGTTATCGAAGGTTTCACTACGTTGATTGTTTGAAGAAGGGTTTTTGCGCTCGGACATGAAATCAATGATCCACTTCATCTCCTCTACACTTGAATTATCGTCGAAACCAAACATCACGAATTGAGGAACCTGTTCCGCTAAAAGCCCTCCTGGAGCCTGTGAACTTGGGTCAAGTTGCATGATCAAATGATGTTCTTTCTGTGAAAATTCTCCCGAAGACAAAGAAAGAAATAAACTGAAAATTCCTATGCTAAGTGTTTTTGATTTAGTACGTAAGTTGAGCGTTACACCTGTTTCTCTCATACTATCATTTTAACATGAGCAAAAAGGGATTTGTTTAACCAATTTGAGTAATAATTTGATCGAAATGGCTTCTGGAACTAGCGGCTATTGAGAATTGAGGGTCTGGCCAACTTGCATTTCCCTCCGTTTCAAAACTCATACAAGTTACTCAACAACATGCAAAGGCTGCGGATTTCGCATCCATTCAATGACAGCAATAGTCGGAACAATCCTTACGGCATCCGGATAAGTATGGATCGCATATTCAATAAAGTCTTCTATCGCCAATTGACGTTCACGCGCACTTTTTGTTCCGCAATATTCCTCATTCTTCCCATGTAAGTCAGTGTAGATATCACTGTGAAGACCGATCAACATCGGAGCTCGGTTCCCGGCCATTCGTTGATCCAGAGTGTAAATCAAAATATCAGTGAATTCAGGCCCAGTCAGTTCGTAACCTCCCCATTCCTTTTTGATCCAAACATTGTAGTCGAGACCTGTCACACTTGCTTCATTTGCAGTCTTACCACGCAGTGCCTGGGGGATGTGAAAAGCGTAAGCAGGCATCTCCCAAAATCCTTTGACCACTGGTACATCCGACTGGAGAGGGTGTCCTTCATCTAATGTGAATGGCCAATAGACGGAGGTTCCATCATTCTCGAAATCGCTTTCAATACTGCAATCATACAGAAATCCATGCTTCACTAGGGCAGGGAACAAGTTGGCATTCCACTCGAGACGCGGAGAACGCCATCCTTTGATGTCCTTTGCATCCACTCCAATCACCTCGCTTGTCAGCCATTCTTGACATGGTAAAATTTCCTTTTCGATCCAATCTTCAGTTGAATAGGATTTCCCATTATAGTTGATGGCTCGCTGGTTCACATCATCCCATTCCATCAAATGAACGGTGCTGTGATTCCCTATTTCATGCCCATCGTGGTAGAGCTGTTTCCACACTTTGCGAACTGCCTCCTTGCTTTCGTAAACATCCTCCCGGCAATATTTTGCAGTCATGTAAAAAGAAGCCCGCATGAGACTGCCATCGTAGGTCGCAAGATTTCCCAATCCCTCAGGATTCTTTCTATCTTTCAGGTAGTTCCGTATCCAGGACGCGCCTCCATTGTTCTCGACATCTGCAACACCATTGTCATCAAACCCCAGGCAAATAAACATAGGGACGTGTTCCACCGGGAATTGTTCGATTCCCGGATGGTGGCGGGAAGGGAGAACCTTGTCTACCTCCATTGCTTCAATCGAAGCCATTTCAGAATCGACTCCATAGAGGAACATTTGAACCACCGATGTAACACAAGTGGCGAATAAGAAAAATCTCAGGGGTACTCGGAATACTAAGCGATTTGACATGAACAAAATTGTGAAAATGCGATCTTTTACACAGATTATTCTACCACATTAGCATCTCAGGATTTTTACAGATCAGATTGAATTATTGATTAATCTGATCATTATTGTTCAGAACTTAATAAAGAATCTTGCTAATTCCTACACTGCCCTGATCAATCATTAATGATCCGATGAATGACACAAATAGCAGGTTCGGATTCAAAGACCCTAAGCCTGTCGAATGGATCTCGTTTCTAATTCGCTCAAATATTCACAAATGAACAAAAATCGACCTGTTCTGGCATAGTTCCCTTAAAAACGAAAACAAAACAGTTCATGGAGGGTTTTTGAATGGAGAAGTTCGAACGCTACTCCCCTGAGAATTACCAGTCCTCAGTATAGGCAGCCAAATCATACAGGATAACCCTTCTGTAACCGAAACGGTGAAGGGCATCCTCCATACATTAGGTTTCCAATTATTTTTTGACGTGGCCTTTTCGTTCAGTGGTTAGAACAGCCCCGACTTGTCGGGTGGGTCCAGGGTTCGAATCCCCGAGGGCCCACCAGTTTTTGTTCGGAGCGTCGCGTGAAACAGAAGACTGTCGCAGCGAAATTCAATCAACGGAACTGGACAGACCACAACTCTCCAAGCTGCGCATGGGCAGACCACGATCGCATTTGATTTCGAATACAGTTCGCGCCTGTTAAAATTGCTTCTCAATTGATTCAATACTGGTTTGCAAAGTAATGTGCTAGTCATGCTGAGCTATCGACACGCCTTTCATGCTGGAAACCATGCGGATGTTTTAAAACACGCAGTTCTACTTCATTGTTTGAACTATCTGAAAAAGAAAGACGCTCCATTCCTTTATGTCGATACTCACGCAGGAGCAGGGGCCTACAAGTTGAGTGAAGGTTTTGCGACGAAAAGACATGAATATAGAGAAGGAGTGTCAAAAATGCTCAACGAGGAAGGTCTGCCAAGTTTTCTTGACGAATACTGCGCGCTGATAAATTCCTTCAACAATTCTTCAGAACTGACTGTTTACCCCGGTTCGCCTCTCATCGCAAAGGAGGTGTTAAGGTATAATGATCAGTTGCGTCTGCACGAATTGCATCCGACAGATTTTGAATCGTTACAGCAAAACTTTAAATCAGATCATCGCGCAACGGTGATCAAAAAAGACGGCCTACGAGGTATGATTCGTGCGTTTCCGCCTCCATCCCGTCGAGCGCTCGTGTTAATCGACCCTCCCTACAAGATCCAAAACGACTACCATGTCATTCCTTACGCAATCGATGATGCGTTATTCAAATTCAAAACTGCAACCATTCTCATCTGGTATCCGATGCTCAACAATCGATTGTATGAGGAGCTCAAAAACGCATTATCCCAAGTCTACCCAGAGAGATGGCTCAATGTTGAACTCACTGTGAACAATCAGAACAAGGGGATGTTCGGCTCAGGATTGTGGGTGATCAATCCTCCTTGGGATCTTCCTTCGACGATTGAGTCTTCAAAATCAGAATTGCCATCAGTTTTGGGCCAAGACGAGTCTGCAGCTCTCACTTTGGATTTTGTGATTCCTTGAATTTCGACTAAAAAACCGGACGAAGCGACTCCTCGTCATCTTCAAGCATGTGCTCGGGAATCTCTAGTTCCGAATCATCTTCCATTTCGATCAACGGAGTCTTTCTCATCAGCAGCCCTGCCACCCTCTCAAGGGAGCCACGTCGGTCTCTCTTTTTGATCTCTGTAAAACGTTCGTCCCCGTGCACGGTACCGAATCGCGATTGAGTTACATCTACAACAGAGTCGTTGAAAAGTTGGTCAAATCCAAACTCAATATCGGTCGAACTCCGTCCTGTCGGAGCCGAAAGGAAATCTCTGAAAACAATCTCCTCTTCATCCTTTTCCTCTTCTTCATCTACCTCCATCACGATATCAGCGAGGAAGATCGGAGTGCCGTATTCTTGAGCAAAGGAAAGAGATCCGGGGGAACTGGTCAGCACTTCCATGTTCTCAATATCCTGTTCCGAATCTTTAATTCCCTTGTTGATTCGGCTGGAAAGATTACCGGATACCCGACTTCTTGAAGCCGTCGCGACAGATCGAGATTGCACGGCTTCGGTAACTGTGTCTTCGAAATCACCTTCAACAGTCTCGATAGGTTCGAACGGTTGCGGTTCGAGATCCACAGTACTTCGTTCAAAACGCTCCTGAACGGGTTTCGGATCCATGTTGGGATCGATCTGATCCCCTTCACCTGACTGGATCACACCTTCCGGACTCTCCATCATCAGGTTGGAATTAGTGAAGTTCAGTTGCGCGACGCGCTGCATCGTCTTGGACGCTTCGATACGAGCAGGAGCCTGGCGAACTTGGGTAAATTTTTCAGAAGATACACTTCGTTTCACACTCACCACGTCGGGGTAAGGATTTACCGGCTCGTTAATAGGAGTGTCACTTTTCAAAGGAACTTCCACTTCAACCTGTTCAAGAGAAGTCGGGGCTTCTACCCGCGGTAGCGAAGCGACGCTCTCACGGATCGCAACCGAAATGCTTTCTTGAGCGAGTGCATTGATGTTAACCGTCATTTCGGACAGATTGTGCTCAAGCGTCTCTTCAATTTTAGAGGTGAGAAACAACGATCCGGTCAGAGCTGCTAGGATCAAGTGAAGCAGAAAAGAAGCAATCAAACACCTCGGCAGCAATTTGAGCTCAGAATCGAGAAGGAACTTCAGGAGATAGTGGATCGCAACACCCGCCAGGACCAAAAGTAGCAGAATGAGGAGCACGTTACGCAACAGGGCGTAATCAAACCGACTTAGAACCTCTCTCGAGAAGGAACTGTAATACTTCAGCGCTCGAGGGTGGATGGAATAAACATTCGAAACATATACCAACTGAGTGCCTCGATCTGCAAAGGTGGGGTGCATCTCGTCCTTGGACGAATTGATCGGTTTCCCAAGGTTTTCAGGAGGTAAAAAATCACCTTCAAAAAACCGACTGATCCAAATGTCATAGCCGCCTACTCCACCGTCGCGATCAGACACGAGATAAAGCTGTTTCTCATTCGCCGGAATCGATACCTGCCAGTCGTTTTGCTCGGAGTTGAGAGCTTCAAGGTAAATAGGTTCTCCAAAGATCGGAAGAATGTCTTCCTCTGGAATGCCTGGGCTGATTGAATCGGATCGATACACATTCCAGTCGGCTTCCTCACCCTCTTCCAATTCCTCACCAACTGAAGGTCGATTTGAGGAAAAATAGAGAGATAAACCATCAGGGGAAAAACTCGCATAACCTTCGTCATACTTCGTATTCACCGCGTCTCCCAAATTGATGGGCTCGGACCAACGGTCTCCTAGTTTTTGAGACAAATAAAGATCAAATCCACCACGGGTATCCGGGCGATCCGACTGAAAAAGCAGCCACTTTCCGTCACGGCTCAGGTGAGGAGCCCGCTCCTCATAACCAGTATTGATAAAACCACTCAAGGCTATCGGTTTGGACCAGCCATCCTCCGTCCGATTCGAGAAAAAGAGATCTGAATTGTCCCTTGAAAAAACACGGGACAGAATCATCGTATTCCCGTCCTCTGAGATAGTAGCTTCCTGATTTCCTTTGATCAGATTCAATTCCCCGGGCAAGAAATCCGGGTTTTCCCAAAGATTCAGGACCAATGTTGAATGAATCGCACGACGGTTAATAGAATCTCCATCCACATAGTACCGCAAATAACCCAATCCGAAAAGTAGGCCTAGACTGAAGATAACGAGGGCTCCGAATACGAGGAAGAACGGTGACACGATCACCTTTCTCATTCCTTTTTTAATGTATTCTGAAACACCCATTGTTCTGCGTAATTTGAAGACGCCTTCGAAAATCGTTTTTAGAAGAAAGCCATCAGACTTAGAGCGTCGTCATGTAGCCGATATTTGCTTCGGAAATGCCCACTCTCCGGCAAGCCGCAATCGCCTGGGCAACCTGACCATGCAAGGCGCTTCGATCCGCTCGAACCAATACTTTCTGATCCGGGTTTCTGCGAATTACCTCAACTAGTTCGCTGTTCAAACCCTCTAAATCCATCCGACGATCGGACACAAAGTAGCTGCCATCATTCCGAATGTTGATCACAAGCACCTGAACCGCTGAACTCAGCGTCAAATCTGTCTCAGGAAGATTGACCGCCATGTCGGTCTCTTCCTCGTGGAATGATGTGGTGACCAGGAAGAAAATGATGAGGATGAACATGATGTCGACCAACGAAGAAGTGTCGATCAACTGTTCGTTTCCCGAGTCTTCGGAAGATTCTACTCTCATATTAGCTTTCCAGTTTGAAGCGTTTTCTGAAGTGCTTGTAGACAAACGCACTACCCTTTTCCTCAAACACCTCACCGATCTTGTCGATCCGGTTGTTGAAGTAGAAATAAAGGATCAAAGTAGGGATCGCGATTGTCAGGCCGGTAGCGGTTGTCACCATCGCTTGGTAAATACCTTCTGCAAGCAGCTCCGCCTTGTTGATTGATTGGCTGCTGAGGGCAACCGTCTGGAACGAGCGAATCATACCAATGACGGTTCCGAGAAGTCCCATGAGGGGAGCAATACCTGCGATCAATCGAAGCGGGCGGATCGAACGGCGAAGTTTTCTCAAGCCAAGGCTCGCACTGTCACCCATGAGTTTGTCAGCGACATCAGCCTCGTCGTCCCAGTGGTCCAAGCCCACCTGGTAGATATCTGCCATCAAGCACGGATGATCCTCGCATGCTTTTATGGCATCGCCGATGTTGTTCTTTCCACTTTTTTCGAGTGCTGTCTCCATCTCATCATCAAGTTCCTGAGGCATAATGGCCTTGCGACCGAGGCTAATGAACCTTTCCAGGCCCAGCGTAACGGTCATTACCGAGCAGAGGAAAAGAGGTATCATCACGATACCACCTTTCGTGAGCAGTTTGAAAAGAGAGTCTGCCCTCTCTACCGTTTCGGTGGTTTCAACAGTTTGCGCCATCAGTGATGTGGCTCCCAAAAACAGCCCGATCACCACAAGTCCATAAATCCATTTCTTGCCCATATTACCAAAGAATAATTTCTGTTTCTAAATTTTAATGATTTCAGCGTTCAACTGAGACTCCTCGTTCCCTCAATAGATCGCGAGCCACAGAGGCTTCGTCAGTATCGGGGAATTTGAAAACTACTTCGCGAAAGCGGTTATTTGCCTCCTCCTCATTATCTTGATTATCGAGGATACGTCCAATCTCGAGGACAGATCGAGCGCTCCAAACTGGGAACGCATAATTTACATCGACCAAAATCAACTCGCGAACCGCTTGATCCGCCTCGTTCATCTGAATCAGGCATTGGCCGATCTGGAACTGACTTCTCGCCGAAAGCTCGTCTCTTTTACCACCTCTGAGAACAATACGGTAATTCGCGATTGCCTGTTCGAAACGTTTGAGGTTTTCCTGCGACCAACCAAGCCACATAAGACAACGTCTCATGAACTCTGAAGTTGGAAAATCCGCGTAAAATCCCGAAAACTCTTTCTCCGCGTTTTCCCAATCGTTCACAAAAGTCAGGCATTCAGCCAGCCGGAGCCAGGATTGCTGAAGCACACGCTCACTTTTTGCTAACGATCGCGCCTTTTCAAAAAGAGCCAAGGCGCGCTGGTATTCCTTGCGCATGAGTCGAACCTCACCTGCCTGATAGGCTGCGACATCGTTGAACTCGGAATCTGGGAAATCACGCAACAACTG